>NZ_DDOP01000050.1:47577-187683 GCF_002341725.1 Bradyrhizobium sp. UBA2491
GCCCATGTTCTCGAACTTGTCCTCGAGCTCGATCTCCTTGGCGACGGTGACGCCGTCCTTGGTGATGCGGGGAGCGCCGAACGACTTCTCGAGCACCACGTTGCGGCCCTTCGGACCGAGGGTGACCTTCACCGCGTTGGCGAGAACGTCGACGCCGCGCAGCATCTTGTCGCGCGCCTCGACGGAGAATTTGACTTCTTTAGCTGCCATCTGAGTTTTTCCTTGAGAGGTTTAACCTGGGAGGGAGAGGGGGCGCTTAGGCCGCCTTCTTCTTGGAAGCGGGGACGTCGAGCACGCCCATGATGTCGCTTTCCTTCATGATCAGCAGGTCTTCGCCGTCGATCTTGACCTCGGTGCCGGACCACTTGCCGAACAGGACGCGGTCGCCGACCTTGACGTCGATGGGGATCAGCTTGCCAGCTTCGTCGCGGCCGCCCGGGCCGACGGCGATGACTTCGCCCTGCGAGGGCTTTTCCTTGGCACTGTCCGGAATGATGATGCCGCCAGCGGTCTTCTCTTCGGCGTCGATACGCTTAACCACGACGCGGTCGTGAAGCGGACGGAATTTCATGCAGTCCTCCTAAACGTTTGCATATGCTGTAGATTTTTGGAGAGTTAGCAGTCCAGTCCGGCGAGTGCCAGACTGGTTGGGCAGGAGATAGGCCAAGCCTTGACGGCGGGCAAGTGCCTCTAGCAGAAAAATTGGCACTCGTATGTGACGGTTGCCAGCAGGAAGCCGAGATCATTTCGGCATCCTTAATGCCCTCCGACGGGGCTCTGAGGGCTATTAGCAGATGCGGTAAGCTGCTGCCAACGCACGAAATTTCAACAACCTATTAAACATTTGGGCTTGAGATGGGCCAGTCGCGTGCGTCACATTTCTCTCATGTGAGCGCATCCAGTGCCGGTGGTCCGGCGGGGAGGTCGGCCACCATGTGAATGCGCTCCTTCACAGGAGGTTGGCATGGTCTCGCGAGTTGGTGGGGTTGTTTCCGACGATTTCCGGAAGCAGTTGCTGGGGTACGGGCTGACGACGGCGCAAATTCTTTACCGGATGCCCGATCACCCCTCGTTGCTACAGACCTATGTCTGGCAGAACTACGACCTGTTTCCGAAATTTCCGGCGCTACAGGATTTCCTCGCTTTCTGGCAGGACAAGCTGGAGGGCCCGCTGTTCTCGGTGACGGTGGCGCATTCCAAGCTGGTCAAGCCGGCCGAGCTGCGCGCCGTCGACGGCGTGTTCCGGCTGCATTGATCTGCGAGGACGGGCAGGGCGCGGTGCGCGCCTTTGCCCGCCGCGCGTGGCGCGACTTGTGTTAGCCTCCGTCCATCAGAAAAAGACGGGAGGCGAACAATGGCCAAGAAGACGGCGTCAAGATCCGCAGCCAAGACCGCTGTGAAGAAGAAATGGACCGGGCTCAAGACCGGAGCCAAATCGTCCGCGCGTAAGACCATCAAGTCGAAAGGGCGTGTCACCGCGGCGAAGAAGGGCGCGCCGAAAGCTGCAACCAAGGCCCGGCCGAAGCAGCGCATCGCCATCAGCCATCACCGCGAAGAGGACTTCAAGGCCGACGGCTTGCGTGCCTATGCCAAGTATCGCGACCTCGGCATATCAGCCGCCTCAAACGGTCTCGCGCAAGCGCATGTGATCCGGTTGCAGGGACCGTGCAATCCGGATGAGGTCTCGAAGCTGCACTTCCACGACGTCGACTTCCAGATGGTCTATGTGCTCAAGGGCTGGGTGAAGACCTACATGGAAGGCGAAGGCGAGACGCTGATGAGAGAAGGCAGCGCCTGGACCCAGCCGCCGCGCATCCGGCACATGATCCTGGACTACTCCGACGACGTCGAACTGCTGGAAGTGATCCTGCCGGCCGAGTTCAAGACGGTGGAGCTGAAGGCTTAACTCAGGCCGTCATTCCGGGGCGGCGCATAGCGCCGAGCCCGGAATCCATCAGGCCGCAACCTGCGTGGAGAAATGGATTCCGGGCTCGCGCTGCGCGCGCCCCGGAATGACGACTACGGTCGTCACGTCAGCACCCCCACGATCGCGCCCATCAAACACGTCGTCAGCGTGCCTGAGACGATCGACTTCAGCCCGAGCGCGTTGATCTCGTCGCGCCGCGTCGGCGCCATGATGCCGAGGCCGCCGATCATGATGCCGAGGCTCGCGAAGTTGGCGAAGCCGCACATCGCATAGAGCATGATCAGCCGCGAACGCGGATCGAGCGCATCGGGGCCGAGCTTCGACAGGTCGACATAGGCGATCAGCTCGTTGAGCACGGTCTTGGTACCCATCAGGCTCCCCGCCGTGATCGCCTGCGGCCAGGGCAGGCCCATCAGCCAGCACACCGGCGCCATGACGTAGCCGAGCAGACGCTGCAACGAGATCTTCGCGCCACCGATCTCCGGCAGCAGGCCGATGATCGCGTTCACGAGATAGACCAGCGCGACCAGCACCAGCAGCATCGCGATGATGTTCATCAAGAGCTCGAGCCCCGCCGCGGTGCCCTTGACGATCGCGTCCATTGTCGAGGACACCTCGATTTCGGGATCGTCGAGCGAGCCGCCAGTGCGCTTGTCCGATGTCTCCGGAATCATGATCAGGCTGATCAGGATCGCGGCCGGCGCGCCGAGCACCGACGCAATGACGAAATGCGCGGGTGCGTCGGGGATCAGCGGCGCCAGCAGCGTGGCGTAGAGCACCAGCACGGTGCCGGCGATTCCGGCCATGCCGCCGGTCATCACCAGGAACAATTCGCTGCGGCTGAGCTGCGCCAGATAGGGACGGATGAAGAGCGGTGCTTCGACCATGCCGAGGAAGATATTGGCCGCGGTCGACAGCCCGACCGCGCCGCCGACGCCGAGCGTGCGCTCGAGCAGCCAGGCCATGCCGCGCACCACAGGCGGCAGCACGCGCCAATAGAACAACAACGTGGTCAGCACGCTCATGACCAGCACGATCGGCAGCGCCTGGAAGGCGAGGATGAAGTCCGAGCCAGGCGCCTTGGGATCGAACGGCGCCGGGCCGCCGCCGACATAGCCGAACACGAAGGCGGTGCCGGCGCGTGTCGCGGCGGCGATGGTGCCGACGGCATCGTTGATCACGCCGAAGGCGTGCGTCACCAGCGGCACCTTGATCAGCACCAGCGCGGTCGCGACGGTCACCGCGAGCCCGATCGCCGCCTGCCGCAACGACACCATGCTGCGATTCTCGCTCAACACCCAGGCGATGACCAGCAACGCCACCACGCCGAACGCCGATTGCAATTGCAGCATCACGCCCCCAGGGACCCCTCGCGCGATTATGGGTGGGGGCGTCGCCTAGCGCAATGCTGTTGCGCGTTCCCTTGGCGGCCATTGACAAGTTGCAGGCGCTCGGCCACGCCAGCGTCCATGCCCACCGCCACGCCGGCCGGCGCCCGCGATCTGCTCGGCCACAGACCATTCCTGTTCTTCCTGTTGTCGCGCAGCCTGTCGCGCTTCTCCAGCCAGATCGGCGCGGTCGCGATCGGCTGGCAGATCTATGATCTGACCGGCAGCGCGTTCGACCTCGGCATGGTCGGCCTTGTCCAGTTCCTGCCGACCGCGTTGCTGGTGTTCGTCGCCGGTCACGCCGCCGATCGCTTCGAGCGCAAGCGCGTGGTGCAGGCCTGCCAGGTCGCGGAAGCGCTGACCGCATTGTTTCTCGCGGGAAGCACGTTTGCCGGCACCATCTCCGAGATCCAGATCTTCGTGGCGACCTTCGTGCTCGGCATCGCCGGCGCGTTCGAGAGCCCGGCGACCGCTGCCGTGTTGCCGTTGATCGCGCCGCAAGGCTCGTTGCAGCGGGCGACCGCGATCTCGAGTGGCGCGGCGCAGGTCGCGACCATCACCGGACCGGCGCTCGGCGGCTTCGCCTATGCGCTGATGCCGAGTGCGCCCTACGGCATCATGATGGTGTTCTGGCTGCTCGGCGCTGTCTTGACCGGCGGCATCGGCCGGCTGCAACAGGCGCCGGTGAAGAGCGGCGGATCGTCGGACGATCTGTTTGCCGGTGTCACCTTCGTGCGCAGCAATCCGGCGATCCTCGGCACCATCTCGCTCGATCTGTTCGCGGTGCTGTTCGGCGGCGTCACCGCGCTGTTGCCGATCTATGCGCGCGATATCCTGCAAACCGGTCCGCTCGGCCTCGGCATCTTGCGCGCCGCGCCGGCGGTCGGTGCGCTGCTGATGACCATGGTGCTGGCGCGGCACACCATCAACCGCCGCGTCGGCATGCGCATGTTCCAGTCCGTGATCGTGTTCGGCGTGGCGACGGTGGTGTTCGCGCTGTCGCACTGGATGTGGCTGTCCGCGCTGGCGCTCGCGGTGCTCGGCGCCGCCGACACGATCAGCGTCGTGATCCGCTTCTCGCTGGTGCAGCTCGCCACCCCCGACGAGATGCGCGGCCGCGTCGGCGCGGTCAATTTCCTGTTCATCAACGCCTCGAACCAGCTCGGCCAGTTCGAGAGCGGCGTCACCGCGGCGTTGCTCGGCGCCGTGCCGTCAGCCGTGCTCGGCGGCGTCGCCACCATCGCCGTCGCGCTGCTCTGGATGAAGCTGTTCCCGACGCTGCGGGACGTGGAGAAGCTGGAGTAGGCTCGCTCTCTCCACGTCATTGCGAGGAGCGAAGCGACGAAGCAATCCATCTATCATCTCGGGGATAGATGGATTGCTTCGCTTCGCTCGCAATGACGGTGCTGATGGCTCTCGATTTGAGCTACGCCGTGGCGAGGGTGTTTGTAAAATTCGGAATAATGGAAAAATACTGCTGATTTGCCCGACGTGTCAAGCCGCTTGTGTCGGACGCCGGCAGCCGCTGGCGCCTTTGCATGGGGTTGTTTTCGACATTTTTGACTGCGCCCCATGCGAGGCATGGCAGGGGCAAGCCCGGCCATGCCGTCGTGTCGCTCTGCCGCAAGCGGAGGAGAGGCAGATCAGCCGCGGCCGACGAACGGCATCTTGGTCGCCATGACAGTCATGAACAGCACGTTGGCGTCGAGCGGCAGGCCGGCCATGTAGGCGACGGCATCGCCGACCGCCTTCGCATCCATGCGCGGCTCGTGCTTGGTGGTGCCGTCCGGTTGCAGCACGCCGGGGCCGTTGACCATGCGGTCGGTCATCGGGGTCGCGGCATTGCCGATATCGACCTGGCCGACCGCGATGTCGTACATCCGGCCGTCGAGGTTGGAGGCTTTCGTCAGGCCGGTGATGGCGTGCTTGGTCGAGGTGTAGGCCGCCGAGAACGGCCGCGGCGCGTGCGCCGAGATCGAGCCGTTGTTGATGATGCGGCCGCCGCGCGGGGTCTGGTCCTTCATGATGCGGAAGGCGTGCTGGGTGCACAGGAACGGCGCGGTGAGGTTGGTGTTGACGACGGCCTGCCACTGTTCGAGGGCCAGGTCTTCGAAATGCACCGGCGGCGCGCCCATGCCGGCGTTGTTGAACAGCACGTCGAGCCGGCCGTAGGTTGCCTTGACCTTGTCGAATAGCGCGGCGATCGCCGCCGGGTTGGCCATGTCGGCGGTGACGCACAGGCTCTTGCCGGCCGGGCCGAGCTTGGCGGTCTCCTCCAGCATCTCCAGGCGGCGCCCGACCAGCACCACGGTATAGCCCTTGTCCATCAAGGCGAGCGACGCCGCGCGTCCGACGCCGGTGCCGGCGCCGGTGACGAGTGCAATCTTGCTGGCTGCTTCAGTCATCTCTCAGTTTCCTCTTACTTGGTTTTTGCTTCGGTCTCGTTCTTGTAAGGCGGCCGCGGAATGTTCTGGTGCGCGGCGCGCAGCGCCGCCGACCAGCGCGAGCGCAGATCGTGGAAATATGGCTCGCCGGCCTCGATGCGGTGGTTGAGGTCGGCCTCGCAGGCATCGGTGCGCACCACCAGCACGTCGATCGGCAGGCCCACGCCGAGATTCGAGCGCATCGTCGAATCCATCGAGATCAGCCCCGTTTTGAGCGCCTCATAGAGTTCGACGTCGTAGTGCATGGCGCGGTCCAGCACCGGCTTGCCGTATTTGTGCTCGCCGATCTGCAAATAGGGCGTGTCGGTGGTGCATTCGATGAAATTGCCGGCGGTGTAGACCATGAACAGGCGCATCCGCGAGCCCTTGATCTGGCCGCCGAACAGGAACGAGACGTCGAAGGAGATGTCCTCGGCGCGCAGCGCGTCGCCCTCGGTGGCGTGCACCGCGCGGATCGCGCGACCGATCCGTTGCGCCGCCTGGAACATGGTGGGCGCGTTCATCAGCGTCTCGAGTTCGCCGGTGTGCGGGTCTTCCATGCCCTCGGTCAGGGTCGAGAGTACCGATTGGCTGATCGCGAGGTTGCCGGCGCTGGCGATCGCCATGATGCGCTCGCCGGACTTTTCGAAGATGTGCAGCTTGCGGAACGTCGAGACGTTGTCGAGGCCGGCATTGGTGCGGGTATCGGCGATCATGACGAGGCCGTCGCGCACCAGAATTCCGCAGCAATAGGTCATTTCCAGTCCCCAACGGTCCGAGGTTCTCGGCGCCAAACGTGTAGCCAATTTCGACGTTGCATCCAACCCCAATTCCCCGTGACGGGACGTGCGACGGGGGCCGGACCGCGGACAAGGCCCGCATGGGTCTGTTCCTGCTGCCCATTGTTCGGAGTTTAGCCAGTCTCGCTCTGCGTTGCGCGCAGCCGGCAATGATCCGGGTTCGCTGTCATTGCGAGCCACCGGGCATTGTGGTCGACTGCCCGCAATCGACAAGAACAACAAGAATTCCGGGAGGCGAGAATGTCGTTCAAATTGGCCGCGTGCGTCATGGTATTGGGCGTCGCGGCAATCGCGGCGGGCCCTGCATCGGCGCAGAAGAAGGGCGGCACGCTGCGGCTCTATCACAACGACAATCCGCCCTCGACCTCGTTGCTCGAGGAATCCACCATCGCCTCGGTGATGCCGTTCGCTGCGGTGTTCAACAACCTCGTGGTGTTCGATCCGGCCAAGGTGCACGAGAGCATCGACACCGTCATCCCGGACCTCGCCGAGAGCTGGTCGTGGGACCCGACCAACACCAGACTGACGTTCAGGCTGCATCACGGCGTAAAATGGCATGACGGCCAGCCGTTCACGGCCAAGGATGTCCAGTGCACCTGGCGGATGCTGATCGGCAAGAGCGAGACGCAGGAGTCCAAGACCCAGGACTTCAAGCGCAATCCGCGCAAGGTCTGGTACACGAAGCTCAGAGATGTCAGCATCAATGGCGACGATGAGGCGACCTTCGAGCTGACCGAGCCGCAACCGGGCCTGCTGGCGCTGCTCGCGAGCGCCTTCTCGGTGGTCTATCCCTGTCATGTGCCGCAGCAGGTGATGCGCACCAAGCCGGTCGGCACCGGGCCGTTCAAATTCGTCGAGTTCCGGCGCGGCGATTCGATCCGTCTGGTCCGCAATCCCGATTACTTCAAGAAGGACCGGCCGTATCTCGACGAGATCACGGTGCGCTCGATCGACAGCCGCGCCACGCGCATGCTGGCATTCGCGACCGGCGATTACGACATCACCTTTCCGTCCGACGTCAGCATTCCCCTGATGAAGGACGTCAAGGCGCGGGCGCCGAACGCGATCTGCGAGATGACTTCGACCAATCTACAGATCAATCTCCTGGTCAACCGCGTCAATCCGCCGTTCGACGATCCGGATATCCGCAAGGCGATGTCACTGGCGCTCGATCGCAAGGCTTTCAACAGCATTTTGTTCGAGGGCACGGGACGGCTCGGCGGTGCGATGCAGGCCAGGCCCGAAGGCGAGTGGGGCATGCCGGACGACGTGCTGTCGACGCTGATGGGCTACGGCCCCGACACCGCGAAGAACCTCGCGGACGCACAGGCGATCATGCAGAAGCTCGGCTACAGCGACAGCAAGCCGCTGTCGATCAAGATCCAGACCCGCAATCTGCCGACCTATCGCGACCCGGCCGTGATCCTCGCCGACCAGCTCAAGAAGATCTACATCGTGGCCGAGCTCGACATCCTGGACACGCCGCGTTGGTACTCGCGGCTGCAGCGCAAGGATTACACGATCGGCCTCAATGTCACCGGCGTCAGCGTCGACGATCCCGACGGCAATCTGGTCGAGAACTATTCCTGCAATTCGGAGCGCAACTACACCCAGTACTGCAATGCCGAGGTCGACAGATTGCTCGCCGCGCAGTCGCGCGAGGTCGACAAGGACAAGCGGCGCAAGATCGTGTTCGACATCGAGCGCCTGCTGGTCGACGATGCCGCGCGGCCGGTCATCCTGCACTCATCGGCCGGCAATTGTTGGCAGCCTTACGTGAAGAACTTTCATCCGCACGACAACAGCCAGTACAACAATCTGCGCTTCGAGGATGTCTGGCTGGACAAATAACGCATGCGTAGGATGGGTAGAGCGCAGCGAAACCCATCATGTCTCCGCACGGAAGATAAGGTGATGGGTTTCGCTGCGCTCTACCCATCCTACGGACCTGAGCGGAGTCGTCACGTCTCCTGGCTTCGTCCCGCCGGTGCATCCACGAGGAACGCATCGTCCACCGGCACGCCGAGCGCGGTCACGAGCCGGTTGGTCTCGGCGGCCATGCCGATGATCGCCAGCATTTCCTGGTGCTCGGCGTCGGTCATGCCCTTGGCGCGGGCGGCCGCGGTGTGCGAATGGATGCAGTAACTGCAGCCATGGGCCACCGAGACCGCGACGTAGAGCATCTCCTTGACCTTCGGATCGAGCGCGCCCGGCGCCATCACCTCCTTGATGCTCTCCCAGGTCCGCCGCAGCGTCTTCGGATCATGCGCGAGCGCGCGCCAGAAATTGTTGACGAAGTCCGATTTCCGCACCTTGCGGATGTCGTCGAAGACGGCGCGGGCCTCGGCCGAGAGTTCGTCGTCGGAAAGCAGTTTGACGGTTGCCATGGTGTGTCCCGATGGTTCGGATTGATACGGCCGCAATGATAGCACGCTCGTATCTTACCGTCGTCATTCCGGGCTCTCGCTACGCGAGCCCCGGAATGACGGGGAGAGAGCGGTGCCTACGACTGGGTCTGGCTCTGCCACTGCCCGGGGCGGCCGGCCTGATCGACCTTGACCGCAACCGTCAGCGTCTCGTTGCCGCCGCCATAGCGGGTGCCGCGGACCGGCGCGGCGCCGAGATAGTCGAGGCCGATCGCGACGCGGGCATGCGCGTCGGTGGTGCAGATGCCGTTCGCGGCGTCGAAGCCGATCCAGCCGAGGTCGGGCACGTAGGCCTCCGCCCAGGCGTGGCCGGCCTGCTGGTTGACCATGCCGTCGGAGCGCAGGAAGTGGCCGGAGACGAACCGCGCCGGAACCCCGCCGGCGCGCGCGCAGGCGATCAGGATGTGGGCGTAGTCCTGACAGACGCCGCGCTTGAGCGCGAACGCCTCGGACGCCGACGTGGCGCTGTTGGTCGGGTCTTCGTCGAAGGTCATGTGCTCGTAGACCTGGACCATCAGCGCATGCAGGAAGCCGAGCACGTCGCTGCCGGCTTCCGCGCGCAGTTCGCGCACCAAGGCCGTCATTGCCGGGTTGAGGTCGGTCAATGGCGTGGGCCGCAGGAACAGGCTCGGCGGAAACCGTTCGTCGGTGCCCTTGAGCACGCCGCCGGTGTCATGGGTTTCGACCAGGCCCTCGCAATGGATGGTGAGGTCGCTGATCGCACCATGCGTCAGCACATGGGTGACGTTGCCGAACGCGTCCTCATGGGTATCGAGCCGGGAGTCGGTCGAGACGTCGATCTGCCAATTGGCGACATATTGGCCGTCATGGCTGCCCGGCGTCATCCGCAGAATCTGGATCACGCCCGAAGCCGCCGGCTCGTAGCGATAGGTGGTGGTATGGGCAATCCGCAGGCGCATGTGCGTTTCCAGTAGGTCAGATCAGAGCTGACGGCAACGGGATTATACCTCTCCCATCGGGAGAGGTCGAATTGCGAAGCAGTTCGGGTGAGGGGTCAAGGCCCTCGGTAGACCGAATTCCCTCACCCGGATCGCAAAACGCGATCCGACCTCTCCCTCCGGGAGCGGTGAGGACAGTGCCCGCAGACGGCGCCGAATTCACATCTTCGGCCTATATCAAATACTGCTTGGTGACGATCTCGCCCAGCCGTGAGTTGTCGGCGATGAATTCCTGGATGAATTCGTGCACGCCGTGCTGGAAGATGTCATCCATGTTGCTGTGCTCGAGCCGGTTCCGGATGCCGCGGGCGTGGCGCTGGGCGGCGCCCTGGCGGCCATAGGCGACGCCGATCTGGTCGAGGTTGCGCACCAGATTGCTGTAGCAGCTGGCCAGCGACCGCGGCAGCGTGTCGTTGAGGATCAGCAGGTCGGCGATCAGCCAGGGTTTCAGGGTTTCCCGGTAGACCCAGTGATAGGCCGTGGTTGCCGACACCGAGCGCAGGATCGAGGTCCACTGGTAGTAATCCAGCGGGCCGCCGACATGCTCCTCCTCGGGCAACAACATGTGATACTTGACGTCGAGAATCCGCGCGGTGTTGTCGGCGCGCTCGAGATGGACGCCCAGCCGCGAGAACCAATAGGCGTCGTTGCGCAGCATGGTGCGGTAGGCCGAGCCGTCGAAGCGCAGCGAGGTCTCCTGCACGAAGCGCAGGAACCTGGCCAGCTCCTCGCGGCTGCCGGTGCCGCCCTTGCTCCACACTGCCTGCAACTCGATCCAGGAGGAATTGATGGTGTCCCACATCTCCGAGGTCAGCGCGGTTCGTACCGAGCGCGAGTTCAGCCGCGCCGCCTCGATGCAATTCTTGATCGAGGAGGGGTTCTCCGACGAGAAGGATAGATATTCGACGACGTTCTGCTGGTTGGCCTCCTGGTAGTGATCGTAGAAGGTCGCGCCGACGCCGGCGGTGAGCAGTGCGGAATCCCACTCGTTGGTCTTGCCGATATAGGCCGCCGGCAGCGCCGTGACGCGCAACGTGGCGTCGATCGTGCGCGCGAGATATTCGGCCCGTTCGACGTAACGGGCCAGCCAGAACAGGTTTTCAGCGGTGCGCGACAGCATGCTTTCAACTACTCGCTCAGTATCCAGGTGTCTTTGGTACCGCCGCCCTGGCTCGAATTGACCACGAGTGAGCCTTCCTTCAGCGCCACACGAGTGAGCCCGCCGGGCACGATGGTGGTGTGGGTCGAGCCGGTCAGCACGAACGGGCGAAGGTCGACATGGCGCGGCGCGAGGCCCTTGTCGGTGCAGGTCGGGCAGGTCGACAGCGCCAGCGTCGGCTGGGCGATGAAGCCTTCAGGCTCGCGCTTGAGCTTGTCGCGGAACGCCTCGATGGTCGCCTTGGTGGCGGCGGGGCCGATCAGCATGCCGTAGCCGCCCGAGCCGTGCACCTCCTTGACGACGAGGTCGGCGAGGTTATCGAGCACGTAGGACAGATCCTGCGGTTCGCGGCAGCGCCAGGTCTGCACGTTCTTCAGGATCGGCTCCTCGCTGAGATAGAACTTCACGATGTCGGGCATGTAGGAATAGATCGCCTTGTCATCGGCGATGCCGGTGCCGACCGCGTTGGCGAGCGTGATGTTGCCGGCCGCATAGGCCGACATCAGCCCGGGCACGCCGAGCGCGGAATCCGGCCGGAAGGTGAGGGGATCGAGGAAGTCGTCGTCGACGCGACGGTAGATCACGTCGACCCGCTTCAACCCCTCGGTGGTACGCATGAACACCTCGTCGTTCTTGACGATGAGGTCGCGCCCCTCGACCAGCTCGATGCCGAGCTTGTCGGCGAGGAACGAATGCTCGTAATAGGCTGAATTGTAGACGCCGGGCGTCATCAACGCGACCGTGGGTTCGGCGGAGGCGCTGTGCGGCGCCACCGAGCGCAGTGCCGACAACAGTTCGTCCGGATAGCGCTCTACGGGTGCTACACGATGCCGCGCGAACAGGTCCGGAAACAGCCGCATCATGATCTCGCGGTTTTCCAGCATGTAGGACACGCCGGACGGCGTCCGCGCATTGTCCTCCAGCACGATGAAATTGTCGGGATCGGTGCGGATGATGTCGATGCCGGCGATGTGGACGTAGATGTCGTGCGGCACTTCCTGGCCGTTCATCTCCGGCCGGAACACCGGGTTCTGGAAGATCAGGTCTTCCGGGATGATGTTGGCGCGCAGGATGTCGCGGCCGTGATAGATGTCCTTGAGGAACAGGTTGAGCGCGAGCACGCGCTGCTTCAGGCCCTTCTCCAGCAGCGTCCATTCGGTCGCGGACATGATGCGGGGAATGACGTCGAACGGGATCAGCCGCTCCTGGGCCTCGGCATCGCCATAGACCGCGAAGGTGATGCCGATCCGGCGGAACAAGAGCTCCGCTTCCTGGCGCCGATATTCGAGCGCGTCCGGCGGCGTCTCTTTGAGCCAGCGGGAGAGCTCCTGGTAGGCCGGGCGGAGATCCTCGCCGAGGCCGTTCATCTCATCGAACGCGACTGCCATATACCCTGACTGCCCTCCCAAGCCATGTGACACAGTGCATGACTTGATGGGATGGTAGCAAGGGCCGGGCCAGCGCGATATGCATTGGCTTGTGGCATTTGCTAGGGGTAGCCAGGAAGGCCTGCCCGAAAAACCGGCTGAGGTCTGCTTAATTCGGCGGCAAGACCCCGTGACATCAAGGCATTGGACCGGCAATGTCAGGGCATCAAGTTTAAGGAATGAGACCATGAGCGAGATCGTCACGGCAGGGATATTGGTGATCGGCGACGAGATCCTGTCCGGCCGGACCAAGGACAAGAACATCGGCTTCATCGCCGAGTACCTGACCAATATCGGCATCGACCTGAAGGAGGTTCGCGTCGTCGCCGACGACGAGGCCGACATCGTGTCCGCCCTTGATGCGCTGCGGCATAGGTACACCTACGTGTTCACGACCGGCGGCATCGGACCGACCCATGACGACATCACCGCCGACAGCGTGGCGAAGGCGTTCGGGGTCGATATTCACCATCACCCTGACGTGGTGGCCCGCTTCCGGGAGCGCTGGAGCGAGCAGGACCTCAACGAGGCACGGCTGCGGATGGCCAGGGTGCCCGACGGTGCCGAGCTGATCCAGAGCGCGACCATCCTGGCGCCGGGCTTCAAGCTCGGCAATGTCATCGTGATGGCGGGCATTCCGACCATCATGCAGGCGATGATGGACATCGTGGCGCCGACCTTGAAGTCGGGCGTGCGGATGTTGTCGGATTCGGTCCGTGCCGACGCGCGGGAAGGCGACATCGGCGGCCCGCTGCGGGCGATCGCGGAAGCTCATCCCGACACCATTATCGGCAGCTATCCGTTCCAGGACGAGAACCAGAAGCCGAACACCAATCTGGTGGTCCGTTCGCGCGATCCGGAAAAGCTCGCCGCGGCGATGACCGCGGTGAAGGAGATGCTGAAGCAGGTGCAGGCCGCGCAGAAGAAGCCGGCGGGTTGAGACGACATGGTCGAGAAAAGTTCTGAACCAAGTGCGCAGGAGCGGGCCGGCAGGCCGTTCCCGGTGTCGTGGGATCAATTCCACCGGGACTGCCGGGCGCTGACCTGGCGGCTCAATGAAGTCGGCCCGTTCCATGCGGTGGTCGCGATCACCCGCGGCGGGCTGGTGCCGGCGGCGATCGTGGCGCGCGAGCTCGGCTTGCGGATCATCGATACGGTCTGCGTCGCCAGCTATGACCATGACAAGCAGGGCGACCTCAAAGTGCTCAAGGGCATTTCGGAGCAGACCGCCAAGCTCGGCGGCGGCACCGGCAAGGGGCTGTTGATCGTCGACGACCTGGTCGACACCGGCAAGACCGGCAAGCTGGTGCGCGAGATGCTGCCGGACGCGCATTTCGCCACGGTTTACGCCAAGCCCAAGGGACGCCCGCTGGTCGATACCTTCATCACCGAGGTGTCGCAGGACACCTGGATCTTCTTCCCGTGGGACACTGCGTTGTCGTTCCAGCCACCGATCCGGGATGGGGCGGCATGAGGTAGCCGTCATTGTGAGCGCAGCGAAGCAATCCATGCTTCCGCATATGCGGTATGATGGATTGCTTCGTCGCTTGCGCTCCTCGCAATGACGATCGTGGTTAGAGCTGTGCCATGCCCCTGCAAAACCGCGTCACACCGACAGGCGAGATCGTCGCGTCCGCGCACCGCGGCACCTTCACCGGCAATCGCGGTATCATCCACGATCCCGCGACCCGAACGCTTTTGAACAAGCGTTGGTCGTCGCCGGCGTGGCTCACCTGCGTCTGCGAATTCAGGGGCAGACGACGCAAGGTGATGAGCCAGCAGAGCTGGACCGAGTTGTTCTTCCTCGATGAGGCCACCGCGTTTGCGGCCGGGCACCGGCCCTGCTTCTACTGCCGCCGCGACGACGCCAAGCGGTTTCGTGCGGCCTGGGAGCAGGGCAACGGCGTGGGTGATCTCAAGGTCAAGGCGATGGATGCGGTGCTGCACGCCGAGCGGCTGGATCGCCGGCAGAAGCGGCTGCATCCGTTGCCGGTGCCTATCAACGAATTGCCCGACGGGACGATGGTGCAGGCGAGCGACCAAAGCCATCTCGTCGCCAATGGAAAGACCTTGCGGTGGTCGTTCGCCGGTTACGAGCGGGCCGAGGTGAGTGCGCCAGCGATGTTGCTGACGCCGCCGTCGACCGTTCGTGCATTTCAGTCCGGTTATCGGCCGGTGCTGCACGTTAGCGCGAATTCGGGGCAATTCCGTCCTCGAGCGGAGCGAGCCTCGAAGGATTGACGGCCACCAGCCGGGCCGATTCATCCTTCGAGACGCGCTACGCGCTCCTCAGGACGACGGAAGCCTCTTGCCTGCGTGACCAACGTCTTGCAGGCATTGAGCGGGTCGCGCTCGGCATCACCCGAGCCGCTGCCGTGCCAGTTTCGCACCATCACCGAGTGCGATCAGCTTGGCTTCGGCGATATCCCGCCGCATCGGCGCCATGCCGCAATTGGTGGTCGCGATGATGTTGCTCTTCGGCACATGCTTCGCGACCGCCTCGATCACCTTGACGACATCCTCAGGGGTTTCGATCTCGTCGCTGGCGACATCGATCACGCCGGCCTGGACGATCTTGCCGGGGAGCGCGGCGAGCAGTTCGATCGGCACTTTCGAGTTGCGGCATTCGATCGCGACTTGCTGGATCGTGCTCTTGTCGATGACAGGGAAGGTCTCTTCGTACTGGCGCCATTCGCCGCCAAGCGTCTGCTTCCAGTCGGTGTTGGCCTTGATGCCGTAGCCGTAGCAGATGTGCACGGCGGTGGCGCAGGTGAGACCCTCGGCGGCGCGCTCCAGCGCCTTGATGCCCCAGTCGCGGACCTCGTCCATGTAGACGTTGAACGCAGGCTCGTCGAACTGGATCATGTCGACGCCATCGGCCTGCAACGCCTTGGCTTCCTGGTTCAACAGCTCGGCGAAGGCAAACGCCATCTTGACGCGGTCGCCGTAATATTTGTCGGCGATGGTGTCGATGATCGTCATCGGGCCGGGCATCGTGAATTTCAGCCGGTTCCTGGTGTGGGCGCGCGCGGCGCGTGCCTCACCCTCGTGGACACGGCCCTTGAGCTGAAGCGGTGCGACCACCTGCGGCACCATGGCTTTGTAGCGGTCCTTGCGGATGCCCATTTCGACCTTGTGGGCGAAATCGATGCCTTCGATCCGCTCCAGGAAACCATGCACGAAGTGCTGGCGCCCCTGTTCGCCCTCGGTGACGATGTCGACGCCGGCATCTTCCTGTAGCTTGACCGCGAGCACGGTCGCGTCGCGTTTGGCGCGGGCGAGCTCGGTGCCTTCGGATTTCCAGGGAGCCCACAGCATGTTCGGCTCGGCCAGCCATTCCGGCTTGGGCAGGGAGCCTGCGATCGTGGTTGGAAACAGCATGGGAGCCTCCCGGTGGGTTCGGATTGAGCGCCTGTGTGCCATGTCCTAGAGTGCAGGTACAGAACAACAAGAGGCTTTGTGATGGGGAATGGACGCCGATGATCGATCTGCACTACGCGCCGACGCCGAACGGCTGGAAGATCTCGATCATGCTGGAGGAGCTGGGCCTGCCGTACAAGGTGATCCCGGTGAACATCCGCGCCGGCGAGCAGTTCCGGCCCGAATTCCTGGCGATCAGTCCGAACAACCGCATCCCCGCGATCGTCGACCATCAGCCGGCCGATGGCGGCGGGCCGTTCTCGGTGTTCGAGACCGGCGCGATCCTGATCTATCTCGCCGACAAGACCGGCCGTTTCCTGTCCAGGGAGTTACGTGCGCGGTCGAACGTCATCCAATGGGTGATGTGGCAGATGGGCGGCCTCGGGCCGATGCTCGGCCAGCACGGCCATTTTGCGCTCTATGCGGCCGAGAAAATTCCCTATGCGATCGAACGCTACCGCGACGAGGCGGCGCGACTCTATGGCGTGCTCGACCGCCAACTCGGCAAGACCGGCGCCTATGTCGCCGGCGATGACTATTCGATCGCCGACATCGCCTGCTTCCCCTGGACCATGACCCACCAGGCACAGGGTTTCACGCTCGACGATTATCCGAACATCAAGCGCTGGTACGCGACCGTTCGGGCCCGGCCGCAGGTGCAGGCGGGTCTTGCGATCGGGAAGTTCGTCAAGGAGCCGTTCGACGAGGAATCGCGCAAGAACATGTTCGGCCAGCGTGCCAAGGAGCTGGTCGAGAAGAAATGATATTTTGTCATTCCGGGGCGACGCGCAGCGACGAGCCCGGAATCCATAACCACCATCGTGAGTATGGATTCCGGGCTCGCGCCAAGCGGCGCGCCCCGGAATGACGAAAGTGAGACAACACCAACCTAAGGAAACGCCCATGATCGAATTCTTCTTCGACTGCTCCAGCCCGTGGACTTACCTGGCCTGGCATAACATCCAGCCGATCGCCAAGGAGTTCGACGCTCCGATCACCTGGCGGCCGATTCTGGTCGGCGGCATCTTCAACACCGTCAATCCCTCGGTCTACGCGCAGCGCGAAACGCCGGTGCCGCTGAAGGCGCGCTACATGAAGAAGGATCTCTCCGACTGGGCGCGCTCGGCCGGTCTTGCGATCAAGATGCCGCCGACCGTGTTTCCGGTGAACAGCGTCAAGGCGATGCGCGGTTGCATCTGGCTCGGCAACGACAAGATGGTGCCGTTCGCGCGCGCCGTGTTCGAGACCTATTGGGGCGACGACAAGGACATCTCGCAGGATGCGGTGCTGACCGAGATCTGCACCAAAACCGGGATCGATCCCGCAAAGTTCTTTGCCGGCATCGGCGACCAGGCCATCAAGGATCAGCTCAAGGCCAATACCGAAGAGGCGGTAGCGCGCGGCGCATTCGGCTCACCCACGATCTATCTCGACAAGACCGACATGTATTTCGGCAACGACCGCCTGCCGTTGATCCGGGAGGCGCTGGCACGCCTCAAGGCACGGGCCGCCTGATGCCGAAAGCCGTTGTCTGCCGCGAGCTCGGGCCGCCCGAGCGCCTGCAACTGGAAAGCTTTGCCTCGGTGCCGTTGAAGCCGGGCGAGGCGCGCGTTGCGATCCGTGCCGCCGGAATCAATTTCCCCGACATCCTGATGGCTGCCGGCGAGTACCAGCTCAAGCCGCCGCTGCCGTTCACGCCGGGTTCGGAAGCGGCCGGCGATGTCGTCGAGGTCAATGATGCCTCAGGTGTCGCGGTCGGCGACAAGGTGATCGTCAAGATGCGCCACGGCGCCTATTGCGACGAGACCGTCGCAACGCCGTCGCAACTGGTGCCGATACCGTCGACCTTCGACTATGCCGAGGGCGCGACCTTCCTGGCCGCGCACGGCACCGCGTATCACGCGCTGATCGACCGCGGTCAGATCAAGCCGGGCGAGGTGCTGCTGGTGCACGGTGCCGGCGGCGGCGTCGGGCTTGCCGCGGTCGAGATCGGCAAGCTGCTCGGTGCCACCGTGATCGCGGCGGCATCATCCGAGGAGAAGCTGGCGATCGCCAGGCAACGCGGCGCGGATCATCTCGTGCTGTATGCGCGCGAGCCGTTCCGCGATGCGGTGAAACGTCTCACCGATGGCCGCGGCGCCGACCTCGTGTTCGATCCGGTTGGCGGCGAGGTGTTCGAGAGCTCGATGCGCTGCATCAACTGGGGCGCGCGGATCCTCATCGTCGGCTTCACCGGCGGCATCGGCCTTGCCCGCACCAACCTGCTGATGATCAAGGGCGCCAGCGTGCTCGGCGTGCGTGCCGGCGAGGCGGTGCGGAAGGATCCCGCGCTCGGCGAGGTCAGGTTCAAGGCGCTGAACGAATGGGCCGAGGCCGGCCGGGTGCGGCCAAATATCTCACACCGGCTGCCGCTGGAGGACTACGCCAAGGCGATGCGGCTGTTGATCGAACGCAAGGCGATCGGCCGCGTGGCGCTGATCACTCGATAACCGTCATTGCGAGCGGAGCGAAGCAATCCATGCTCACCGTGTGTGGGCAGTATGGATTGCTTCGTCGCTTCGCTCCTCGCAATGACGGTTACGTCGTTGCGAACTTTCCCTCTCGCAAGAACGCAATCGTCTGCGTGATCGCCTCCCTGTTGCGTACCAGCCAGGGATGCGAGGTGCGGATCACGATATGGTCGGCCATACCGTCGAGCCTGGTGTTGGCGACCGACACCCGGCCGTCATGCGGCCGCGGCAGGCCCATCGACGTGATAGGATAGACCGAGCGGTTGCCCGCGATGATGCCGGCCTCATAATCGATGGCGGGCAACAGCGCGCTGGTCGCGGCATCGCGGCGGGTGACGAGCTGTTGCCCGGCCGGGCCGAAAAAGGCGCGATAGGCTGTGAGGTTCTTCAGGCGGTCGGCGATCTCGCTGCCGCCGTTCGGCGTGCCCAGCATCACGACGCGGCCGAGCCGGGCGGGGCGGTGTCGTGCGAGGTACACGCGGGCCAGCAGGCCGCCCATCGAATGACAGACGAAATGCACCGAGCCATCGAGGCTATCGGCGAAACGAACGATCGACGGGTCAATATCCTCGGCCAGCGTGCCGAGCGGCTTGCGTCGGCTGTCATAGTCGAGGTTGAGGGTGGCAAAGCCGGCGTCTCGCAGCGCCAGCTCCATCCTGCGAAACGAGCGCGCCGTCCTGCTGATGCCGTGCAGCAGGACGACGCCGTCAAGTGTGGACGTCGGGGGACGCCGTTCGCTCACTTATACTCGCGCTCTTGCCACCACGGGAAATAGTCGGGCATGTCCGACGACACCTTGTTCTTGAACTGCGCGGGGCGCTTCTCCAGGAACGCGACCACGCCTTCCTTGACGTCGTCGGAGCGGCCGCGGGCATAGATGCCGCGGCTGTCGACCTTGTGCGCTTCCATCGGATCGTCGGCGCCCATCATGCGCCACATCATCTGGCGGATCAGCGCCACCGACACCGGCGCGGTCTTGGCCGCGAACTCCTTGGCCAGCGCACGCGCGGTCGGCAGCAGGTCATCCGGCGGCACCACCTTGCTCACGAGACGGCCGGCGAGGGCTTCCTGCGCCGGGAAGACGCGGCCCGAGTAGCACCATTCCAGCGCCTGCGAGATGCCGACGATGCGCGGCAGGAACCAGCTCGAGGCGGCCTCCGGCACGATGCCGCGCTGGGAGAACACGAAGCCGAAGCGTGCGGCTTCCGACGCGATGCGGATGTCCATCGCCAGCTGCATGGTGACGCCGATGCCGACGGCGGGACCGTTCACCGCCGCGATGACGGGCTTCAGGCACTTGAAGATGCGCAGCGTCACCTGGCCGCCGCCGTCGCGCACCTGCGGATCGCTGTAGTCGACGCTGCCATCGGCATTGCGCTTGACCGGCCCGCGCCGCGCATCGCGGTCGAAGGTGTTGGCGCCGGAGGAGAGGTCGGCGCCGGCGCAGAAGCCGCGGCCTTCGCCGGTCACGATGATTGCCCTGACGTCGTCGTCCTTGTCGGCTTTGTCGAACGCGTCGATCAGCTCCTGCTGCATCGTGGCGTTGAAGGCGTTGAGCTTGTCGGGCCGGTTCAGCGTGATGGTCAGGATCTGCTCGGCGACCTCGTACTTGATCGTCTCGTACGCCATGGGGATGATTTCCTCTCGGTTTCTTGAATGAACGGCGCTGGCGCGCGTCTCCATCCAGTTAACCCGGCAATCATCCCTTGTGAAGAAGTCGGATGCGCGGCCTGGTTCCGCGCATCGCGACTTGTGTTGAGGCGCTACTTCTTCGGCGGCGCCGGCCACGGTTTTTGCGGGCCGCGCAGGCCCTCGAACGCCTTGCCCATGCCGAGCACGCCGATGTCGTCGAAGCGGCGGCCGATGATCTGGACGCCGATCGGAAAGCCCTTCTTGTCGTAGCCGCCGTTGATCGACAGCGCCGGATTCTCCGACATATTCCACGGCACGGTAAAGCAGATGTGCTCGAACGGCTTTGCCGGATCGTTGAGTGGTGCCGCGAACTCCGCCGGGAAGTTCACCACCGGCGATACCGGCGAGATCACGTAGTCGACCTCGCAGAACAGTTTTGCGGCGGCGGCGCGGATCGCCATCGTCTGGTTGAAGCCGCGAACCACGTCGACGCCGGAGAGCTTTGCGCCGGCCTCGGCCCAGTTGAGGATATAGGGCAGCGTCTTGCCGCGATCGGCCTGCGGCAGTTTCGACAGCTCGTCCCAGGTCCGGGCGCGCCAGAAATGGTCGAGCCCCTCGAGCATCTCGGGCGTCAGGATGCCGTCGATCTCGGTGATGACGGCGCCGGCGGACTCGAACGCCTTCGCCGCCTTGACCACAATCTCGCGAACCTCCTTCTCGACCTTCTGGCCGGAGCCGGCATCGAGCATCAGGCCGATCCGCAGCTTGCGCGGCGACTTCTCCAGCGCCTTCCAGTTCACTTCGAGTGCCGGCAGGCTCATGCCGTCGCGGCGATCGGGACGCGACAGCACGCTCATCATCAACGCGGCGTCATCGACGGTGCGGGTCATCGGGCCGGCGACGCGGCCGACATAGGGTGGGTCGATCGGTACGCGGCCGAGGCTCGGCTTCAGCGCGACGAGGCCGCACCAGGCGGCCGGTAGCCGCACCGAGCCGCCGATGTCGGTGCCGAGATGCAGCGGGCCATAACCGGCAGCACCCGCGGCGCCGGCGCCGGCGCTCGAGCCGCCGGGGTTCTTGCTGACGTCCCAGGGATTGCGGGTGAGGGGATGGAACGACGACAGTCCGGACGACAGCATGCCGTAGTCCGGCATCGTGGTCTTGGAGAAGATCACGCAGCCGGCTTCGCGCAACCGCGCGGCAGGCGGCGCGTCTTTCTCGGCGGGCACGGGCTTGACGCTCGCGGCGCCGAGCGGCACCGGCTGGCCCTTGGTCGCGACGTTATCCTTGATGGTGACGGGCACGCCGTCGAGCGTGCCGGCCGGCTCGGCCTGCTGCCAGCGCTCAGTCGAGGCCTTGGCGACTTTCCGCGCGCCGTCAGGGTCGTACAGATACAGTGCCTTGATCTGCGGCTCCCAGGTCGCGACCTGGGAGATGATCTCCTCCAGCACCTCGGAAGGCGAGAACTGCTTGGCGCGATAGCCCGCGAGCAGGTCGACGGCCGAGAGATCGTGCAGCGATGTGATGGTGTCCTGTTTCGGCTTATGCATGGGCACCTGCCGGCATACGTTTCTCGATGATGCGGGCGAACATGCTGGCGCCGATCGGCAGGATCTTGTCGTCGAGAACGTAACCGGGATTGTGCACGGGCACTGAACCGTCATGGCCGACCCAGAAATACGCACCGGGAACGGCCTGCATCATGTCTGCGAAATCCTCGCTGCCCATCTTGGGCGTCGAGCGGGTGATCACCTTTGCCGGATCGACAACGGTGCGCGCGACTTCCTCGACGACGCGGGACTGCTCCTCCTGATTGACCAGCACGCTGAAGCCGTCGCGGATCTCAACGGAGATCTCGGCGCCATACGCGGCGGCAAAGCCGGTGCAGATCTCGCGCATGCGCTTGCGGATCAGCTCGCGGATCTCCTCGGAGAAGCAGCGCACCGTGCCGCACATCCAGGCGTCGCCGGGAATGACGTTGTAGGCCGAGCCGGAATGGATCTGGGTGATCGACAGCACGGCGGCCTGCAGCGGATCGACGTTGCGGCTGACGATCGACTGCAACGCCTGTCCGAGCGTCATCGCGATCACGACCGCGTCCTTGGAGCGTTCCGGCATCGCGCCGTGGGCGCCATAGCCCTGGATCCTGATGTCGAAGAAGTCGGCCGCGGCCATCGCCGGGCCCGGCAGGATCGCGATCTCGCCATGGTTGAGGTCGGGCGCGTTGTGCAGGCCATAGACCTCGTCGCAGGGGAACTGCTTGAACAGGCCGTCCTTGATCATCGCGCGCGCGCCGCCGAGGCCTTCTTCGGCCGGCTGGAAGATGAAGTGCACGGTGCCGTCGAAATTGCGGGTCTCGGCGAGATAGCGCGCCGAGCCGAGCAGCATCGTGGTGTGGCCGTCATGGCCGCAGCCGTGGAAGCGGCCGGGAATCGTGGAACGCCACTTCAGATTGGTGTTCTCCTCCATCGGCAGCGCGTCCATGTCGGCGCGCAGGCCGATCTTCTTGCTGCTGCTGCCCTTGCCCTTGAGCACACCGACCACGCCGGTGCCGCCGAGGCCGCGATGCACCTCGATGCCCCAGCTCGCGAGCTTGTCGGCGACGATGCCCGAGGTGCGGACCTCCTCGAAGCCGATCTCGGGATGCGCATGCAGATCCCGTCTGATGGCGGTGAGTTCGTCGGCAAAACTGTCGATGCGCTCAATGGTCGGCATGGCTCTCTATCCGTTGGTGCGTGATGGGGAGGTGGGTGTAAAAACGGGGCCGTTTGGTCTGATACGAATGCCGGGACGTAAATGTTTCCACGGCAGCGTGGCGGTATCGGCCGGCATCGCGCCGGGGGCGGCGCAGATCAGCAGTTTCTCCGCGATCGGCTCGAAATCGGCGCGGAAATGCACCGAGCTCTTGTTGACCAGGATCTTCTGCGCGGTCGGCTCGATGCCGACATAGCGGTACATCGACTGGTCGGCAAGCTGGGCCTTGTAGGAGCCGACCACGACCCGGACGTCGCCGACCCGCAGGCAGGCCGAGGGGCCCATGTCCATGTCGCGGCCGCCGAAATACGGACCGGGCGCGACGAACTTGCCGTCCGAGAGCTGCTCGACGACGAAGGTCTCCTTGTACGGCGCGTCGCCGGGAATGCCGGACTTGCCGCCGAGCGCCAGCGTGACGGTGGCGCCGATCCCGGCCGCATGCGCGGCCTTGGCCGATTGCGGATCGTAGATCACACCGGTCGCGGCGCTCGCCCGGTTGCGCACCAGCGCGCGCAGCATGCCTGTGGTGTCGGAATCGCCGCCGGCGCCGGGATTGTCCTGGGTGTCGGCGATGATGATCGGCTTGCTCGCCGACTTCGCGAGCTCCATCGCGAGCTGCACGCCCTCGTCGGGCGAGTAGATCCGGCCGTCGAAATCGTCCTCATGGCCCTCGACCAGGGCGACGACCTTGTCGGCGGCCGCATCCGCATCGGCCTGGGTCCGGCCATAGGCGAACACGCTCGGCCCGCAATCCCTGAAATCGGCGGCCGGGAAGCCCGGCGCGAACGACAGCGTCGGCACGGCGTCGCTCTCGAGCGCGGCAAGCTTCTGGTAGATGCCTTGGGTCGGCTGGTCGTTGGTGCATTGCCAGCTGATCGGGATCAGGAACGGCAATTGCCGGAATGCCTTTGCAAAGCGCTGCCCGGACTTGAGCATCAACGCCAGATGCCTGGCGCAGGCCCGGCCGGTGTCGGCCATGTCGACATGCGGGTAGGTGCGGTAGGCGATCAGCGCGTCGGCATGTTCGATCATCTCAGGCGAGACGTTGGCATGCAGATCGAGGCTTACCACCAGCGGCAGGTCGCGGCCGATCGCCTTGCGCACGCGGGCGAGGGTTTCACCTTCGCCATCGTCATGATGCTCGGTGACCATGGCGCCGTGCAGGTCGAGATAGACCGCGTCGATCGGCCCGGCCGCGACAATGCCGTTGACCATTTCCGTCACGATCCGCTCGTAGGCGTCCTTGCTGACATGCGCCGATGGACTAGCTGCGGCGAAAAGCGTCGGCACCAGCTCCCAGCCATTGGCTTCCACGGCCTCGACGAAGCCGGCAAGACCCACATTGATCTTGCGCATCACCTTGAGCACGTCGGCGCCACGCGTCATCGACGGCCAGCCGCCGCCGTGCACGAAGTCGTCATAAGTCGCCTTCGTCGGTGCGAAGGTGTTGGTCTCGTGCAGGAAGCCGCCGACGGCAATGCGGGTCATCAAGTTGGTCTCGACACGTTTCTTCGCTCATGATGCGATTTGGAAGCAATCGCATCATCTGGCCTTTTCAGTTTGAGTATGATCTTTCGAAAGCCGGTGTTCGCTTTCCAGGTCACGCTCTAGCGCGCGACGTTAAGCGTGTCGTCGCGCCAAGCGCAAGCCGGGGAGCACTTCCGGATTTGCATGCCCTATGGGCGTATTGAAAGGCTCAGAGCCAGGGCATGAGGCTAAAGGCATAAGGCTAAAGACTAGGCCGTCGCCCCAATGCCTTCCGAAACCGGGCGGAAGTTGGCGAAGTCCCAGCCGCGCCCGGGAGCGGCATCGAGCAGCGCGCGGGTATAGGCCTGCTGCGGATTGGTCAACACCTCCGCCGCCGGTCCCTGTTCCACGACGCGGCCACGCTGCATCACGGCGACGTCGTCGCAAATCTGCGCGGCGACGCGCAGGTCATGCGTGATGAACAGCAGCGCGATGCCGAGCCGAGACTGGATCTCGTCGAGCAGGTTCAGAACCTGCGCCTGCACCGAGACGTCGAGCGCGGACACCGCCTCGTCGGCCACCAGCACGTCGGGATCGAGCGCGAGCGCCCGCGCGATCGCGATGCGCTGACGCTGGCCGCCGGAGAACTGGTGGGGATAGCGCGAGATGGCGTCGGGCGGCAAATGGACCAGCTCGAGCAGTTCGCGGGCCCGCGCCAGCGCGTCCTTGCGCGGCATGCCGTAATTGATCGGGCCTTCCGCGATGCTCTCGCCGACGGTGACGCGCGGGTTGAGCGAGCGGTAGGGGTCCTGGAAGATGATCTGGATCTTCTGCCGATGCGGCTGTAGCAGCCGGCGTGACAGGTCGGAAATCTCGCGGCCGGCCAGCCGCACCCCGCCCGACGTCGGATCGATCAGGCGGACGATGCAGCGTGCCACCGTCGACTTGCCGGAGCCGCTTTCGCCGACGATGCCGAGCGTGCGGCCCTTGCGCAAAGTGAGCGTGACGTTGCTGGCGGCGGCGACCTCGCGGGCTTTGCCGTACAGCGACCGCTCCCGGTAGACCTTGCTGAGCTCATTGGCCTCCAGCACCACCGGCTCCGATGTTTCCGGCCGCGGTGCGCGCGGCACGAGGCTCGGCACCGAGGACAGCAGGTTGCGGGTGTAGTCCATCTTCGGGTTGCGCAGCACGTCCTGTAGCGGTCCGGCTTCAACCAGCCGGCCGTGCCGCATCACCGCGACGCGGTCGGCGATCTCGGCCACCACGCCCATGTCGTGGGTGATGAACAGGACAGCGGTGCCATGATCGCGTTGCAGGTCGCGGATCAGGGTGAGGATTTGTTTCTGGGTTGTCACGTCGAGCGCCGTGGTCGGCTCGTCCGCGATCAGCAGCTTCGGTTCCAGCACCAGCGCCATTGCGATCATGATGCGCTGGCGCTGTCCGCCCGACAGGCGGTGCGGGTAGGAGGAGAAGATGCGCTCCACATCCGGCAGCCGGACATGTTCCATCATCGCCAGGATCTTCCGGCGCCGCGCGCGGGCATCGAGATCGGTATGGGCGCGCAGCACCTCGTCGATCTGGCGGCCGACCGGCACCACCGGATTGAGCGCGGTCATCGGCTCCTGGAAGATCATCGCCATTCGGGTGGCGCGGAGTTGGCGCAGCCGGCGGTCGCTGGCCGTGAGCAGTTCCTCACCGACCAGCTTGACGCTGCCGCCCGAGGGCACCAGCGTCCCCTTCTGCAACAGCCCCATCGTGGTGAGCGAGGTCACCGACTTGCCCGAGCCGCTTTCGCCGACTAGGCACAGCGTCTCGCCTTCGCGGACCTGCAACGACAGGTCGTCGATGATGCGATGCGCGTCCGCCTTGCGGCCGAGACCGACGACGAGATTGTTGATGTCGAGGACGACGTTGGAGGAGTTGGTTGCGGTCACTTGCCCTCACGCTGCTTCATGCGGGGATCGAGCGCGTCGCGGGCGGCGTCGCCGATCAGATTGATGCTGAGAATGGCGATCGAGAGCAGAAGTCCCGGCCAGAAGATCAGCGATGGCTTGACCTGAAAGTAGGCGCGGCCCTCGGCCATGATGTTGCCCCAGGTCGGCGTTTCCGGCGAGATGCCGGCGCCGAGGAACGAGAGGATCGCCTCGGTCAGGATCGCGGATGCGCAGACGTAGGTGCCTTGCACGATCAGCGGCGCAATGGTGTTCGGCATCAGATGCCGCCACATGATCTTCGGCAGGCTGGAGCCGAGCGAGATCGCGGCCTCGACATAGGGCTCCTCGCGCGCGGTCAGCACCACCGAGCGCACCAGCCGCGCCACGCGCGGGATCTCGGGGATGGTGATCGCGACCATCACGGTCCAGATGCTGGCGCCGGACAGCGACACCACGGCGATCGCGAGCAGGATGGCGGGGATTGCCATCAGGCCGTCCATCACGCGCATCAGCACCGCATCGACCCAGCGGAAGAAGCCGGCGACGAGGCCGATCAGGAGTCCGATGGCGATCGAGCAGACGGCGGCGCCGAGCCCGATCACCAGCGAGATCCGCGCGCCGTAGATGACGCGCGACAACAGGTCGCGTCCATAGGCGTCGGAGCCGAGCAGATATTGCGCGCTCGACGGCTTTAGCCGCTGCGATGGCGTCAGCAGCAGGGGATCGTGCGGCGCCAGCAGCGGCGCGAAGATCGCCATCAGGATGATGAGGGCAAGGCAGATCGTCGCAACCGCGATGATCGGCGTCGACGTCAGGAAGCCGAACCTGACGCGGAACGGCCGGGTGACGGGGATGGTGGATTCGGGAAGGGTTTCGATCGCCATTGCTCAGTACCGGATACGAGGATCGAGCAGGGTGTAGGCAACGTCGATCAACAAATTGACGCCGACATAGATGCCCGACGTCAACAGGATCATGGCCTGGATCACCGGATAGTCGCGCGCCAGCACCGCATCGACGGTGAGGCGGCCGATGCCGGGCAGGTTGAACACGCTCTCGGTGACGACGACGCCGGAGATCAGCAGTGCGAAGCCGGAGCCGATCACGGTGATGACCGGAACCGCGGCGTTGCGCAGCGCATGGCGCAGCAGCACGCCGGTCTCGCCGATGCCCTTGGCCCGCGCCGTGCGCACGTAATCCTCGCCCAGCACGTCGAGCATCGAGGCGCGCGTCATGCGCGCGATCAGCGCGACATAGATGAAGGAGAGGGTACAGGTCGGCAGGATGATGCGCTCGAAGAACGGACCGAAGCCGGCCGAGATGCTCTTGAAGCCCTGCACCGGCACCCAGCGGAACGGGTAGATCGCAAACACCTGGATCAGCACGTAGCCGATCACGAACACCGGCACCGAGAAGCCGAGCACCGACAGCCCCATCACGCAGCGGTCGATCCAGGTGCCGTGCTTCCACGCCGCGATCACGCCGAGCGGCACCGCCACCAGGATCGAGAGGATGATGGTGGCGAGCGCGACCGAGATCGACGGCTCGAGGCGCGGCCCGATCATCTCGAGGATCGGCTTGTTCGAGATCAGGGAGACGCCAAGGTCGCCATGCAGCAGCTTGGCGACCCAGGTGTAGAACTGGATGTAGATCGGCTCGTTGAGACCAAGCGAGGTGCGGATGCGATCGAGCTGTTCCGGTGTCGCATTGTCGCCGGCGAGGATCGCCGCCGGGTCGCCCGGCGTCAGCCGCAGCAACAGGAACACGAACAGCGCCACCACGCCCATCACGGGAATGGCGGCGAGGATGCGGCGGATGAGATAGCCGATCATCGCTGCTATCTCCTGCCGTCTAATGGTGCGAAGCGAAGGCTGGGCCGCATCATACTCATGGTGTCCCCGTGATGTGTCTCATGCGCTTCTGCGTCTCGTCTCAAGCTAGCGCGAACGTGATGAATTTGCAGGCAAATACTGTGCCAATGGCGACGTTATATCAAGGCGCGGTTCAGGCCGTCGGGGCCTCCCTGGTCTGAAGCTGCTATTTCGAATTGCACTCGTCGTGACGTGCCACCGAGCTGAAACGGCACGTCGATTTACGCTCTCGTCACGCCGCACCAATTGGCCACGAACAGTGCGATGCTCTGCGTTGTCTTGCGAAGACTGTCGAGCTCGACGCGTTCGTTGAACGCGTGCGGGCCAATGCCGTAAGGACCATAACAAAGGGCAGGGATGCCGTAGTCGACGCAATAGTAGCGGGTGTCGTTGACGGCCGTCGACAGGCGCTCTTGCATCGGAGCCTGGAAGACGGAGTGATGGGCCGCAGACAGAGCTGCTTCCGCTTCGCTGCCCGGTTCGCACACCGCTGCGTCCGCCTGAAAACCGCTCCACACCAGCTCCGCCGGATTGCCGGACAGGAACTCGTCGGCCTTGTGCGCCTCAGTCAGGCATTCCTCGATGCCGCGCATCGCCTGCTGCGGCGTTTCGCCCGGCAGCAGACCGAGCCGGCAATCAAGTTCGCACCAGGCTGCGGTCGAACTCGCCCAATCGCCGCCCTTGATGATGCCGACGTTGAACTTGATCGGGTTCTTGACGTTGCGGAACCAGCTGTTGTCGAGCGCCCGGGCATTGAGCGCCTTGGTGTAATCCTGAAATGCGCGCACCAGATGCATCGCCGACAGGATGGCGCTCGTGCCGGACTCGGAATAGGCGACATGCACCGGGGTGCCGCGGACACGCAGCCGAAACCAGACGGCGCCGACCTGGGCGCGTGTGAGCGTATGTCCGGTCGGCTCGGGAATGAGGCAGGCGTCGGCGCGATAGCCGCGCATCAACGTCGACAAGGCGCCGTTGCCGGTGCTCTCTTCCTCGGTCACGGTTTGCAGATGGATGCGCCCGGCCGGGGCATACCCCGCGTCGCGGATCGCA
Source organism: Bradyrhizobium sp. UBA2491 (assembly GCF_002341725.1). NCBI lineage: Bacteria > Pseudomonadati > Pseudomonadota > Alphaproteobacteria > Hyphomicrobiales > Nitrobacteraceae > Bradyrhizobium > Bradyrhizobium sp. UBA2491. The sequence continues at coordinate 76,728 of NZ_DDOP01000050.1, forward strand.
TCGAGCGCGAAGATCATGGCCGAGACGCCGGCCTTCATATCTTGCGCGCCACGCCCGAACATCCAGCCGTTCTGCACGGCGCCCGAGAACGGCGGCTGGTCCCAAAGGTCAGCCGGCCCTTCCGGCACCACGTCGATATGACCTTGCAGGATCAGGCTGCGCCCACTGCCTTTGCTGTCGAGCGTAGCAACCACCTGCTGCGATCCGGCAAGATCGATGCCGTCCATTGGTGCAGCCTTCGGATGGCTCATCAGGTTGACGTCCGCAAGGCTGAACGTATCGACGTCGTAGCGACGCTTAGCGAATTGCTCGGCCAGCCAATGTTGCTGCGGCGCTTCTTGTCCACGCAAGCTGCGGAACTGGACCATGCGCGACAGGAACGCGATCTGATCGTCGAAGTTTCGGTCGACGGCCGCGCACAGCTCTGCGGCAATCTGCGCCGGCTTGGTCAGCGTCCCGGTCGTCATGTCGCGCCTTTCGTGAAGCCCGGTGCATGAGCGAGAGCGTTGAGCGTTTCGGAGAAGCGGCGCAGGTGAGCGCGATGCGCGCCGGTGGCGAGTTTGGATATTTCTTCGCGGAAACGACCGCCGTCGACATACGTGCCGTCCACGGTCGCGCGACGCACCGCGTTGCCGCGCGTGCCCGCTAGCTCGATGCGCATTGTCCCCTCCCGCGCTGAAGCCTTTTTCTCATCATAACGCTAGTCCTTGTCAAACGGCGTTTCTCAGCGAATTCCGACTTGGCCACACGCAAATACGCTCATATTCTTCCTCTCCGGCCGGATTATTGGGGGAAAGCTGCGCGTGCGGTCTCGGTCGCATCGCACTGTGAGGGCACCATTGAAGGCGCGTCGAGGTCGCGCCAGTCGTCGATCGCCGCGGCGATCGTCTGTGCCGTCGCGGCCGACAACGTCCAGCCGAGATGGCCATGGCCGGTGTTGTAGAACACGCCCGGAATCCGTCCGGCGCGGACCACCGGCATCATGTTCGGCATCATCGGGCGCAGGCCCGCCCATGGCACGACCTTCGAGGTGTCGATCCCTGGGAAATGATGCCGCACCCAGTCCACCAGCGGCTGGATGCGATCGGCCCTGATGTCGCGGTTGAAGCCGTTGAACTCGGCCGTGCCCGCGACGCGGAAGCGATCGGCACCGAGCCGGCTGGTCACGATCTTGGCGGCCTCGTCGAGCAGGCTCACGGTCGGCGCGGCGTCGCGGCTGCGCGGCGCATCGAGTTGCACGGTGATCGAATAGCCCTTCACCGGATAGACATTGACACGGTCGTTGAGCAGGCCCGCGAAATGGCGGCTCGCCACGCCGGCGCAAATCACGATGCCGTCGGCATGCAAGTCGTGTCGCGTCGCAACGCCGGCGTCCTGCGCGGCGGCTTCGTTCCAGCCGATGCGAAAACCATCATCACCACGCGCGATGGTGTCGACATCAGCTTCGTGGACGAAGCTCGCGCCGCGGCGGGCGCAGGCATCGGCGAGGCCGCGCGTGAACTTGTGGATATCGCCGGTCGCATCCGACGGCGTGAAGAAGCCGCCATAGCAGGCGGTTTGTAGGGCCGGCTCGATGCCGCGGATTTCATCCGCCGTTACCGGCCGGCGATCGAGCCCGCCTTGTTGCAGCAGCGTGTTGACCCGCAGGCCCGCGTCGAAGCCATCCTTGTCGTGATAGACGTGAAGGATGCCGCGGCGCTCGAGGTCAAAGGCGATGTTCTCGCGTTGGGCGATCGAGAACAGATGCTTGCGGGCTTCGATCGCGAGCCGCGTGGTCTCGATGGTGTTGGAGCGATAACGCGCGATGCCACCCACGAACTCGCCGATCCAGGAATATTTGTGCCAGCTCGGCTTCGGATTCATCAGGAGCGGCGCGTCGCTCCTGAGCATCCAGCGCAGTCCCTTGAGAATGGTCGTGGCGCTGTTCCAGACTTCGGCGTTGCTGGCCGAAAGCTGTCCGCCATTGGCGAACGAGGTTTCCATCCCGGCGTAGCGATGCCGGTCGAGGACCGTCACCTCGTAGCCGCGTTCGAGCAGGGCATAGGCCGTCGTCACGCCGGTGATGCCGGCGCCAATGATCGCGATGTGTGGCATGGTGGTCTTCAGGCTCCCGCGGGTTAGAGTCGCCGAACCGCCGGTGAAACCGGCATCGGCGCCCCATCTGTCACGGTACCTGAGAGCTTGATCCGCATCGGGCCTGCGCCCGATCACGAACTATCCCCTTCGGTGGACGTCATGGCCCTTGATGTGCGGCCATGTTCGTCTCTCTCCAGATCGTCCTGACGATACAGTCCTTTTGCCTGAGAGTTTCCGGGGCGGTTGCTCCGTCGGCGCCGAAGCCAACAACATCAGATGTTGTCGCCTCGATCTCTCCCGCATCGTCGTATTGGACGGCCGGACCGTAGGCGAAGCCTCAAAACTGGACAAGGCTAAATTTCGGTCCGGCAGTGCCAACGTGTTGTGCAGTGCAATCGACGTCAGTCCAGCGTTGCGAGCAGTGCCGCCATCAGGCGGCCGCGCTCGGCGAGGCTCTCGACTTCGATATGCTCGTTGAGCGTATGCGCATCAGCGCCGCGAACGCCGAGCCCGTCGAGGGTTGGGATGCCCATCGCGCCGGTGAAGTTGCCGTCCGATCCGCCGCCGGCGCTGCCGTGCGGCAGATCGAAGCCCATCGCCGCCGCGAGGCCTTTTGCCTTTTCATACAGCGCCATGGTGCCGGCGTCCGGCTCCCATACCGGGCGCGTGACGCCGCGCGTCACCTTGAAGGTCACGTCGTTGGCGGTGCCCGACAGGGCCAGCATGCGCTCGACGCCGCGGTCGAGATCGGCCTGGCGCTTGGCCATGCTGAGCGCCTCGCCGGAGCAGGTGGTGGCAACGCAATTGACCCACTGGCCGCCATGCACGACGCCGACCGAGAAGGTGCAGTCGTCGGTGGTCATGCCGTCGATGGCGATGATTTGCCGGGCCATTTCCCGGATCGCGGAACGACCGGAGGACAGCGTCGCACCGGCATGGCTCGGCTTGCCGGTGGCTTCGAGATTGAAGCGCGCGATCGCGTAGCGGCCGGTGACGACGCCGTTGTTCGGCCGGCCGGGCTCGGGCACCAGCACATATTTGTTGCGTGCGGCTTCGGCCTCGATGATGTCGCGGGTCGACGGCGTGCCGACCTCTTCATCTGGCGTGAACAGCACGGTGATCGGCAGCGGCGTCGTAAAGGAGGCGCGGGCGAGTTGCCTGATGGCCTCGATCGACAGATAGTTGCCGCCCTTCATGTCGAAGATGCCGGGCCCGAAGCATTTGTCGCCTTCGCGCCGCCACTTCAGCTTCTCTATGGTGCCGACCGGGTGCACGGTGTCGAGGTGGCCGGCGATCAGGATGCCGGGCTGGCCTTGCTTGGGATGGGGAAAGCGGGCGCGCACGCAGCCCGCGAAGCCCTGGCGTCCCGCGATGCGTTCGATCGTCGCACCCATGATCGCCATCTCGCGCGCGGCGAGATCGAGCATGCGCTCGACCGCGGCAGCGTCCCAGGTCGGGCTCTCGCATTCCACCCAGCCGCGCAGGCCTTGCAACATGGCTTCGGAATCAAAGGGGAGGTTGGCTGGGTTCATGTCGTTTCTCTCTTGTTGTTCTGATCGCGTGACTGCGCTTATTCCGTACCTGCGCGCATGCGTGTCGCACGAAAAGCTCAGGCGACGACTTTGTAAAGTCAAAATGCACCAGGCTTCTCGTTCATTCGTTCGTATACGTTTGATGCTGCCCGAAACCGATTGACGCGCTTTGCGCTTGGTGCAAGTCTCGATTTCACAAGCCATACAGCATGTTAGTTCGCCTAAATAACGAACCGCGTGCATAACGAATAAGCCGGCTTTGACCAGTTACACGTCAGGAGAGATTCCATGTTCCCTATCTCGCGTTGGAAGCGCCGCACGTTCGCGGCGGCGTTGACGGCGGTCGCGCTGTCGTTCGCGCCGCAGCAACTATCGTTTACGCAACAGGCCATGGCCGCGGACAAGACCATCACCGCGGTGATGCATTCGGATCTGCGCGTCATCGATCCGATCCTGACCACGGCCTACATCACGCGAGACCATGGTTACATGGTCTACGACACGCTGGTGGCGACCGACTCCAACTTCAAGATCCAGCCGCAGATGGCGGACTGGAAGGTGTCCGACGACAAGCTCACCTACACGTTCACGCTGCGCGACGGGCTGAAGTGGCACGACGGCACGCCGGTGACTGCCGAGGATTGCGTCGCTTCGCTGAAGCGCTGGGCCAAGGTCGACGGCATGGGCCAGAAGCTGATGGACTTCACGGCGAGCCTCGAGGCCACCGATGCGAAGACGATCACGCTGAAGCTGAAGGAGCCCTACGGCCTGGTGCTGGATTCGATCGGCAAGCCGTCGTCGCGTGTCGCCTTCATGATGCCGAAGCGACTGGCCGAAACGCCGCCGGACAAGCCGATTCCGGAGCAGATCGGCTCGGGCCCGTTCAAATTCGTCCAGGCGGAATTCCAGCCGGGCGTGAAGGCGGTCTACGTCAAGAACAAGGACTACGTGCCGCGCAAGGAGCCGGCGAGCTGGACCGCGGGCGGCAAGGTCGTGAAGGTCGACCGCGTCGAGTGGGTCACCATGGCCGATGCCCAGACCGCGATGAATGCGTTGCAGTCCGGCGACATCGATTTCCTGGAGAACCCGTCGTTCGACATGTTGCCGATCCTCGAAGGCGACAAGGACCTCAAGGTCGAGACGCTGAACAAGTTCGGCTTCCAGACGCTCGGCCGCATGAACTTCCTCTATCCGCCGTTCGACAACATCAAGGTTCGCCAGGCGGCGCTGATGGCGATCAACCAGAAGCAGGTGCTCGACGCGCTGGTCGGCAATCCCAAATATTACAAGACCTGCGTCGCCTTCTTCATCTGCGATACGCCGTTCGCGACCAATGTCGGCGGCGAGACGTTGTTGAAGGGCGGCGACATGGCTGCGGCCAAGAAGGCGCTCGCCGAGTCCGGCTATGACGGCACGCCGGTCGTCATCATGGCGCCCGGCGATGTCACCACGCTCAAGGCGCAGCCCGTCGTCGTCGCGCAGCAGCTGCGTGACGCCGGCTTCAAGGTCGACCTGCAGGCGACCGACTGGCAGACCGTCGTGACCCGCCGCGCCAGCCAGAAGCCTCCGAAGGACGGCGGCTGGAATATGTTCTTCACCAACTGGGTCAGCGCCGACGTCTCCAACCCGATCGCCAATCTCTCGATCGGCGGCCAGGGCAAGAATGGCGGATGGTTCGGCTGGGCCGACGATCCGAAGATCGAACAGCTGAAGGATGCCTTCGTCCGCGCGACGTCGCTCGACGATCAGAAGAAGATCGCGGCGGATATCCAGAAGGAGGCCTACGACCAGGTCATCTACATCCCGCTCGGTCAGTATCAGGGCCCGAGCGCGTGGCGGAAGTCGCTGTCCGGCGTGCTTGACGGCCCGGCGACGCCGATCTTCTGGAATATCGACAAGTCCGAATAGGCTTGCGGCTTCACGAACACGAATGGCCGGGCGTCGCCCCGGCCATTTTTCTTTGGCGACGTCGTTCGCCGGCCGCGCGATGAGGTCAGGTTGAATCGGCGTCGCCGGAGGACACGATGAGGTGATCTAGGCATCGCGATACCGCAAGTACCGCGCTCAGATCGCGGCGGCCTCCTGGCATGCCAACTCAATGAGGCCAGTCTTAAGGTTCTCGTTAGCATTGCGTCGTAACTTCACCGCAACTCAAGTACCTACCGTGACGTGACAGGGTCATGGCCGACGACCATCAAAGGCCCACATCAGCCAGCACACAACAGGCATTGCCGACCACCGATCGGCGTGCCGACGCTCGCCGCCGCGTCTTCAAGTCCGGCGCGATCGAGTTCGGCAGCACGACGATTCCCTGCACGGTCCGAAATCTCTCGCCCCATGGCGCCTGCATCGAAGTGAATTCGCCGCTGTGGTTTCCCGACCATTTCGACCTCGCCATCGACGGCGAGCGGCATGCGTGCCATGTAATCTGGAAGCGGGAGAGGCGGCTCGGACTGGGGTTCGCATAGGCGCCCGAGGCGTCCGTGCGCGTCCCCCAATCGGCGCCGGCAGCGAACGAGCCACATTCGTGCCGACGACACGGCAAAGCCGTGACCCCGCCGAATCCGGCGGGGCTTGTCTGACTTGCAGCGGCGATGTCAGTCGGCGGCGATGCCGATCGGCTGCCTGCGTCGTGCGGCAAGCAAACCGAGGCCGCACAGTCCGAGGATCATCATCGCCCAGGTAGAAGGCTCGGGAACGGCGCTGGTGACGTTGAACGAGTCGAACGAAGCCACTGAATCGAGTGCTACGCCGTCCCAGGGCTGACGGAGCGTGAACAGGCCGATCTCGGTGTAGGCCGTGGTGTTTGTTTCAGACCCCAGCGTCGTCCAGTTGATTCCGTTGCTGCTGTAAGCGGATGTGTAGACGTTCCCGACCTTGGAGACTTCGAGGTAGATCGTGCCGCTCGAATAGGCGTTCGAGCCGCCGGCGCCTTCGACGATGCTTCCGCCGCCATTGGGATAGAACGCTCGTTCGACAATTCGATTGAACTGAAGAGCGCTCGTGAACGGACTTGTCGTCGTCGCAAGCAGGATGCCCGCGCCCTGGTAGTTGTTGGTCGGGTTGAACGACAGCGATGTCGTGATCGTGTAGTTCGCGTTGGGATCGACGGATTGCAGGATGACGGGCGCATTGTAATTGCTGCCCGTGAATAGATCGGAGCCGCCATTCTGATAGGAGGCGGTGATCACCAGATGACCGGATCCGTCGAGGGCGACGCTCGACGCCGGGTTCGGAGATGTCACCGTCCAGCCGGGGTTGAGCGTTGTGCCGTTGAACTGGTCGGAAAACGGCGAGGCATCCGCCGCTGCGGCCCCGAGCAGCGTGGATGCCACGATCGCTCCAAATGTCCTGATGACAAAAATCTTCTTCACGACGAATATCTTCTTCATGAAAATGTCTCCCACCATGATTGAATATCGGGGCCGTGCCCGTTGCTTCCGCATCGGGTTTGCAATTGAGAGTCGCCGGCAGCCGCGCTGAGCCTGCAATGCAGTGCCAACGTCCGCAGAAAAAATTACGAGAATAGGATCGGGTTAATTTCGAATTTAATTTGAATAATCGGTGCATTGACGTCAACCTACCGAAAACAGCAGGTATCGACTTCAAGCGTCGGAGATGCAGGCGAGCGCCGACGTCGACCCCGGGATGTTCCATGCCCACGATACTCTTCGTCGACGATCATCCAATCTATCGCGATGGCTTGCAGCGCCTGCTCGCGGAGATCGAGCCGGGTCTGACGGTCTGTACGGCCTCGGGATACGCGGCAGCGCTCGAACTGCTCAATGACAATCGCGATATCGACTTCGTCCTTGCCGATCGGCGGCTGTCCGACGGAGACGGCATCTCGCTGTTGCAGGACGTGCGCCGGCAGTGGCCGGACGTTGCCATTGGATTGCTTTGCGCCGACCTGACGCCGGAGGTTGCGATCAAGATGAGGCAGTTGGGCGGAGTTGCGTGCCTGTCAAAGGAGCGCAGCGCGAATTCGCTCCAGGACGCCATCGGCAGGATCTTCGATGGTCAGATCGTGTTCGACCTCGAGGCGCAATCCGCTCCGCTCGACGTCCTGCCCGCGCGGCAATGGGAAGTCGTGACGCTCGCGCGCGACGGTCAAAGCGACAAGCAGATCGCCGATCGACTAAAGATCTCAGAGAATACGGTGAGGATGCATTGGCGACAGATCTTCATTCGTCTCGACGCGAACAATCGAACGGCGGCAGTCGCGAAAGCGATCCAGAGCGGTCTGATCTGACCTACCAATTTCGGCGCAGCGACCATCGCGACGAGATCGGCTACGGTCGCATCAGGGCGCTCTACCGCGCGCACACCAGCAGGCGCTTCGTCGTGGGGTCCTCCACGCTTGGAGCGGTCCTCATCATCGGCCTGTGCGTTTTGTTCGTCGGTGTCGATAGCGGGCAGCGGCCGCTATTGTGGTTATCGGCCGTTGCGGCTTCCGACGCCTTCCTCACGACGCTGGACCGGCTGTTCCATTCGCGCAATCCGCCCGACGCGGAGTTGCTTGGGTGGGGCTGGGCGCGGGCCATTGCGTCGGGTGCGCGCGGCGCGGCGTGGGGATTGGGCCCGATCCTGCTCTACAAGCAGGCGACGATCGCTTCCGTCATGATCCCGTTCTGGGGCTTGATCAGCCTGCTCGCCGCTTCCGCTTACACCGCCGGCCCTTTCTTCCCAGGCCTGGTGGCGACCGTCGTGTGCGGTGTTGCCCCGCCTTCGATATGGTTGGCGCTTCAACCGGAACCGGCAGCGCACCTTGCTGCATTGCTGTTGGCGCTGTCGGTGCCCTTCATCTGCTTCGTCGGTGCGGTCGGCCGGCGCAACAGCGAACGCTCGATCGCGGGGCAGCTCGAACTTGCAGCGATACTGGATCTGCAGAAGCAGCAGACCAGGCTGGTCTCCGATACGCTCGCGGAGAGGACGCGCTTCTTCACGGCGGCAGGGCATGACCTCCGGCAGCCGTTGCAGGCCCTGGAGTTCTACGCATCGATCGCCTCGACGAAGCTGCGGGACTCTCGCGCCGATCCCGAACTGACCCAGATCGTCGACCGGGTGGAAGACTGCGTCGACAATCTGAACCGCCAGTTCAACGCGATCCTCGGCGTGGCGGGGATCGAAGCCGCGATCGCGAACTCGAAATCGATCGCCACACCGCTTCAGGCCGCGTTCGAGCGTTCGGCCATGGCGGCCTACCCGGAGGCCGAACTCAAGAACCTTCAACTGACGGTGATGCCGACCGCGATCTGGGTCAGCGTCGACCCCGCGCTGCTCCAGAGGGTCTTGAGCAACCTGCTCTCCAATGCGGTCAAGTTCACGTCCCGTGGCCGGATATTGCTGGGTGCGCGGCGCAGGGGAGCTGTTGCCGACATCTGGGTGCTGGATACCGGCCCGGGAATTCCCGAGGCCCACCACGACGATATCTTCAAGGAATATTATCAGATCCACAACAAGGAGCGGGCGCCGGAACACGGCTTTGGCCTCGGCCTTGCGATCGTGCGCAGGATCTGCGCGGGACTGCATTGGCCGCTTCAGGTCGGGTCGACCGTCGGTCGCGGCTCCAGTTTCCGGCTGACGGTTGCCATTGCCGCCGCCGCCAGTGCGGCGGACGAGGGCGGTGAAGTTCGTGTCTCGTCGTCCGGCCAGTCCTCGCATGTCGTCATCGTCGACGACGACGACTTCATTTGCGACTCGCTTGAACGATTGCTGCGAAGCTGGGGCTGGTCGGCAATGTCCTGCCGATCGGCCGAGCAGGCGATCGATTGCCTGCGCGCAAGCGACGACCCGCGCGCGGTGATCCTGCTGGTCGATTACCGGCTCGGCGGCCAGGACGATGGCCTCGCCGTGATCGACCGCATTCGTGTGGAGTTCGGCGCCGCGATCAGAGCGGTGCTGATGACCGGCGACATTGACAGTACCGTCTTGTCGGACGGAGCGAAGGCCCTTGGAATCCCCGTCCTGCGCAAGCCGATCAAGCCGATCCGGCTACGGGCGGTGCTGACGCCAATGGCTGATACGTCTTTGATGCCGGAAAGCAGCGACCTCACGCGATGATGCGATCCCGGCGTATCCATGTTGACCGCGCGACATGGCAGTCGCGTGCGTGGTGCGGGCGGCCGGACTCGAACCGGCACAGGCCTTGCGGCCCCACGGATTTTCGTACCACTTCGGCTTTCGCCGCCGCCGTTCCGGCGTTCGTGGTCTGGACTATCCCTTCACCCTGGCGATGTCCGCTGTAGGTGCTGCCCGTCTAGTCTCTACACCTTCCTCCTGGCGGAGGCTTGGCTCGGGATTGCCAGTGAAGGTTTCCCCGACTTTGAGCAGTTCTGCACCGAGGGTTTCCCCAAGGGCACTCAATGGTTTAAGTCCGATGCGTCTACCAGTTCCGCCACGCCCGCATCAGTCCATCTATAAGGCGCAAACGGCGTTCCAGCAAAGGGAATACGGTCCAATTCATCTACCGCTCTATCAGCCAGCAAAGATTGATCTAATCGATGAGGCGCCGTAATTCCCGGATGAGCTGGCCGTTGTCGCCGTGAAAGCTCCTGATCATGGCCCGCAGGAAATTGGCGGGATTTAGCCGTTCCAGATGCAGAGGATGGCCGGCCTTCGCTCCGATAAGAGCCATGAAGGCGAGCTGGGCCCGCCCATTGCCATCACGAAATGCGTGAATGGCGTTGAGCATACTCAGGAACTCAGCTGCCTGGATGGCGAAGTCATCCGCGGAGAGGTCGCGGAGATACTGATCGCGCCGAAGCTTGGCGAAGGTTTGCTTCAGCTGGCCATCAATGTATTCGGGATAGCAGAACGCGTTTCCCTCCCTGCTCATCCGCAGAGTGCGGTTCTTGCCGGCCCAGGCGTAGACATCTTGGAAGAGGTGATGATGGACGGCCCGGTAATGCCGGACACTAAGCAGGCCAGTCGGCATCGGTTCATCGAACCGTTGGGCTGTGATGGCGGTCTCGAACCGGGTGAGCGCGGCCTGACTTTTCAGGTTTCTGAGGTTCTTGAGGACCTTGGTGCCGGGATAACAGTAGTGGTCGTCGACGGCATCATACGGCGGCACGAGAGCGCTATTTTCCGTATTTCTTAACGATCGCGTATCGGCGGGCCTCGGCTGAAGCCGCGGTCTTGTCGAAGCTCTTGAAGGTCGCTTTCATCTCACGAGACATTCGGATGCCTTCAACGGCGCTTATCTTCTCGAAGCCTTTGCGGCCTATGATCAAGCCCTTGCTCTTCGTTCGCGGTGTTTTGTTGATCTTCGACATAGCTGAATCATAACATGAACAACACTGTATTTGAACGGCAATTCGTCTCAGTTGTCGTAGGCGTGGTTGCGGAGACGCCTCTTTGCCGCGGCGGCGCTGGCTCATCCTTGCGGTTCTCACCACTTCCTTCCTGGGGCTTCTTTTTACCGATGTGAATGGCGCTGGCGTCCGACACGTCCCTGAAGTGGCCCGCAATTCCATTTGCCTTGAGCTCGCCGCATTGGGATAAGCAGCCGCCGCCGCGATTGGGCCTCAATCCGGACACCGGCGGCTGCTTTAGCCAATCTCAACACTGTCGGACTAAGAACGCTGAATGTTTGTTCGTCTCCCACGCCGCCCGAAGCTGTCGCGCGCGGCCGCCGTCATTGTGCTGCTCGCTTCCGCTGCGGCCGTTTCCGGCTGTGCACAGATCGGCGACAGCATGCCGTCGGCATTCGCCGATCCCGCCAGATACGACCTCTATGATTGCAAGCAGCTCCAGACCGAGCGCACGGGCCTCGCGGCCCGCGCGACGGATCAGGAAAAGCTGATGGCCAAGGCGCAGACCGGCGTGGGCGGTACCGTGGTCTCCGAGATGGTCTATCGCAACGAACTGATCTCGATCCACGCCCAGCAGAAGCTCGCGGAAGAGGCCTGGCGCAAGAACAAGTGCCATGAAGCCCCGCCGGATACTCCCGCGGCCGCAACACCCGCCGCGCCTTCGCCGGCCGCGAAGGGCCCGCGGGCGCCGCGGGGGCTCGTTCACTAACGGTCCTGGCTGGTGACCTCGCTTGAGGTGGTTCTCAAGCCCGCCAGTCGTAGATCCAGTCCTGCCGCGCCAGCATGCGTTGTGGACCGATGGCGCGGATCGCGAGATCGCGCGCAATCGCCGCCGGTCCGCTCAAATGATAGATGCGGCCCTGCTGCCGCGCCATGCGCTGCACCTTCAGCACGCGTCCGCGCCGCATCCGTGCGTAGCGCTTGAGCGCGGCGGGAATGCCCGCGGTGCTCTCCCCTGTGCTGTCGCCCAACGCCTTCGCGAGCACGACAGCGTCCTCGATCGCCATCCCGGCGCCCTGTGCGGCAAATGGCAACATCGCGTGCGCCGCGTCGCCGATCAACGTCACCGCGCCTTCGCTCCAGCGGCCGAGGTCGGGCAGGGTGAACAGCGCCCATTTGCGCCAGCCGTCGACCGCGCCGATCAGCATCCGCGCCGTCGCGGGCCAGCGCGCGGTGGCGAATGCGGCCTCGATCTCGTCGACGTCGCCGGGCGCGCTCCAGCCCGGCTGGTTCCAGCTGCCCGACACGATCGCGACCACGTTGATCTGACGCCCAGACGAGATCGGATAGGCCACGAGATGGGCGTCCGGCCCCATCCAGAGTTGGACGCGCGGAGTGGTGTATTCAGGCGGCAGGGCGGTTGCGTCCAGCGTGCCGCGCCAGGCGATCAGGCCGGAGAACTGCGGCTGTACATCCGGAAACAAATGTCCGCGCACCGACGACCAGATACCGTCGGCGCCGATCAGCGCAGCCGCCAATTCCTCCTGCCGTGAATTGCCGCGGCGCTGCACGACGGTCAGGCCGTTGGCGTGCTTGGTCACGTCCTCGAATTGGCAGCCGAGCCGCAGGTCGATATCGGGATGGTCGTTGACCGCGGCCTGCAACGCGGCCTGCAGATCGGCACGATGGATCACCCAATAGGGTGCGCCGGCGCGGAACTCGGCGGCCTGGCCGAGCGGCATCCGTGCGATCTCGCCGCCGGCCCGCGTGCTCACGATGGTAACGGATTCAGGCGTCACCGCGCGTCGCGCAAGTGCGTCCTTGAGCCCGAGCTCGACCAGGATGCGGCTGGCATTGGGCGAGAGCTGGATGCCGGCGCCGGCTTCCTCGAGCCGTTCCGCCTTCTCCAGCACGACGACACGAAAGCCCTGCGCCGCCAAGGTCAGCGATGCCGTCAGTCCTGCGATCCCGGCGCCTGCAACGATGACGGTTCGCGTCAGCGCCACGGAGCGCTCAGGCGACCTTGTCTTTCAGCACGCATTCCGGCGGCCGCGCTTCGCCGGCCGCGAGGTCGGGCGCGAAGCGATACAGCGTCGAGCAGTATGGGCAGATGATCTCGTTGTCGTTGCCGAGGTCGAGGAACACATGCGGATGGTCGAACGGCGGGTTGGCGCCCACGCACATGAACTCCTGCGACCCGATCTCGATCACCGAGACACCGGCATCGTTATGGAAGTGCGGGACGACGTGGTCGGACATATTCTCACCTTGGTGGCAACGACGGGCAGACGCAATCAACAGCATGCGGCATCGCGAAATGCCGCGCACCATACTGGCGGGAACAGTTGATTCCTAGAGCCCCGATGGCTCATCTGCTCATGCAAATTCGACACAATCTTGTCGTCCCAGAGAAGCCCTTCTTTGGTCGGACCCGGTGTGTCGCAAAAACGGCACACTATTTCCAAGGCGAATTGAACAAGGCGAATTAAACTTGAGGTTTCCAGTGCGATGAACCGGGTGCGCCTCAGCCTTGCGGTGGCCGGCGTGGCAGCGAGCGCAGCCATCGGTGCGGCGATCTGGCCGCATGCCCATGAGGCGGGCAGGGTGCTTGCCGCGCGCGACGATCCCGCTGCATTGGCCGACATCAGGCTCAATTCCGTGCTGCGCAACAAACCAGCGTTGATCTCTGACAATATCGAGGCGGCACTGGCCTCGGGGGATGCCGACCTCGCGGCGAGCTTTGTCGCGCTCGCTGGCGAGAAGAATATCGCACTCAGTGACGACCTCACAAAGCGCGTCGATGATGCGCGCGCCGAGCAGTCGTCCGCGACGCATTTTGCCAAAGGGTTCGCCACTGGCTTCGTGACCGGCAATGCCGACGATGTCGCAAGCCTGTCCGGCACGGTTGCGGGCGACCTGTTCGTGTTCGGTGACGTCAGGGATGTCGTGCGCGAGGGCAAGCATCTCGCGATGGGCGAGGATGCCGACCAGCTGGTGCTCGGCCTTGCGGCCGCGGGGCTCGCCGTCACTGCGGCGACCTACGTCTCGGTCGGCGGTGCCGGACCGCTGCGTGCCGGGTTGACGCTGGTCAAGGATACACGCAAGGCGGGACGGCTGAGCGAGGGCATGATCGAATGGGCCGGACGCTCGACCCGTGAGGTCGTCGACCAGCCGGCGTTGCGCGAGGCGGTCGCGTCCGGCTCGGTGCTTCGGCCCGCTGAAACCGCAACCGCGATCCGCGCGGCATTCCGTGCCGAGAAAGCCGGCGCGCTGGTGCGCGTCGCCAAGGATGTCGGACGCGTGGGCGAAGCAGCCGGCATGCGTGCGGCGCGCGACACGCTGAAGGTCGCGGAGAACCCGCAGGAGATCGCGCGCGCGGCGCGCATCGCCGAGGTGAAAGGCGGTCAGACCCGCGCGATCCTGAAACTGCTTGGCCGCGGTGCCTTGCTGCTAGTGGCCGGCGCGTTCAATCTCACGATGTGGCTGTTCGGCGCGCTGCTCGCGCTGTTCGGCTTTCTGTCCTCGATCAAGGCCAGCGCCGAACGGACGACGGCGTGGTGGCTGAGACGCAGCAAGGCGCTCCGCCTGAGGCGGCAGATGGCCACCCAGGCTGCGCTGGCGAGCTTGCCCGCCCAGGGCTAAGCTTGCGGTCGCCGGTCGACCGCCAATCGCAAATCCCAAGTACTAAAATCGCAAGTACTGAAATCCCAAAAAGACGGAATGCAGGATGCCGAGTTTCCATCACGGCGATGTTGAAATTGCCTATATCGACGAAGGCGCGGGCGAGCCGATCGTGCTCGTGCACGGCTTTGCCTCGAGCAAGAACGTCAACTGGATCTATCCGACCTGGGTGTCGGAGCTCGTCAAGGCCGGCCGGCGCGTCATCGCGCTCGACAATCGTGGCCACGGCGAATCCGCCAAGCTCTACGACGCCGCGCAGTACGAGATCGCGATCATGGCAAGCGACGTGATCGCGCTGATGGATCATCTCGGAATCGCGCGCGCCGACATCATGGGCTATTCGCTGGGCTCCCGGATGACGGCGATCCTGGCGCGCGAACATTCCGACCGGGTGCGCTCGGCGATCCTGGGCGGCATCGGCATCGGGCTGATCGAGGGCGGCGGCCCCGGCGAGGCCGTTGCGCGCGCGCTGGAGGCGGCCTCGCTCGAGGATGTCACCGATCCGGTCGGCCGCACCTTCCGTGCCTTTGCCGACCAGACCCGCTCCGACCGCCGCGCACTCGCCGCCTGCCTGCGCGGCTCGCGCCGGCTGATGACGCGCGAGGAGGCCGCCGGCATCGGCGTGCCGGTTCTGATCGCGGTCGGCAGCAAGGACGAGATCGCGGGCTCGGCCTCAGCGCTGGGCCGGATCATTCCGGGCGCGGAGCTGCTCGACATTCCGAACCGAGACCACATGCGGGCGGTCGGCGACAAGGTCTACAAGACCGGGGTCGTCGACTTCCTGTCGCGGCGGAAGTAGTTCGTCGTCGCTCTCGTCATCCCTGGCCAAGGCGCGCGCGGCCGCGATCAGCACCACGAAGGTCGCGATCCACACCATGCGCGCGCCGTAACGGTCATGCGGTCCGGAGATCACGCCGCAGACCACAGCGTTGCCGAGCAAGGCCAGCGTGACGGTGCCTGCCAGCAAAGTTAGATCGTCGAGCCGCCGCTGCCACAGCCCGCGGCCGAACAGCATCACGACCAGCAGCATCGAGGCCAGCGCCACCGGGACGTGGATGCGGTTGATCGCGGTGAAGTCCAGATGCCACTTCTGTTGCTGCGCCGCGCGCATCGGCGCGACCTGGGCGGGAATGTAGCGCTCGATGATCCCATAGGTATGCGGAAGCCAGCCGCTGCTGCCTTCGCCGGTCGCGACATGCATCAACTGGTCGACGGTCGCGGTCAGCGCCGCCTTGGCTTGCCATCCGGGATACTCGGCCAGCGAACGCTTCACGATATAGCCCATCTCGTCGTCGAGGCCCTGGAAGCGGCCGAGCGTGTTGAACATGCTGTGGCCCCACAGGAAGTCGTCGGCGGTCGGTGGCAGCTCGTCGCGATACGGGCACAGCTTCAGGTTCTCTTTCGCGCAGTGGTCGCGCAGATATTGCGCGACGATGCCATCTTGCAGCATCCGGCCGAAGGCGACACCAATGCCGCCCGGCGTCCAGGCCAGCGATCCCGAGAGCGCGAAGTTCGCCGCCAGCAGCATCGCGGCGCCGGTGACGATGGTCAGGCTGCCCTGCGCGAGGCCGGCAATTGGGATCCGTCGGCCGAGCCATGGACGCAGCATCCAGCCGACGCAACACAGGCCGAGCAGCACCCCCAGCGTCGCGCTGTGCGTGGCGGCCGAAAACGCGATGAACGCAAACAGCACGGCCTTCTCAAGCGTTGAGACCCGTTCGCCGCACACAATGAGGATGAACAGCGCGAGCACCGAGAGGCCGGCAAAGATGTCGGTCAGCAGCATGCTGGCGAGCCAGGGCAGGGCGGTGGTTGCGATCAGCGCGAGGCTGATCGCCATCAGCCGGACCGGCCGGGCGAGGCCGAGTACACGGAGTGTCAGTTGCAGGATCCACAGCGTCGCCAAGGTCTGGATGCCGAGGTCGAGCCAGAAGCCCGACGTCTCGCCGGCGTGCAGGTAGATGCCGAATACCGTGGACCGGCTCGGCACGAGGTAGCCCTCGTACCAGCGCGCCAGATAGCCGCCGGTATCCCATTGGAGCAGCGGGTAGCCGTTCCAGAAGGCAGGGGCGAGCAGGAGCAGGGGGATCGCGATGGTGGCGATCCAGACCGACCGTGCATCGGTCAGGCGGGCGCGTAACGTCTGGGTATTGATGATGTTTCCCCCTTGATCGGGGCCGACCATGCCCAAAACCACACTGGGAACGAAATCCGCCAATAGTTGCAGAAGCACGGCTTGATTTCGGCGAAATCCGGACCAACTCCCCTAGACGCCGGCCCGGGGGTGTTCGGCCGGGGTTTACCGTACCTGGCCTTCCCGGGACGCGCCGGGTCCACCGTGCTATAACGCACGTCAGAACAACCGAATTGCGAGAGCAGCTATGGCAGTTCATCACGTCAATCCGCAGGGGGGCAAGCTCGCGGCGCTCGATCCGATCTGGGATCGAATCCGCGGCGAAGCGGAAGACATCCTGCGGCGCGAGCCGGAACTCGCATCCTTCATCTATGCGACCGTGCTGCATCACGAGCGCCTCGAGGATTCCGTGGTGCATCGGATTGCCGAGCGGCTCGATCACGCCGCGCTGTCGGGCGACCTGATCCGCCAGACCTATGGCGAGGCGCTGCGCGATGACCCCGACATCGGCAATGCGTTCCGCGCCGACCTCGTCGCCGTCTATGACCGCGATCCCGCGACCTCGCGCTTCATCGATCCCTTGCTCTACTTCAAGGGCTTTCACGCGTTGCAGACCCATCGTCTGGCGCACTGGCTGTATCAGAAGGGACGCAAGGATTTCGCGTTCTATTTGCAGAGCCGCTCCTCGGCGGTGTTCCAGACCGACATCAATCCGGCTGCGAAGATCGGCCGTGGCATCTTCCTCGATCACGCCACCGGTTTCGTCTGCGGCGAGACCGCGGTCATCGACGACGATGTCTCGATCCTGCATGGCGTCACGCTCGGCGGCACCGGCAAGGAGAATGAGGATCGCCATCCGAAGATCCGCCACGGCGTGCTGATCGGCGCCGGCGCCAAGATCCTCGGCAATATCGAGATCGGTCATTGCGCGCGCATCGCGGCGGGCTCGGTCGTGGTCAAGCCCGTGCCGCACAACGTCACGGTCGCGGGCGTCCCGGCGAAAATCGTCGGCGAAGCCGGCTGCGCCGAGCCGTCGCGCACCATGGACCAGATGCTCAACGCGATCGGTCTTTGATTTCATTCGCTTTCTGATCGCGGAACGTTTTTGAGCGAAGCGGACGCCGGTTCGCGCTGAGAAAACACGCCGAACAATCGTGTGCGCAACATCACATCGCCAAAGCCTGAAAAGGCTCTGGCGATCTTGGTCGTCTCGTCCTAAAACTCCCCCGAAAATCATCGACCCGATTGGAGACGGCAGTGGACGTTCAGGAAGTCAGGAAGCTCGACGCGTATCTGAAGCGCGTGTTCAGCAATCCCAAGATCCGCGTGGTGCCGCGGCCCAAGAAGGACGACTCCGCCGAAGTCTATATCGGCGAGGAGTTCATCGGCGTGCTGTTCGTCGACGACGAGGACGATGATCGCTCGTTCCAGTTCCAGATGGCCATCCTGGAAGAAGACCTGAGCGAGTAAGGCTGAACAGCCCCTGCTTGTTAATTCGTCACCGCGATGCTCGTGGTGACGAACAAGCTAGCCCTTCGCGCTGTGCATCTGCGCGGAGAGGCGGTTCATCGCCGAGGCGATGTCGCGCCATTGCGTGAGCCAGTCGCGCGGAAAGCGGAAGGTCAGGTCGGCGCCCTCGATGCGCTGCTCACTCAGGCACATGCCGGGCGTCGAGGTATCGCGCGTGCAGCGCGCGACCAGTTGCGGCTCGCTCGCGGTGACCAGGTCCTCGCCGCCATAGGGCGTGTTGTCGCGGAACGCGCGCGTCGTCAGGCCATCGTCGGTATTGGCGCGCTCGTCGAGATAGCGCGGATAGATCGTGCGCAGCCGCAGCTCCGGCGCGAGTGAATCGTGATGCGCGGCGATCGAGACGAAGATCCTGTCGATCGGCTGCACCTTGTCCTCGATCGTGTCGGCACTGTAGTGCTTCGGCGCCGCGGGCGCTTGCAGCGACGGGTAGAGGAAGCTCAGGTCGACGCGCTCCTGCGGCCCGGAATGGCGCTGGATCTTCATCCGCACGGCCATGGGCGGCACGTTGAACAGCGTGCCGCCCACGCTCACCGGCAGCCGCGACGGATCGCTCGGCGGAATGGTCGTGTAGGTCGGCCACAACAGATAGGCGACGAGCATCACCGCGCCGGCCGCGATGACCGCGGACAGGATGATCGGAACGAGATGCGCGCGCGGGTTGCGGCGGGTGTCGCGGGCGAGATGCTGGGCCGTCGAGAGGAGCGTCATGAGCGAGGCATGGATCAGATCTGGGGTTACCGAATCACCCGACGAATATGCCATGCGGTGAGGAATTTCCGTACGATTCCAATGGAATCCGCGGCTGATGGGCCATGCGTAAGCGGCGTGCCGGGCGTGGCCGGTTAACCTTTTCTTAAGGATGATGTGGCGGCCAGCCGCCAATTCTGCGAAGCAAGGGTGAGTGGCCTGTTGCGTAGCGGAAGTTCCGATGTCACCCGATACCCTCAATTCCCTGTTCTCGCTTTGCATCGGCTTCGCGTTCGCGGGCGCACTGGCCAGCGGCTACCAGGCGATGGCGGCGCGCCCGGCCGGGTTCGGCCTGTTGCAAGAGGGCGTCGCGCCGAAGACCTTCGCCGCGGTCCCGTTCCTCGTCTTCGCGGCCCCCTTCATCATCATGCGCAACACGTTGCGCGGCGCGCGCATCGAGCGTCGCCGCTTCGAATTCGTGATGATGGCGACCGTGATCTCCGGCTTCTGGAGCCTGATGTCGGGCACCTTCTTCATGATGACGCTGCGCGCCGCCGGCGTGCTCGCCTGATCGGCGCACGATCCGCATCGGATCGCGGTCCCGCTTGCTTGAAACCACGCCGGCCGCTGTGTCATGGTCGCCTTCGATAAGGAGACCTTCATGGCGATCTACGAACTCGACGGGCAGGGGCCCGATCTTCCCGCTGACGGCAGCTACTTCATCGCCGACAATGCTGTCGTGATCGGCAAGGTGCGGCTCAAATCCGCGACGAGCGTCTGGTTCGGCGCCGTGCTGCGCGGCGACAATGAGTGGATCGAGGTCGGCGAGGGCTCCAACGTCCAGGACAATTCCACCCTGCATGTCGATCCCGGCTTTCCCCTGACCATCGGCAAGAACGTCACCATCGGCCACAACGCGATCGTGCACGGCTGCACGCTGGAAGACGGCGTGTTGATCGGGATGGGATCGATCGTGATGAACGGCGCGCGCATCAGGCGCGGCAGCGTCGTCGGCGCCGGCTCCGTCATCACCGAGGGCAAGGAGTTTCCGGAAAATTCCCTGATCATCGGCGCGCCGGCGCGCGCGGTGCGCACGCTGGACGCCGCGCAGGCGGAGGCGTTGTCGCGGCCGGCCAAGGCCTACGCGATCAGGGGTCCGCAGTATAAGGCCGGACTGAAGAAGATCGGCTGAATTCTCAGCGCCTGCGGCCCTGCTTGCGTGCGGCCTTCGGCGCTGCACGCGGCGGCTTTGCTGCATCTTGAAGCCTGGCGCTCTTGCGCAGCGCATCCTTCAGGTCGATCGGAATACCGTGCTTCTTGAGCAGGTCGGCGAAAGCCTCGTCCGCGAGCTCCTGCAAGCTCGCCATCCGGTCGCGTCCCAGCTGCTTCAGCTTGTCGAACGTATCGTCGTCGAACTCGATCAGCTTGCGCAAATTGCATTGCTCCCAAACTGTATTGCTCGAACGCGCGCTGGAACCGGCGTTCTGCGGACTCGTTGACGTCCGCAAGGAGAATTTCCATGCGCAAATTATCCGCTACCGCTGCACTCGCGACAATCGCCATTCTGCTGGCGCCTGCGGTTACCTACGGCCAAGGCACCGGCAGCCCTTCGTCAGTCAGCCCGATATCGCCGCAAGTCACCTCATCGCCGGGCACCAACAGCGCCGGGACCGCGCAATCGTCGGGGCGGCTGAACAGCGGCGAGGGCGTCACCACCGGTGCGGCGGCGGCGACCGAAGGCGTCGACAAGGCCATCGCCGACGAGAACAGGACGGTCGACCGTCGGATGAAAGGCATCTGCCGCGGCTGTTAACTTTTGACTTCTGCGCCCTCGATGAACGTGGGTCGCGCAGAAGTGAGCGCGGCATAGGCGCGCGGAGGAAGTCGCGATCCTACATTGGGTTAGCATGCGCGGGACGCGGCGGAGGAGGCTTGAAAAGGAAAGCCTTGGAAAAGGAGTAACGGGTGATGTTGCGTAAAACGATGATTGCCTTGCTGGCGACGGCTTCGGTCGGCCTGCTCACGGTCGACACTGCGTCGGCACGCGGCGGATTCGGTGGCGGCGGCTTCCATGGTGGCGGCGGTTTCCACGGTGGTGGCGGCTTTCATGGCGGCGCTTTCCGCGCCATGGGCGGGGGCGGTGGTTTCCGGTCGGCCGCGATCGGCGGCGGTTGGCACGGCGGTGGCTGGCATGGTGGAGGCTGGCACGGCGGCTATTACCGGCGCGGCTGGGGCTATCCGTTTGCCGCGGCAGCGATCGGCTTCGGGCTCGGCTACGGCGCCTACGATTACTACGACAGCTACTACAACAATCCCTATTACGCCGGTTACGGCTACGACGACGGCTATGGTTATGGCTACGGTGACGGCGGTTGCTACGTCGTGCGCCGCGCGGTGTTGACGCCGTATGGCCGGCAGGTCCGGCCCGTGCAGGTTTGCAACTGAGCCATCCGCTGAAGCATGGCCGATCCATTGGATCGCCATGCTGATGTCCTGGAATCGTCGCGCGGCCCCGGCGTTCTGCTTGCCGGGGCCGCGGCCGTTGGTACGCCGCTTGCTTCGTGTTGCGACAGCAGTTTGTGCGTGAACACGTCACGGCAGAAGAGCCGGCTGCGATTGGAGCCGGCCTCAGAGGATAGCGAACATGTTGACCATTCCTGATCTGACATTGCTGTTCATGGTGGTTGTTTCAGGCCTCGCCGTTGCGTTGATCTGCATGCTGCACGAACTCGAACCGAAGCTTGCAAGGCTGCGGCTGAGAGGCGATCGCAGCGTGCGCGGTCGCGACGAATAGCTCCGCGGCCGGTAAGCGGACTGGATCCAGCGTCGGGGTGTGGGAGCGGGGGCTGCCGGCCTTGCCGAACAAGCCCGGCCGCCGTCGTGCCCTCCGGGCAAGCCGAAACCACGGGTTGGAAAATCGGCCCTAAAAAAACAAGGCCGTCGACGTAGTATACCGTCAACGACCTTGCCAGCCCCGGATATTGAAATCGGCTCACGCCATCCGGTCACATGAAGATGACTCGGATTCGAAGTCCGATATGTGAACCAGTTCACAAAGTCCGGATTAATTCACGCTAACGGGCACTCCAGCGCGGTCGAACCAACGGTACTGGAATGCGAAAGTTCCGCGTTAGATGCTGATCTTGCTCGGGATTTGGCGCAATTGTATGGCCGTGCCGACGCTCGGTGCCAGCCTTGCGGAGGCCATCAGCCGCGGGAGCCGTGGCGCTTCCGGTTGGCGCTGCGGGTTGCCTTCGAGCGCGTGCGCGGGGCCGGTTCGGCCGCCGGCTCGTTGGCCTGCGCGCTGGCCAGGGATTGGCGCAGACCCTCGACCTGCTCGGTCAGTGCGGCGACCTGATCGGAGAGCTTCTTGGCGTCGGCCTGCTGCGCGGCGAACTGCTTGCGCATGGTCTGCAACTGATCCTGCACCACCTGCAACTGGTCGATCGATTCCTGCTGGGTCTCCTCGATCCCCTTGGTCTTTTCCACCAAGGCCTCGGAGACCTGCGCGGTACGGGCCTGCAACTGGCGGGCTGCGACCATCCGGTCGGTCTCAGGCGCATTGCCGGTGAAAGCGCGCCACAGCGCGATCGAGCCGATCCCGAACAGCACGAGCACCAGCGCCACCACGCCGATCGCGATCGGCTGCACGCCAATCAGGTTGCGGGCTTGGGAATTCCGGGGAGCAAGTTCGACCATGCGACCAGAACCGGACATCATTGGAAAGGTTCCGAATACCACAACCCCGGCGCGGGCAAAACCCGGGCGGTTCAAGCAGGTGACGCCTGGATCGGTCGAATTCGCCGCAAATGCAAAGGGCTTTTGCGGCACGACGGCAACGCCGGGCTCAACTCTTGGGCGCGATCAGGCCGACCCTCATGTCCTTCGCGAGGTAGACACAGGCGCCGTCGGCAAGCACGCGGCCATCGGCGACGCCCAGCACCAGGCGGCCGCGCCTGACCTGGCGGATGTCGACCTCGTAGCGGACCAGCCGGACGTCGCGCGTGATGTGCCCCCGGAATTTGACCTCGCCGACCCCGAGCGCACGGCCTTTGCCTGGTGAGCCCGACCAGCCCAGCCAGAAGCCGATGATCTGCCACATCGCATCGAGGCCAAGGCAGCCGGGCATCACGGGATCGCCGGCAAAGTGGCAGGCGAAGAACCAATGCTCCGGCACGATGTCCAGTTCGCCGGCGACATGGCCCTTGCCGAAAGCGCCGCCGTCCAGGTTGATCGCGGTGATCCGGTCCATCATCAGCATCGGCGGTGCCGGCAATTGCGCGTTGCCTGGCCCGAAATAGCCGCCTTCGCTCGAACGCAGCAGATCCGGCTTGCCGTAGGACGATTGCGGCGTGTGAAAATCGTGCGGGTTGAACAAGATGGCCACCGACATTGGGGTTAAGGGTGAACCTTAGGCTCGGCCTCGGCGCGCGGCCTTTGGCGTTACGATTTGCGATCCGGCGGGCAGGCGCAATGCAGCGGCCATGAAGGCCCAGATCTCGTCGGTCAGCTTGGCGGGATCGGGGCGCCGTTCGCCCGTGAGCGCGCCGATCAGCGCCTGGCGGATGCCGCCGATCATCAGCGCGATGGTGAGATGAGGGTCGATGTCGCCGGGCACGATCCGGTCGCGCTGGGCCGCCTGAAGCATGCGGGCACCGGCGGCCAGCTGGCGGCTGGTGAAGGCGGTCTCGACATCGAGCACCTCGGACGCGCGGCTCAGCGGTCCGATGACCAGCGGGGCGAACGGGTGGTCGTAGTGAAACGCGACGTAGGCGCCGACCCGCTGCTTTTCCCGGTCGGACCAGCTCCGGGCCGAGAATTTGGCGCCGCCGAACGCCGCCTCGTCGAGGCGTTCATAGAAGTCATCGACCACGGCGGCGATCAGACCGGCCTTCGATCCGAAATGGTGGTAGGCGAGCCCGACCGAGACCTGCGCCCGCCTGGCGACGGCCTGCATCTCGAGATGCCCATGGCCTGCGATGAGCTCGTCCTGCGCCGCCGAGAGCAGCCGTTGCCGTGTCCCCTGGCTGGTCGCGTCCATGGCCCGCTCGATCATTGAACTGAATTCAATTCAAGCGCGACGGTGCTACGATGTCAAGCCGTGGCGCGGGACGGCGGGGCGGAGCGGCGAAAGGCATGCGATGGCATATGCGATCAAGACCGAGATCCGCGATCTGAAAGCGAAGGCCTTCACCTTCGCCGCGCAGAAGACCATGTACGGCGGCAAGCGCATCGCCACGGGCGACACCGTCTTCGTGTTCGCGAGCGAGAACGAGGGCGGCAAAGGCCTGATCGCGCGCGCGGTCGTGACGTCGGCCGAGCCGGTGGCGCGGAAGGCTGGTGTCGCGCGGCAAACGCCGCGAGTCAGCATCGCAGTGCGGCGCGTCGCGCTCGCGAAGCAGAAGTTGGGGCGCGACCAGCTCAAGCGCTTCAAGGATTGGGACGACGGCCGGCCGGAGACCGAACTCAATTTCAAGTTCTACCGGCAGGCTACCAACAAGATCGTCGGCATCACGGACGAGACAGCGGTTTTTCTCGAAGGTCTGTTCTGATCATCGGCCTTTCGCGTCCCCAAAAAGGTTGCGGCCAGGCTTGGGGGAGCCTGGCCGCGCGCGAACCGGTCTGGGACGGGGAGGGGTGGGGATGTGACCGGGTCGCGAACTCGATTCCTTGTTGCCGCTCAGCGCGAGCTTGCGGTTGAAACTGCGGGGCGGTTGTCGCCGAGCGAGACCCACACGTTGGGATCGCTCTGCGATTGCCGCTTGACGAAGCGGTAGCCGGTCTCCGTCCAGGCGACGATGCTCTCGTTCTGGTTATCGAGCACGAACTCGCCCTTGTCGGTCTTCACCGTCAGCACCGCGTGGCCTTCGCCCTTCTTGTCGCGCACCACCGTGATCAACAGCGCCTCGCGGGGCCAGCCGGCGTCCATCAACATCTTGCGCTTCAGGAGCACGTAGTCCTCGCAGTCGCCGTAGCCGTCGGTCGGCAACGACCATTTCTCGATCACGCCCCAATGATCCATGTCGGTCATCGGCTTGACGGTCTCGTTGACCCACTTGTTGACCCGAACGAGGTCGCGCCAAGCGGTCTGCGACAACACGATGTCGCGTGGTTGCGTCGCGCCGCCGCGGCACTCGGCCGGATTGTCGGCGCAGAATTCGACCCAGCCGATCGGCGAACGCGTAACATCGCCCAGGCTGGCATAGACCACGTCGCCGGCCTTGGCCGACACGCACGTCGCAAACAGAATGGCGGCAACCGCCAAACCTTTCCCCTGTCCCCTGAACCCAAACATCGTGGCCCCCGTTCTTCTTGTTGGGACCACATGTCGCACAAAGCTTTTGCGCCGCCGCTAAGTACGCAAAGTAGATTTGACGCGAATACTGGTAAAACCTGCGGCGAATTCGAACTGTACTTGAATCGAATTCGCGTAAAATTTGAAACAACTGCAATTGATTCAAATTTTATGCATTAACGCGGCAAGCGCTGCGCCAGCGTGGTTTGTTGCGGCAAACCCGTCCGCCGTTAACCGCCGATTTCACCGGACCAAATGCGCCGAAGGCGGCCACCGGTGCACCGGTGGCCGCCTTCGCGCGCTGAAAATGGGGGTATTGAGCCGCTTTTCGCTTTACCTCGCGGTAACGCTCTCTTCGAGCGTTTCCGCGGACTGCTCGTGGACGAACTCGAGCGCGAAGCCTTCTTCGAGATTTCGCACCACGCGGGCCTGCACCTTGCCGAGCATCACGAGCGACTTCAGCGGCGGCCGGTTCTCCGCGGCGATCGCCGCACCGGACAAGGAAAGGTCGATGATGCGGCAGGTCATCCGCGTGCCGTCTTCCTGGGTGAGCAGGGCGATCGGGTTGCGCGGCACGATACGGTCGTGGCGGCGGTCCTCGGGCAGGTTGAGGATGTCGCGATTGGCGAGCCAGGTGAGCTGGGCGGCGAGCTTGTCACGCTTGCGGGCGGTGGCGCCGATCGTCATCGCGAAGCCGTTGTCGATGATGCGGGTGATCCGTCCCTCGACCCGGCCGATGTGGTCGAGATAGGCGATCACGCGGTCGCCGACATTGCCGATGCCGGGCGCCAGCAGCGCGAGCCCTCCCGGGGACATGTTGATAATCTGGCAGGGAAACTCGCGCCGGTCGGGCAGCATGTAGCGGCCGAGCAGGTGCACCTTGACGCGCTGGAAGCGCCGGCGCTCCTCGGCAACAGGGACGACGGTAGTTTTCTTCTGTGCAAACGACATCACGACAACCCGGCCACCGTCCATTCGGAGCCCCGATGACCCTAAAGCTGATAGGGTTAACGGGGCGTTACGGTTGTGAGATAGGGACCCGGACACGGAGCGCTCAGCGAAATTCACATGCGCCGTAGCCAGGGGTGTTAGGACTCATATGCTGCGTCAGGTTCTCCGAACCATCGCGCCGCGGCTTGAGCAGTCTCCTTCAGATCCGGCTCGATGTCTGTGGCCCAAGCCACAAACCCGTCGGGACGCACCAGCACCGCGGTCAAGCCCAGCCGATCCTTGGCGTCGCTTGCGACATAGCTGATCCGGCTCCGCCAGCGATCGGCAATCGCTCGCAATGACCGGCGTGGGTCAAAGTCGAGCAACAGGCCGCACCCATCGCTGAGCAGATCGCCGAGTCTCGTCCCGCAGCGGAGCTCGAAATCGGGAGCGCTGCGGCCCACCAGCGGATGGCTGCCGCCAAGATCGTAACGCTGCGAAATGCCCCACAGCCGCTCGGCAAAATAAGTCGCGCCGTCGGGTGTGTCGATGAGATCGCGGATGATGGCCTCGAGCGCGCGCGAACTCCGGCTTGGCCGCATCAACGCGACCTGGGCGCGCGACCAATCGAGAATCTGCGCTCCGATTGGATGCCGTTCACTGCAATAGCTGTCGAGCAGGTCGGCCGGCGCGTCACCGCGGATCGTGGCGGCCAGCTTCCAGCCGAGGTTGAGCGCATCGCCAAGTCCGAGGTTGAGGCCCTGGCCGCCCAGCGGCGAATGGATGTGCGCGGCGTCGCCGGCGAGCAGCACGCGCCCGCGGCGGTAGTCCGTCGCCTGGCAGGCGCGATCCGTCCAGGTGGTCGCAAGCCTGAGCGCGGTCAGGGTGACGTCGGTGCCGGAGATGTGGCGCAGCATCGCCTGGACATGCTCGCGCGTGATCGGCTGGGTGCGGTGGAAGGCGCCGCCGTCGAACGCGACCATCGCGATCGTGCCGGGCCGTGCGTAGGTGTACATGCCTGTCGCCGTGTAGTGGCGGCCGGGGCGGAGCTGGTCCGGATCGGTCAGCTCGACGTCGACCGAGTAGCCGGTGAACTCGGGATCGGTGCCGACGAAGGCAAATCCGCCAGCCTTGCGCACCGTGCTGCGGCCGCCATCGCAACCGACCAGCCAGCGTCCGTGGAACGTCTCGCCATCGGCGCGAACGGCCACGCCGTCATCCGACTGATCGAACGCTTCGACGGCAAGGCCGCGCCTGATCTCGACGCCCATGGCGGTTGCGCGCGTGGCCAGGACGGTTTCGAGCGTTTCCATGTCGATCGCCATGCTGGTGCCGGCCGGACCTGGCAGGCGATACCGCCACTTCGAGCTGTCGACGGTGTCGTGGTAGAACTGGATGCCCGCGAAATGGCCCGCCGGTTGGCGCTGCGGTTGCTGGCGATGCGCGTCATGCGACGCGCCGCGGTGCGCGCCATCTTTGGCGCGCTGAAGTGCCGCGATGTCGTCCAGCATGCCGCGGCGGTAGAGCGCCTCGATGGTGGGTGATGAAAGTCCGCGCATGCCGAATGGCAGCCGCTTCAATGGCGACCTCGGGTCCGCGGCCTGCTCCAGCACCAACACCGAGACTCTTGCCAGCCGCAGCTCGCAGGCAAGCAACAGGCCGACGGGGCCGCCACCTGCAATCACGACATCATGGGAAACGGGGTGAGAGTTGTGCATGAACTGCTCCTCTGTCGGTGTTCGACCGGAGCGGTTCGTCGGGTTGAGAACCACACGGACGAACAATGGACGCACTGAAGGCGTCCGGTGTTCGTCGTGGGGATCTCATGCACGAGGCAGGAGACCAGAGCATTCGTTTCCGAAGGACTGCACTTTTGAAAGCAGTTCGTCCACGAAAGGACTTGGGCTTACCAAACCAAGTCTGCCTTTTCCGACGGGGAGCCGTATAGCGGCGTGGCGCCAGATATGCAACCGTCGTGCGGGCAGTTGGCCGCTGCTATGTCGCGGCGACCGTGTCGGCATTGCCCCCGCCATCGACGCGGCGTGCACCCGGGCGCGGCGCAAGATCGTCCGGTGTCTTGATGTTGGTTGCCAGCCCGGCTGCCTCGAACGCCTTGATCAGCCACCAGCCGAGATCGATCTGGCCCGGCAGCAGGCCAAGCTTCGCCGAGCCCGGATAGGCATGGTGATTGTTGTGCCAGCTCTCGCCCATGCTGATCAGCCCGGCGATGCCGACATTGTAGCCCTGGGCCGCGACGCCTTCGACGATCCAGGTCTGGCTGCCCTGGCGATGCGAGTAGTGGCCGATCAGCCAGTGGCCGGTGACGCAGACGCTGACGCGCACACAAATGCCCCAGACCAGCCAGCTCCATGATCCCAGCGAAAAGAGCAGCAGCGCCCATGGCAGTTGTTGCCATATCCAGGTCCGCTCGACCAAGGCGTAGAAGCGATCAGCGGCGAGCCGCGGTTCGAGCTGGAATGCCGGCGGATGTTTGAGCACGAGCGTGCAGTGCAGCTGCCACCAGGCATCGCGCCAGAAGCCGGCGCGGTGGCAGGAATAGTCGTGACACATGGACTGGCGCTGTGCCCAGTCGCGGAAATCGTGCAGTCGCACCATGCCGTAGGGACCGGCCATTCCAACCAGCGTGCCGAGATAGACGCAGAGCCGCTCGAGCCACAACGGACAGTCGAAGCTCGCATGGATCAGCCGCCGGTGCATGCCGACCGAATGCCCGAAGCACAGCGTGATCGCGCTGGTCACGATGAACAGCGCGAACGCACTCCAGGAGAATGTGAGCGGCCCAAACACGATTGCAACGGCGGTCATGCTGCTGAGCCACAATGACTTGGCGGGAGCCCAGCGCACGCGCCCATCCAGCGGATCGGTGCTGGCATCCGTGAAGATTCGTTCGGAGCCGGGTTGCAGACTCATTCCTTCGCCTGAGGTTGTACCGCAGGGTGGGACCGGGCGCCCATCGCTGTCAATCCGTCAGGAAGATCGCTCCTCGTCGAGAATCCGAGGCGGCTGAACCGGATCAGTTGCCGTTGAGATTGGTCCTGACGATCTGCGTCAACTCCTCATATCCTGTCCGCGTGAGGTGGAGCAGGTCGTCGCGATAATTGGCGCAGGGCGTGCCGTCGCGGCAGGCGATCGCCGAGGCATCGAGGACGCGGTACTTCTGCACCGACTTCTCGCGCGATTGCAGCGACGCATTGACTTCCGAGATGGTTTCCCTTGCGCCCGTCATGTTCGGTCCGCGCGGCAGGATCAGGATCTGCACCACGCGGGCCTTCGGCCATATCCGGCTGATGCGATCGAACACGTGGTCGAAGGCGAGCCGGACGCCGCACGGCTTGTCCAGGTAGACGTTGTTGGTGCCGAGCAGCAGGATGACGGATTGCGGTTGCACGCGCTTGAGCTGTTGCTCGAACGACGTCAGCAACCAGAGCGTATTCTGGATGCGATCGCGGCCGACCCCGAGGTTCAGGACCGGACGTCCGGCAGCGAGCGAGGACGACAGGTCCTGCGGCCAGGCCTCGACCAGGGAGTCGCCGAGCAACACGATCGACGCGTCGGCCGGCAGCGAGCCGACATTCTTCAGGTCGCGCCGAAGCGCGTTGGCGGAATCGGGGATCGTCGGCGTCGACGCTATCTGCTGATCCGCCTCGTCGCACGCAGGTCCGCTCAATGGCGCGGCACCGACTGACGCGATCGTGGCCATTGCAACGATTGACAATGCAACCGGGATGGTTCGAAGTTTGCGCATATGCTGACAGCCGTTGGGGAGTGAATGACGATGAGGATCGCGATCTTGGGTCAATCCAACAGCATTCTCAAGGAAGGCTTCTTCAACAAATTTTTAGATCGTCATCAGCCGATCGACGTGGTGTCGACGGGGCGCGTCGGCGCCAGCCCTTCACTGCTTGGCCCGTATTTTGCCGACCGCGCGTTCTTTCGGAACGCGGAATTCTGCATCGTCGACATGTGCGCGATCGACTTCTCGCTGCTGTCGGCCGGTGCGATCGGGCTTTACGACGTGGTGAAATGGATCGAATGGATCGGACACAGCGCCAAGCGGAACGGATGCGAACCGATCTTCGTGTGCATCCCGGTGAGCACCGTCGAATACTCCAAGCATTTGATCTCCAACTGCATCTCGGTCTTTGAACGAAACGAGTGGTTCTATCTCGATGTACGCGATTGCATCGCGCAGCTTCTCGAGGGCGGAACCGGACGCCCGGAAACTCTCTACAAGGACCCGAGCCATCCCGGGGTGGAACTGTCGGAACTGATCGCTGACAGTTTGAAGGAATTGATCGACGAAATTCGGGCGATGCCGATGGTTGCCGTGGACAGGATGTTCCCGATCACGCGTTTCGAGGTGATCAATTTGCAGGACCGGCTCGCGGCGCCCGTGGCAAATTACAAGACGTCCTTGATCGAGTTCAGGGGCGTGCGTCTGGAACGGGGCAAGAGCTATGAGCTGAAGCTCGGAGGCATCAGCGCATTAAGCGGCATGATGCTCAATTCGGCAGCATGCAAGGGCGTGCTTGAAATCGAGGGTGACCGGAAATTCAACAAGAACCTGCGGCTGCGCGCCTATCATCCGACGCCCTTCGAGGTGCGGCTGGTTCCGATCTGCAAGCCGCTGCGGGACGCAGATGGAACGATTGCACTGACGGTCGTCGACGGCGCAGCGACCGAGAGCGACACGACCTTTCACAGCACGAAGGCGCCTGAAGACGATCTCGGCTTCGTCGAGGCATCGGAGATCATGGTGGAGCGGGGGTATGATCTCTTCACCTACGGGTCGCGGCGTCCCGCGAACGGACAGATGTTGCGCTGGGCGCCCAGGAGCGCGCGCAAGCTGGCGCAGGTTAGCTGGGAACGATGACTGTGTTGTGTCCGACAGGTGGTTGCGGTTGCGGCGCCGATTGCCTATTCGACGGCGACCATCTTCAGGACCTTCTTGTTCGCCGCGCGAACCTCGAGCCGCAGCGGCGGCTGATAGGTCCCGCCTGGTGGCACGAACGTGAAGGCATGGTGCCCGTCGCCCTTGTTGAGCTTGAGCAGATCGTTGCGGAACTGATCGGCCACGACTTCGGCGACCAGCTCGTCATTGATGTAGATCTCGATCCTGACCCGCTTGTCGGGGTGCTGGTCGTAGAGGGCCCAGCCGGCAATCCTGTTCTCGTTGAAGGCGTCGACATGGCCGGAGATCTCGCCATAGAGACTTTCCATGCCGGCCTCGATCACCTCGAGGTCGCTCTGATAGGTCGATCTCGTGACGTCGAAGCTGAAATGCTCGGTATCGACGCACTGGTCCAGCAAGCTCAGGCGATGCGCCTTCATGCGTTCCAGTGTGTCCAGCTCGCCCAGTCTGACGTAGACGCCAACGATAGCTTCGATACCCGGATTCATGTCGCCGTCCCCGCGATGCTGCAATCCTGTTCGCTCTAAGCCGCCTTCATGACATTTCGATCATCCTGACATTTCGATCGTCCTGACTTAATGTCGTCGCGGCCGAACCCGGCCCAACGACAAGACCAGGGAGCGCGAACCATGCAGCAGATCCGCGTCTGCACCCACGAGGGACCAGGAGCCAAGCCGGTAATCCGGACCGTGCCATGGCCGGATGTCGGCAAAAAGGCGGCCTTGATCAAGGTCGGCGCCTGCGGCGTTTGCGGAACCGACCTGCATATCCTGAAAGGGCACTGGCCGAAGCCGCTGCCATGGCCGTTTACGCTCGGCCACGAACTCGGCGGCGTGATCGTCGAATGCGGTCCGGAATTTTCGGAGGATTTCATGAGCAAGCCGCTCAAGGTGGGATCGAAGGTGATGATCCCGCCCTTGATGCCGTGCGGCCGCTGCTATTACTGCATCCATTATCCGCAGAGCGCCAACAAGTGCCTGACGCCGGTCTATTACGGCCGCTATCTCGGCTTCGACAAGCCGCCGCACATGTGGGGCGGCTGGGCCGAATATGTCTATGTCGATCTCGACATGCTGCCGGGCACCAAGATCTACAAATTGCCCGACGACATGTCGCTCAGGCTCGGCGCGCTCTCCGAGCCGTTGACCTCCTGCATCCGCGCCTTCAATCGCGCCACGCGTGCCGGCGGTTTCAGCTGGGGCGACACGGTGGTGATCCAGGGCTCCGGGCCGATCGGCATTCTCGCGGTTGCCGCGGCGCAGGAGATGGGGGCAGGGCGCGTGATCTGCGTCGGCGCGCCGGAGACGCCGCGGCTAAAGCTGGCGCGCAAGTTCGGCGCGGAGGCGACCGTCGATATCGAGCAGCTCAGGACGCCGGAGGCACGCATCGCGGCGGTGCGCGACATCGTCGGTGGCTTCGGCGCCGACCTCGTGATGGACTGCTCGGGCCATCCGACCGCGGGTCCGGAGGGCATCGAGATGCTGCGCGACGGCGGCACCTATGTCGAGATGGGCCAGTTCACCGATGCCGGCTCGATCGAGACGTCGTGGCACCGCATCTGCACCAAGGATCTCAACGTGCTCGGCTCCTGGGGCTTCACCGGCAACGACCTGCCGCTCGGCGTCGACATGCTTTACCGCACGCGCGACAAATATCCCTGGCTCGACATGCAGACGATCTATCCCTTCACCGAAGATGGCGTCGCGCGCGCCGTCGCCGACGCGATGGCGATGAAGACGGTGAAGTCGACCATCGTGCCGTGGCCGGACCTGGTCGGCTGAGTGCGCGATCCTGTTGCACTGCGTCCAATGCCGGCGAGCGCAATGCCTGCGCCGACCCTGATATCGCTCGCCGGGACGGCTGCGCGGCGCTAACATCCGGTCATGCAATCGAACCGGGTGCCGCCGACGCACGCAACGGGTGCGACGTTTGCGTGGGGAAACCCCTCCGACGACTTCGCGCTGTTCAGGACGCTGAGCGCCGAGCAGCGGGTGATCGCCTTTGCCGCCATGACCCGGCGCGACCTCGTGCGCGGCCAGCTGCTGGTCGAGCAGGGCGGTGCCTCGGACGCCTTGTTCCTGGTGCTGCACGGCGCGCTCGCGGTGTACCGGACCGATCAACCCGAGCCGATCGCCGAACTGCGTGCCGGCGAACTGGTCGGCGAGGTCGGGTTCTTTGCCAACATCCCGCGCACCGCCAATGTGATCGCGATTCGCGACACCAGCGTGATGGTGCTGACGCGCGCGGCCTATGCCAAGCTCGCGCAGGACGCGCCGGCCATCGTCGAGGCCGTGCTGGCGGCGCTCGCGCGGCGGTTTGCCACCGAGACCGCGCGGCTGCTGCCGGCCCGCGCATCGCCGAAGGCGCGCACCGTGGCGCTGGTCACGGGCGGACACCGGCCAGTCCCGCCCGAGTTCGAACAGCGGTTGCGAAACAGCCTCGCCGCCGCCGGTGCCGAGATCGTCGACCTCGCGCGGCTCGAGGCGATGTTTCCCGGGCGCGCGCTCGATACCTCCGAGGTCGCCGACTGGCTCAACAGGATCGAGTATGACGCGCCGCTGGTGGTCTATGTCGGCGGCGAGGGCGCCTCGGACTGGTCGCGTAAGGCCATTCGCCAGGCCGACCTCGTGGTGTTCGCCTGCCGCGGCGATGCGCCCGCGCCCGTCCTGACCGAGATCGAGAGCTTCGCCTGCGGCGTGCATCCGGCGTCGGCGCGGCGTCTGGTGCGCGTCCATGACCGGCGGCGAAGCGAGGTCAGCGGCACCGCGGCCTGGCTGGCGCGGCTGCCATGCTTCATGCATCATCACGTCGCGCTCGAGGACATGATCGATATCGACAGCCTGGTCCGCTTTCTCTGCGGTCGGGCGATCGGCTTCGTCGCCGGCGGCGGCGGCAGCCTCGGCACGGCGCATGTCGGCGTCTACAAGGCGTTCCGCGAGCGCGGCGTGATGTTCGACATCTTCGTCGGCACCAGCGTCGGGTCGGCGATGGCGGCGGGCTTTGCCAAGAACTACGACGCCGAGCATCTCGAGCGCGGCACCCATGAGATCTTCGTCTCCAGCCGCAGCTTTCGCCGCCCGACCTGGCCGCGCTATGCCTTGCTGGACCACAAGGCGTTCGATGCCGCGCTGGCCGATCAGTACGGCCATGACTGCCGGATCGAGGACTGCTGGCGGCCGTTCGCCGCGGTCGCCACCAACCTGTCGACGCACAGTCTCGAATTGATCAGGACCGGCCTGCTGTGGCAGGCGGTGCGCGCCTCCAGCGCCATCCCGGGCCTGCTGCCGCCGTTCTACACCAGGGATGGCGTGATGCTGGTCGACGGCTGCCTGGTCGACAACGTTCCGCTGGGGCCGATGCATCAGATGAAGAGCGGGCCGAATCTCGTGGTCCATTTCGGCGAGCCGGCGACCGAGATGTTCGACGTCGACTATGCCGCGCTGCCGGGACGGTTCGAACTGCTGGCATCGCTGCTGATGCCGTTCCGGCGCAAGGCGCTTCCGGCCGCGCCGAGCGCCGTCAACGTGCTGTGGCGCAGCCTCGTCGCGCACCAGCGCTACGACACCCTGCCGACCACGCCGCTCGACATGGTGATGCGCCCGCCGACGCCCGACGGCATCGACGTGACCGACTTCGATCGCCATCAGGAGATCTTCCAGTCGTCGTACCATTGGGCCAGGGAGACGATTGCGGGGCTGGAAGCGGCGCATGATCCGGCCATTGCGGCGATCGTCGCGTCGACCAGGCGGATCGACATGGGTTCAGACGAGGCGGTGAGCCCGGCTATTCCCGATGCCGTGCGCGTCGGCTGAGCCGCTTGCGGGCGCCTGCGAAGTCGAGCATCGTTCGTGACGGAAATCCGGAGACGACGATGCCTTTCGATTTGATCCTGCGTGGCGGGCGAGTGATCGACCCGTCGCAAAAACTCGATGCCGTGACTGACGTGGCCTTCGCGGGCGGAAAGGTGGCCGCAATCGGACCACGGCTCACGGCCGATCCCACCACCGACGTCCGCGACGTCTCCGGCTTGATCGTCTCGCCGGGGATCATCGACCTGCACACCCATGTCTATTGGGGCGGCACCTCGCTCGGCATCGACGCGGAGGAATTCTGCCGCGCTTCCGGCGTCACCACTGCGGTCGACACCGGCAGCGCCGGCCCCGGCAACTTTGCCGGTTTCCGCAAGCATGTGATCGAGCCGAGCCAGGTCCGTATCCTGGCCTATCTGCATGTCTCGCATGCCGGCATCTTCGGCTTCTCGGATCGCGTGATGGTCGGCGAGAGCGAGGAACTGCGGCTGATGAATCCGGTCGATGCGGTGCGCGTCGCCGACGCCAACCGCGATCTCATCGTCGGCATCAAGGTGCGGGTCGGCCTGTTCGCCTCGGGCACGTCGGGGCTGGTGCCGCTCGAGATCGCTCTCGAGGTCGCGGACGAGGTCGGCATGCCGCTGATGGCGCATATCGACCATCCGCCGCCGAGCTATGAGGAGGTGCTGGCACGGTTGCGCCCGGGCGACGTGCTGACCCACGCGTTCCGGCCGTTCCCGAACACGCCCGCGACCGCGCAAGGCACGGTGAAGAAGGTGGTGCTGGAGGCGCGCGAGCGCGGCGTGCTGTTCGACATCGGCCACGGCAAGGGCTCGTTCGCCTTCAAGACCGCGCGCGCGATGCTCGCCAACGGCTTCTCACCCGACACCATCTCGTCCGACATCCACCAGCTCTGCATCGACGGCCCGGCGTTCGACCAGGTGACGACGATGTCGAAATTCCTCTGCATGGGGATGTCACTGCCGGACGTGATCGCGGCGTCCACCGTCAATGCCGCGATGGCGCTGCGGCGTCCGGAACTCGGCAGCCTGAAGCCGGGCTGTGTCGGCGACGCCACGCTGATCTCGGTCAGGGAAGGACAGTTCGATTATGTCGACGTGGTCGGCGAGCACCTGACGGGCGATCGCAAGATCGTCTCCGAGGCCGTCGTGATCGGCGGCCGCTGGTGGCATCCGCGATGACGGCCAGGAGTGTTTGCACAGGTGTCGCGCTTTAGTCGCTCACGGTCGTCGCGCCGAACTTGTAGTTCACGCCGACGCGGATCGCGTCGAAGCGCACCCGCGCATCGGAATCGAACGATGTTGCGACGCCTGCCGCGGGAGGCGGGCTGGCGCGGAACGAACCGAGGTCGGAGTGGAGATATTCGATCCGGCCGGTCCAGTTGGCGAACAGCCGGCTTTCAAGTCCGGCGCCGACAGCCCAACCGAAGCTGAACGTGTCGACGTTGAAAGGCGTCGTCGTAGCCGCGCCGGTCGTGGTGAATCCGGACACCGTTCCCGATGAGGACACGGTGCCGAACGGCACGCCGGCGGTGAGGTAGGCGAGCGTCGTCGGCGTGACCGCGACGCCGACGCGGCCGCGCAGCGACGCCAGCCAGTCGAGCCGATAGTTCATGCTGGCCGTCATCGCGGCATCGAGCGGCAGCAGCGCCGGATTGCAGGCGGCTGCCGGGCAAGTGGCCTGGGACTGGCCGCGCTGGTTGGCGTAGACGAAATCGCCTTCGATGCCCGCCACCATCCGGCCCATCGTCCAGTTGTAACCGGCCTGGACACCGATGCCGGCATGATCGAGGCCGGCGCTCGGGCGTTGGCCGGCAAGCGGTGTCTCGCCCGCATCGTCGATGAAGCCCGCATAGGTGCGGGCCGCGCCCCACGAATATCCGGCACTGCCGCCGGCGTAGAATCCGCTCCAGTCCCACGCCGGGGCGTCCGGCGCCTTGCGGAAGATCGATGCGACGTCGCGATCCCGCGCGGCACCAAACGTCGTGTTCGCCGGCGCATCGGCACCGTATTTGACATTGAGGAACAATTTGACGGTCCGGCCCGGTTGCAGGATCTCGTCCTTGTGGAATTGCACGGAGTTGCGGATATCGGCGTTGAGCAGATTGTCGCCGATCAGGCCGGTTGCCACTTCCACCGCGCCCCACGGCGAATCCGTCCAGCGCTGCCGGTGCTCGAGCTGGAACTTGAGCAGATTGTAGCCGTCGGTCGGGGTGTCGAATTGTGCGTAGTCGTTCTGCGTGAAGGCATGCAGCAGGTTCAGCCGCGCATACCACGCGTCGCTGCGCCAGTAGACGCCGCCGCCGAGCCGCATCGGTGGAATCCGCGGCACGTTGCTGCCGTCGGTGAAGGTGGCGCGCACCATGTCGAACTGGCCCTCGATCCCGAAGATGCCGCCGGACAGCGCCGAGACGTCCCATTGCCAGGACAATTCGCCGCCGCGGAAGATGGCGTCGCGTTGGGAGTAGGCGACCTGGATGTAGTCGCCGCTGCCTCCCGCAGCGCAGGTCGCAAAGGTTGCGCCGCAGAAATTGCCGGTCGCCGCACCGAAGATGAACTTGTCGTAGCGGGTGTAATAGAGGTTGGCGTCGAACCTGACATCGCCGCGGGTACGCTTCAGGCCGATCTCAGCGGTATTGGCGGTCTCGAGCGTGAGGTCGGGATTGCCGATCTTGAAGGTCTTTTCCGAGTCGTCCGGACCGCTCGCGAACAGTTCGAGCGCGCGCGGCGCGCGCTGGATCCGTTGCAGCGTCACGCTCGCTTGCAGATAGGAAGGCAGGTCCTTGATCACCCCGACGCTGAGGCTGGTCGGCAGGAAGTCGGACCGCGACGGCGAACTCGCCGGCTCGTTCGGCGGCGGCAGATAGTTCGACGGAAACCCAAACGCGGTGCCGGCAACGTCGACGGCTTCGACGCGGGCGGCGAACTGGGTCCGCAGCGTGTCGGTGTGCCGCATCTCCTCGAAAAAGTATCCGGCGGCGGTCGTGGTCTGGGCCGGAAGCAGGATGGCCTGGCCGAGCGTGTCGAGGCGCTGATAGGCGCCTTGCAGGCCGATGATGCTGGTCAGCGCGCCGAGTGGCGTCGCCACGGGCTGGCTCACGACTTCGAGCTTGCCCTCGGTCTGGCGGTTCTTGAACGTCGCGCCGATGGTCTCGAAATTGCCGAAGGCGGTCTGGTTGAGGTCGATCTCGTCGTGCCGGTAGTCCGAGTAGCCGAGCCAGTACCGCACGGCTGCTATGGCGGTTGCATCGGGGCGATACTCGCCCTTGCTCATGATCTTGGTCTGCTCGAGCTGATTGTGCTGCTGGCTGTCGGCCGATGCGATGCCCGGGACGTGATAGTCGCTCGTGAAGCGCGAGATCGACAGGCCGGCATAGCCGCCGTCGAACAGATAGGAGCCGCCGATCGCGGCGCCCGCGCTCTGCGTCGCCGAGTTCGGCTGCCGTCCGTTGAACGCGGGCGCCGGACTGGGCGGCACCAGATAGGGATAGCTCGGGATCCGGTAATCCTGGGCGCCGCGGCCATAGACATCGGCGTGCACGGCGACATTGCCGGCGCCTGCGTCGAGCAGCAGGCCGCTTTCCCAGCCGCTGTCGACCGAGGTGACGGCGGAGCGCAACTCGGCTGCCATACCACCGATCGGGGCGGCGGTCGGAATCCGGTTGTTGGTGACGTCGACGACGCCGCCCACCGCCTGTGAGCCGAAGCGCAAGGCGCCAGGACCGCGAAATACCTCGGTGTTCTGCAATGCCAGCGGATCGAGCGGCACGCCGTGATCCTGCGCAATGTCGGAGACGTCGACGCTGCCGATGCCGTTCTCCTGGATCCGGACCTTGGCGTCGGACAGGCCACGCAGGACCGGGCGCGACGATTGGGTTGAAAGGCCGGCCGAGGTCGCGCCCGGCGCGGTGAAGAACAGATTGCCGAAGCTCGGGCTGGTGCTCGACTGGATCTGGTTGCCGGAGAGCGCCGACGGCGCAAACGGCGCGGCGCTGGTTGTTGCCACGGGCGGCGCAGCCGGTGGTGCTGCGGCGGCAGGCGAACCGGTCCGGCCGGCGCGCGCGTGATGGGTGATGCGGCGCGCCGCCCGGGGCCGCCGTGCTTCGACCGTGACCGGGGGAAGTTCGATTTGGGTCGCAGCATTGGTCTGCGCCGATGAGGCCGGGGGCGGCGAGGATTGTGTCGGGGCGGTCGACGCATCCGGTGTTGGCGGACGGGTTGCGGGTGGCGCTGCCGGGCTATCGGTCGCGGCAGGGGTCACTTGCTGGGCTCCCGCGATCCCTTGCAAACCGATCAAGGCGACCGACGTCGTGCCCAGCAGGGCCCAACGGGCGACGCAAACACGCATTCCCAACCTCCGACACGCCCTCAGCAGGCTTAGTAAACACACCAATATGTAGCTCTAGCTACATTTGAAGAGGCGAGGCTACGAAGTCAAGCAGTTGTTGCAATTGCGAGGCTGTTGCAACAAGAAGGGGCGCCTGTCGCCAGCTTGCAATGTCCTGCCGGCGGGACCATGGTTCGCCGGTCATGGCCACGGATTCTCCGACACGCCGGAAGGCGTCACCAACGCGCACGGCGTCGCTGCATGAGCTGCCGACCGAGCAGGTGCAGGCGCGCCGTTTCGGCAAGGCCCGCTCGGCGCGGTCGTCGGTGATCCTGGAGGACTATGTCGAATTGATCGCCGACCTGATCGAATCGACGGGAGAGGCGCGCGCCACCGACATCGCGCGCCGGCTCGGGGTCTCGCATCCCACCGCCATCAACACCATCACGCGGCTGAAGCGCGAGAACCTGGTGACGGCACGTCCCTACCGCGGCATCTTCCTGACCGAGAAGGGTGACGCGCTCGCCAAGCGGGTGCGCGCCCGGCACCGTCTGGTGCTCGAAGTGCTGCTCGCGCTCGGCGTGCCGCGCGAATCCGCCGAGGCCGATGCCGAAGGCATCGAGCATCACGTATCGGAGGCGACGCTGAAGGCGTTTTCGGATTTCCTCAGGGGATCACGGGTGAAGAAAGCCAGCTAATCGCTGGCCGACCGCCGCCTCATAGCTCCTGTAGTTGATTGAGCTCGGCGTTGAGCACGGCCTTTGGCAGGCGAACGCGTTCGTCGGCAAACAGCGTAGCGCGTTCGTCGGGATGAGCGTCGGGTTCGCGGCTGACGAGCGCCAGCCGATCGAACAGGGCGAGATCGAGCTCGTCATCCTGCCGGCGCATCGCGCCCCAGATGTCCCACGGCAGCAATTCGTGATTGTTCAGCGCGGCGACGTCGCGGATCAAATTGCCCGCGATGAACCACAGCCCGTGCATGTCGAGGATGCCGAAGGCGCCCGGGTCGGCCTTTCCGCTGCGGCAGAGCCGCCAGGCATCGCCGGCAACCACGAACTGATCGCGCGGCACGTTTGCGGTGTCGAACCCGATCTTGAACAGTTTGCGCTGATGATCGTCGATCTGGGCGTCAAACAGCAGCCAGGCATTGTGCGGTTCGCTCCAATATTCGGTGACCCAATGGTCGATGTAGCGGCCCGTCTCGAAATAGGCGCCGAAGCCGCAGCGGGCGCGGGCCGCGATCCCGTGGGTGCGCAGCATCGCGACATGGAGCAGCGTGAAGTGCCGGCAGACCCCGACCTGCCGCTCGCCGGCCGCGCGTGCCACGGACAGCGGCCGCGCGTCGCGCATCGTGATCGCGTCGAGCATCGTCCCGACAGCCCGAACATGAGATTGGGCGCGCTGGTCCGGACTGAGCGTCACACCATAGCTGGGCGCGATATGCTGGTGGATCATGAGACCCTGTACGGTCCTTGCGAGCGCGTCGGGCTCGCGCGGCAAGCCGGACAGTCGCGCGGCATGTTGGCCGGGG
Source organism: Bradyrhizobium sp. UBA2491 (assembly GCF_002341725.1). Taxonomy (NCBI): domain Bacteria; kingdom Pseudomonadati; phylum Pseudomonadota; class Alphaproteobacteria; order Hyphomicrobiales; family Nitrobacteraceae; genus Bradyrhizobium; species Bradyrhizobium sp. UBA2491. The sequence continues at coordinate 117,469 of NZ_DDOP01000050.1, forward strand.
TCGCTCATCGCAACCGGCTTTCGGTATTGATCCAGCATCATGATGTGCCTCCTGCAATCGATCGCCCGCGGCATCCTTTGCGATGGATGTTTGTGTGAGGGCGACCGCAGGCTAGGCTTTCCCCGAAGCGCCCGCTTGATAGCGCTTGACCTGTACCTCGTTCAGGGCGGTGAGCTCATCTGCGATTGATCCGCAAGTGCAGCAGCGACGTCGCGGCTTCACGTCGCGTGATTCGCGCAGCGGTTCATCCAGTCATCAAAAAAAAGATTGGCACCGCGAATAATGTTCGCTGCCTTGCGCCGGCAGCCCCGCACCACATGTCCGCACCGCAATTCTTGGTGCAGGTTTGGGTTCCCAAGCCGCCCAGTTGCGAATTGTGGAGATGGACTATGGACTTCCTCGGTTTTCTTAATGGCTCAGGTTTGACCCAACCGGCCATTTGGAGCGCAGTTTCGATCGCGCTTGTGATCCTGCTGCGCATATCGAACGTGTTTCGCTACATTCCGAACAATCAGGTCGGCATCGTCGAGAAGTTGTGGTCGGCGAAGGGCTCGATCGACGACGGCTTCATCGCGCTGAACGGCGAGGCCGGCTACGAGCCTGACGTGCTGCGTGGTGGCCTCCACGTGATGTTTCCCTTCATGTACCGCATCCATCGCTCGGACCTCGTGACCGTTGGCCAGGGCAAGATCGCCTATGTATTCGCGCGCGACGGTGCGCCGCTGGAGCCCTCGCAGGTGCTCGGCGCCAATGACATCGAAGACAAGTCGGACTTCCAGGACACCCGCCGCTTCCTGCGCGGTGGCGGCCAGAAGGGCCCGCAGCGCAAGATCCTGCGCGAGGGTACCTATGCGATCAACACCACGCAGTTTGCCGTGATCACCGACGAGCGCGTCTATGGTCACGCGCTGAGCGAGCGCGAGCGCGGCGTGCTCGAGAGCATGCAGCTCACGATCTCCGAACGCTGGGGTTTTGCGCCGGTGGTGCTGGCGGCCGATCACGATCTGGTCGGCATCGTCACGGTGCATGACGGCCCGTCGCTGCCTCCGGGCGAGATCATCGCGCCCGAGGTCGGCATCGAGCTGCGCGACGCGGCGACCTTCCACAACAACTTCCAGGAACCGGAGAAATTCCTGCGCGGTGGCGGCTATCGCGGCCGCCAGCTCCAGGTCATCGTCGAGGGCACCTGGTACATCAACCGGCTGTTTGCGACCGTCGAGGCGGTGCCGAAGACGGTGATCCCGGTCGGCAATGTCGGCGTCGTCATCTTCTACACCGGCCCGCGCACCGACGACGTTTCGGGCGAGCAGTATCGCCATGGCGAACTGGTGCTCAACGGCAGTCGCGGCGTCTGGAAGGACCCGCTGCTGCCGGGCAAATACGCGTTCAACACCTATGCCGGCAAGATCGAAGTGATCCCGACCGTCAACTTCATCCTGAAATGGGTGCGCGGCGAGGTCGGCGCGATGAAGCTCGACGAGAACCTGTCGGAGATCTCGCTGATCACCAAGGACGCGTTCGAGCCGACCTTGCCGCTCTCGGTGGTGATGCACATCGACTACAAGAAGGCGCCGATGATCATCCAGCGCTTCGGCGACGTGAAGAAGCTGGTCGAGCAGACGCTCGACCCGATGGTCTCTGCGTTCTTCAAGAACATCGCGCAGAAGATGACGTTGATCGAGCTGCTACAGAACCGCGCCGCGATCCAGGCGGAGGCGGCGCACGACATGAAGGCGAAGTTCGAGAGCTATTCGCTCGACCTCCAGGAGGTTTTGATCGGCACGCCGCGGGCGGCGGCCGGTGACCACACCATCGAGAACATCCTGATCCAGCTCCGCTCGCGCCAAATCGCGCGCGAGCAGATCGAGACCTACCAGGAGCAGGAGAAGGCCGCGGTGCAGGAGCGTGCGTTGAACGAGGCCAAGGCGACGGCGGCGGCACAGAGCGCGCTGACGCAATCGCTGATCCAGGTCAGGGTCAACGAGAACGAGGGCGCGGCCGCGCTCGCCCGTGCGCAGAAGGATGCCGAGACGCGGAAGGTGACCGCGGCCGCGGTCGGCGAGCAGTCGCGGCTCGAAGGCCAGGGCGAGGCCGACCGGGTGCTCGCCGTCGGCGCCGCCAACGCGCAGGCGACCAAACTGTCGGTCGATGCCTATGGCGGGCCGGAGTACCGGCTTGCCGAGCAGAACTTCGCGAAGTTCGCCGACGCCTTGACGCGGATCAACCAGCCGCTGGTGCCGCAGTTCCTGATGTCGGGCGGGCAGGGGCAGGAAGGCAACAGCGCCGGCCTGATCCCGACCGCGATGCTGAGCTCGATGTTCGGGCAGATGATGCCCGGCGCGCTGGAGAAGCTGAAGGACGAGGCGCCGAAGGCGGCGCGCCGGACCAACGGTCAGTGAGGCCGCGATAGCAGCCGCATGCAAATGCGCACCCTCTCCCGCTTGCGGGGGAGGGCTCGGCGTATCGTGAGGAAGCCCCACCCGCCAGTCGAGAGCGAATTAGCTTGCCTTGCTTTGAGTCCTTTTGCACTCTGAGGTAAGGAGGCCGGATGCATGAAAAGAATGACCGTTGCGTGCGCTCTCGGAGCGACCCTGGTGCTGTGCAATCTTGCGACGTCGGCTGCTGAAGCCCGGGCGCGGAAGGCACAAATCGTTCATGAACGGCGGAGGGTTGTTATCACGGCGCCCGTGATAAGCCCAACTCCGTGGGATTATAACATTGTTCCACGATATCGTTATCGCCCTGAAGACGACCGCGTCGATCCATACGCTCCTCCGCTGGTGTCGTCATGGGATCTCTATGAAGCATGGCAATGGCCATACTGGTGATGAACAGCGATCACACCAGGTCGATCGCATTCCGGGGGACGCGGTGAGCGTCCTCTGACCGACGTGTCAACTTGCCCTGTCGATCGCTGGCCGCCGCCGGCATGCTTTGCATGGGGTTGTTTTCGATATTTTTGGCCGCGCGCGGGTGCGGCCGGTTCCGCCAGCGGTAGGGGCGAAGCGAGCTTGCGGACAGCCCGGTGCTATTCGCTCTTGTCGACGTTCCAGAACACCGGCGGCACCGGGCCTTCCAGCACGCCGGTGAGCGACTTGCGCCAGGCGCTCGGCAAGCGGAACTGGCCGAGCGGGATATAGATCACCTGCTCGTAGGCTTCCTGCTGGATCTCGACCGCGACCTTCTTCTGCTCTTCGGGCGAGGTGGCGCGCGCGTAGGCATCGCGCAACTGCTCGAGCTTGGCATCCTCGGGCCAGCCGAACCACGCCTTCTTGCCGTTCGCGGCGATCTGGTTGTTGACGATCGGGTTCATCACCTCGGTCGCGCCGGTGAAGGTGAAGAACAGGTTCCAGCCGCCTTCCTTGGGCGGCTTCTGGCTGGCGCGGCGGCTCACCAGGGTCTGCCAGTCCGTCACCTGCGCGTCGACGGTGAAGCCGGCCTCTCGCAACAGCTGCGCCGCGACCGTCGGTGGCCCCTTCAGCGTCTGCACGTCGCCGGGGATCATGATCACGACGGGCGTGCCGTCATAGCCCGAGGCGGCGAGCGCCTTCTTGGCCTCGGCCATGCCGCTGGCCTTGACCAGCGTCTCGGAGCCGACGTCACTGGCGAGCGGTGTGTCGCAGGCGAAATAGGCGCCGCAGATCTGGTAATATTTGGGATTGCCGACGGTGGCGTCGAGCACGTCCTTCTGGTTCATCGCCAGGAAGGCCGCGCGGCGGATTTTTACATTGTCGAATGGCGGATGCAGGAAATTCATCCGGCCGTCGATCTGGAAGCCGAACTTGTTCAGCACGGCCACGGTGAGATCGGAATTGGCCTCCAGCACCGGCAGCAGGTCGACCGACGGTTGTTCCAGGAAATCGATGTCGCCGGACTGTAGCGCGTTGATCGCGGTCTGCGCGTCGGGCATCGTGATCCATTCGACACGATCGACCTTGGCGACCTTGCCGCCTGCCAGCCAGTCCGGCTTTTCCTTGCGCGGCACGTAGTCGGCGTTGCGCTCATAGACCGCCTTGACGCCAGGCTGGAATTCGCCTGCGACGAACTTGAACGGGCCGCAGCCGATCTGCTCGGCGATCTGCTTGCCCGCCGGCGTCTCGGCGAGCCGCGTCGGCATCATGAAGGCGACATAGGAAGAGGCCTTTGCCAGCGTTTCCAGCACCAGGCCGTAGGGCTCCCTGAGCTTGAGCACGATGGTCTTCGGCCCGCCGGCCTCGAGCGAGGCGGTGAACTGGGCGAGCTTCTGCGCCATGCCGTCGACGGTGGTCCAGCGCTTCAGCGAAGCGATGCAGTCCTCGGCGGTGACGGGCGCGCCGTCATGCCATTTCAGCCCGTCGCGCAGCGTGAAGGTGTAGGTCAGCTTGTCGTCCGAGATGGTCCAGTCCGCCATCTGCGGCCGGACCTTGAAGCTGGAATCGATGCCGAGCAGCGTATCGTAGACCATGTAGCCATGGTCGCGGGTGATGTAGGCGGTGGTGAAGCCGGGATCGATGATGCGCAGGTCGGAATGCATCACCGCGGTGATGGTCTTGCCCTTGGCTGCTGCGATGGCGCCCGATGACAGGATGGCCGGGGCCGCCATCGCCGGCGGCACGCTGGCCGCGAGCTTGAGGAGCGTTCTGCGCGAAACATCGACCATTCGCCGTCTCCCGATTTTTCGTTGCGCCGGCACCCATGCCACAGCGACCCGCATGCTTCACCAATCCATTGTCGAAAGCAAGCAAGAGCCGCGCCAGCGCGCCCAATGCGGCTGCGACATAGCGCAGCCGAACAGGTTCATTGCTTCAGCGCGTAGCCGAGCAGATGTTCGTTGCCGCCGAGCTTCTCGCAATCGGCGGCGTTGGAGGCGAAGTGCGATTGTTCCCGCGCGCTGTAGCAGCGGTAGAGCGGGATGGCGTCAGGCCGCGGTTGCGCATAGACCCAGCCGGCGGTGCGCAGCCGCTGATAGGCGTGTGCTTCGCAGAAGCCTTTCTCCGCCAGCAGGTGATCCGGATGACTGCCCCGCTGGCTGACGCAATCTTCGAGTTCGGTGGTCGTCGCATCGGTTTGCGCTGATGTCATCAGGTAGCCGGACCGCGCTTCGAGCCGGTACGCGGTGCCGTTGCCGGGAACGGGGCCCGTGGTGGACCAGCGGTCATGCAGCCCTGAATTGTACCAGCGCGCGAGCTGCACGCCGACCTGCGGGCCGGACGCCGTATCGCTGCGCGCCACCTCGATCGGCCTCAGCACCAGATAGTGGTCGGCATGACTGCCGCCCGGCGGCCAGTAGGCGTAGCTGAGCATCCATTTGTTCGAGAGCTGGTTGCCGCCATTGATGGCGTCGAGCAGCACCGGATAGGTGACCAGTTCTGACGGCGCCGGACGCTGCCAGATGCCGGGATCGAGCACCAGCAGCGGCTCGGGCATCGCCTTCAGCGTGACGTGATCGCGGCTCAGGAACAGGCCGAGGCCGCCCGGCACCCAGCCGGTCAGGACCAGTTCTCCGCTTGCCGCCCAACGGGCAACGCTCGTACCCGAGCCGTTCCTCAGACGGGTGGCCTGGCCGCCGAGTCCAGGCTGGTCCCACCGTCCGTCGAAATACTTGGTCCATTTGCCCGGGCCGGGATCGGCAAGCGGCGCCCGCGCCACGATCAGACTGCCGTCGCTCGAACGAAAGCAGTAGAGATAGTAGAAGTCGTCATGTCCATCGACAGCGGTGCAATCGCCTTCACCGGTGTCCTTGCCCGGCGTCGGTTTGTCGGTGCCCGTGATGATCTGCCCGAGTTCACGCCAGGTCAGGCCGTCATCGGATGACGTCGCCAGCGACATCGATTTGTGGGTTTGGCCCGCCGCGTAATTGCACGCGGTCTCGTCGTGGATGAAGCCCAGCACGACCGCGCCTTTGCGTTCGGCGTGATTCAGCCACCGGCCGCAGGAATCGTAGCTGCCTTGTGGTCCCGCCCGCAGCACCACGCGGGCGGGGCCGCTCATGTCGGACGGCCGGGCGCCGTCGATCGCCCGCGTCTCGCCATGGGCGTCGAAGCCGCGAAACCGGCCGTTCGGCAGCGCGATCTCGTTGAAGTGGTTATCGGCAATGTCGGCCGCGGGTCCGCGCACGATGGTGGGGACGCCGACACGGATTCGAATGCAGGTGACGCAGACGTCGCTGCTCGCAGGCGCGGCGGAGGCAGGCGGCGGTGCCGCCCAAACCATCAGCATGGCGGCAAGGGCTGCGACACGCGGCCAGCGCTGGCCACGAACAAATGAGCTGCATTGCATAGCTTACGATGACGTCGGCAGATGAGGAATTTGTGCCATACGCAACACTATCGCGTGATCCTGCCTCGCATCACCGCGCGCAGCGCGCGTTGCGGCGGCCCCGCACAAGTCCGCATCCTGCATGGGAGCCCGCGCTTCCTGCCGCACCTCACGGGCTGTTCGGACCTTGATCCGCCGTGTAGGCTTGCGGTCCTGCCGGCCGGCAACAAGGCCATATCCTCCAAAGGGAACAAGCAGCGCGAGCACGCAGCCGAGGGAGACTCAAAGAACCGTCATGACCGATATCCGATACGTAGCACCGCGCACGCTTGATGAAGCGATTGGCGCATTTGCTGCCGCCGGAAGTGCCGCCCGCATTATGGCAGGGGGCACCGATTTGTTGGTGCAAATGCGCTCCGGCCTGGTGCGGCCGGGATTGATCGTCGACATCAAGAAGATCGGCGAGATGACCGAGATCACCGAGACCGCCGATGGCGGTTTCCGCGTCGGCGCCGCCGTCTCCGGCATGGCGCTGTCAGAGCATCCGCGCTTCGGCAAGGTGTGGCCCGGCGTGCTCGAGGCCGTCAACCTGATCGGCTCCAAGCAGGTGCAGGGCCGGGCGTCTGCCGGCGGCAATCTCTGCAACGGCTCGCCCGCAGGCGACAGCGTGCCGGCGATGATTGCGGCCGGCGCCGTCGTCACAGTGCAAGGCCCCAACGGCCGCCGCGAGATCAAGGTCGAGGACGTTCCGGCCGGACCGGGACGGACCAACCTCAAGCCGGGCGAGATCCTGGTCAGCTTTGCGTTGCCACCACGGCCTAACGGTTCGAGTGATGCGTATTTGCGGATGATCCCGCGCACCGAGATGGACATTGCGGTGGTCGGCATCGGGGTCAGCCTGACCTTAAAGGACGGCGTCTGCACCGCGGCTCGGGTCGGTCTCGGCGCGGTGGCGCCGACCGCGCTTCTGGTCGCGCCGGCTGCGCAAGCGCTGGTTGGCTCGAGGCTCGACGATGCGGCGCTGGAAGCCGCCGCCGCGGCGTGCCGCGCCGCCTGCCGTCCGATCGACGACAAGCGCGGCACCATCGCCTATCGCACGAAAACCGCCGGCGTGCTGCTGAAGCGCACCGCCGCGATCGCCGCCCAGCGCGCGGGAGGACACTAGCACCATGGCGAAACTGCACGTCACCACCTCCGTCAACGGCGAGCCGGTCGAATTCCTGTGCGAGCCCTATGACACCATGCTCGACGCGCTGCGCGGCCAACTCGGTCTCACCGGCTCGAAGGAGGGCTGTTCGTCCGGCGATTGCGGCGCCTGCTCGATCACGCTTGACGGCCGGCTGGTCTGCTCCTGCCTGATGCTCGCGGCCGAGGCCGAGGGCCATGAGATCGGGACCATCGAAGGTATGGCCAGGGGCGGCGAGCTGCATCCGTTGCAGCAGAAGTTCCTCGAGCATGCTGCGCTCCAGTGCGGCATCTGTACCTCGGGCATGCTGGTGGCTTCCGAGGCGCTGCTGGCGAAGAACTCCGATCCGACCGAAGAGGAAGTCCGCTTCTGGCTCGCCGGCAATCTGTGCCGGTGCACCGGTTACGACAAGATCGTCCGCGCGGTGATGGAGACCGCGGCTGAAATGCGGGAGGCTGTGCGATGAACGTCGTCGACAACAAGTGGATCGGCCAGCGCACCATTAGGCCCGATGGCGTCGACAAGGTGACCGGACGCGCGGCGTTCGCCGCCGACACCACCATGCCCGGCATGATCTGGGGTAAGGTGCTGCGCAGCCCGCATCCGCACGCCCGCATCAAGTCGATCAACACCGCCATGGCCGAGGCGTTGCCCGGCGTCAAGGCGGTGGTCACCTCGCGCGACATCGTCGACTTCAGAATCGAGAAGGGCGCGGTCATGCTCGGTATCCAGGACATGCGCTGGATGTGCCGCAACGTGATGGCGCGCGACAAGGCGCTGTTCCCCGGCCACCCCGTCGCAGCCGTCGCCGCGACCACGGAGGCGATCGCCGCGGAAGCCTGCAAGCTGATCGAGGTCGATTACGACGTGCTGCCCTGGGCGATAGAGATCGACGACGCGCTGAAGGACGGCGCGCCGATCCTGCACGAGTTCAACACATTCGACGGCAAGCCCTCGAACATCATGGGCCGGATCGAATCCAAGAAGGGCGACATCGGACAGGGATTCAAGGACGCCGAGATCGTGATCGAGCGCTCCTTCACGACGCGCCCGGTGCACCAGGGCTATATCGAGCCGCATGCCTGCCTGATCTCGGTCGCCGCCGACGGCAAGACCACGATCTGGTCGTCGAGCCAGGGCCAGTTCATGGTGCGCGCGATGACCTCGATGCTGACGGGCATCCCGCAGAACGACATCCGTGCCATCCCCGCCGAGATCGGTGGCGGCTTCGGCGGCAAGACCATCGTCTATCTCGAGCCGCTGGCGACCTTGCTCGCCAAGAAGTCCGGCCGTCCGGTAAAGATGGTGATGACGCGCGAGGAGGTGATGCGTGCCACCGGCCCGACCTCGGGCTCGAAGAGCACGGTGAAGATCGGCGCGAAGAAGGACGGCACCATCGTCGCCGCTCACGGCACCTTCTATTTGCAGGCCGGCGCCTTCCCGGGCTCGCCGATCCGCGGCGCGGTCGGGTGCAGCTTCGCGCCCTACGACATCCCGCATGTGCTGTCGGAAGGCTTCGACGTCTGCTCCAACCGCTCCAAGGTCGCGGCCTATCGCGCGCCCGGCGCGCCGATCGGTGCCTATGCGGTTGAATGCGTGCTCGACGAGCTCGCCGAGACACTGAAGATGGATCCGCTGGAGCTGCGGCTGAAGAACGCGGCGAAGCAGGGCACCAAGGCGGCGCACGGTCCGGTGTTCCCGCGCATCGGCTACATCGAGACGCTGCAAGCCGCGCAGAACCATCCGCATTATGCCGCACCACTCGGCAAGCTTCAGGGCAGGGGCGTGGCCTCGGGCTTCTGGTTCAATGCCGGCGGTGAATCTTCCGCGCAGGTCAACATCACCGAGGATGGCAATGTCGTCGTCACAACAGGGCATCCCGATATCGGTGGCTCGCGTGCCGGCATCGCCAATATCTGCGCCGAGCTGCTCGGCATCGACTACAAGCGGATCTCCGTCATCATCGGCGATACGCAAACGGTCGGCTTCTCGAATCTCACCGGCGGCAGCCGCGTGCTGTTCGCCTCCTCGATGGTGGTGACGCAGGCGGCCGACAAGGTGATCGCGACCCTGCGCGAGCGCGCCGCGAAGATCTGGGAGATCGATCCGGAAGCCGTGAAATGGGAGAACGGTGCCGCGCATCCCGTCAGCCCGAACGCCGGCGAGTTCAAGCCGCTGACGCTGGCGGAGTTGGCTGAGAAGGCGCCGTCGCAGGGCGGCCCGATCGGCGCCAGCGTGCAGCTCAACACCCAGGGCGCCGAAGGCGGCTTCGGCACCCACATCTGCGACGTCGAGGTCGATGTCGAACTCGGGATCGTCAGGGTGATCCGCTACACCGCCGTGCAGGATGTCGGCCGCGCCGTGCATCCGAGCTATGTCGAGGGCCAGCTCCAGGGCGGCGTCGCGCAGGGCATCGGCTGGGCGCTGAACGAGGAATACATCTACAACAAGGATGGCAAGGTCGATAATCCGGGCTTCCTCGACTATCGCATGCCGGTTTGCTCCGACCTGCCGATGCTCGACTGTGCCCTGGTCGAAGTGCCGAACCCGAAGCACCCGCAGGGCGTCAAGGGCGTCGGCGAGGTGCCGCTGGTGCCGGTCATGGCGGCAGTCGCCAACGCGGTTCACAACGCGCTCGGCAAACGCTTCTACAGCCTGCCGATGTCGCCACCGAAGGTCTCGGCGGTGCTCGATGCGCCAGCGCAGCAAGCGGCGGAATAGGGAGCGTAGGGTAGGTTAGCGTTAGCGTAACCCGCCCTACGGTTCTCCGCCGACAACGGCCATTGACGTTTCCGGCTCTGTCTCGGCAAGATCAGGGAATGATCCAGCCCGACGACGAGCTCTCGGCCTACATGATCTTCAGCCGCAGCGACTGGGCGGCGTTGCGCGCCAGCACGTCGCTGACGCTGTCGGACGCCGACCTCGCCGCACTGCGCGGCCTGAACGGGCCGATCACGGCTGCCGAAGTTTCCGACGTCTACCTGCCACTCACGCGCCTCTTGAACCTGCATTTCTCGGCAGCGCGCAATCTGGCGCAGGTCAAGGCGGAGTTTCTTGGCCGGCCGGCACGGCGCTCGCCCTACATTATCGCGCTGGCCGGCAGTGTCGGCGTCGGCAAGAGCACCTTTGCCCGTGTGCTGTGCGCGCTGCTGACCGGATGGGCCGACCATCCGCGCGTCGAGTTGGTGACGACCGACGGCTTCCTGCATGGCAATGCCGCTCTGGAAGAGCGCGGCCTGATGCGGCGCAAGGGCTTTCCCGACAGCTACGATCTGCCGCGGATGCTGCGCTTCCTCGCGGCGGCGAAGGCGGGTGAGGGCGAGCTGGAGTTGCCGGTGTATTCACACCTGATCGGCGACATCGTGCCGTCGGAACGGCAGGTGATCCGGCAGCCGGACATCCTGGTGTTCGAGGGCCTCAACGTGCTGCTGGCGCGCGGCGCAGCACCAGTGGTGGTGTCGGACTTCTTCGACTTCTCGATCTATCTCGATGCCGACGAGGCCGACATCCAGTCCTGGTATGTCGAACGCTTCCTCAAGTTGCAGCCGACCGCGTTCCGGAATCCGGCATCCTATTTCCACCACTACCGGGACCTGCCGCCGAGCGATGCGCGCGAGGTCGCCGAGCGGCTATGGCGCGAGCATCATCGCGCCAATCTCAGGGAAAACATCCTGCCGACGCGGACGCGCGCCGACGTCGTGCTGCGCAAGCGCTCCGACCATTCGATCGGCGAGATCTGGTTGCGCGAGACGTAGCGTAGGCAGAGTAGGGCGGATTGGAAAATGGAGGGCGGGTTAGGCGGAAGCCGTAACCCGCCGTCTTACCGCGCGTCGAGTTGCGTCGGCGGGTTACGCTTCGCTAACCCGCCCTACGTTCTCGCCGTTACCGCAACTCTTTCCCCAGCCGCGCGAACACGGTCTCGCAGGTCATCAGGTCCAGATGCCCGCCGCCGGCGTTCTTGAAGAAGGTGATGTCGGTGTCCGACAGCCGGCCTCTGACCTTGCCACTGGCGAGGTCGTAGTGGTCGCCGAGCACGTCGCTCTCCTTGATCGCACCACTTGCGATCGGCGCCAGGATGTCGCCGACGCCGTCGAAGGCGGATTCGTGGCGGTCGACGAAGATGCGCGAACGTCGCGCCGCCTCGTCGTCGGACTCACGGGTCTCGGGGGTGAAGCCGCCGACCAGGTCGAGATGGGTGCCGGGCTTCAGGTTCGCGCCCTTGACCAGCGGCTCGCGCGAGCGGGTGCAGGTGGTGATGATGTCGGCCTCGCGGGTCGCGGCGTCGAGATCGCTGACGGCCTCGGCGGCGATCCCTTCGCCTTCGAGCTGCGCGGCGAGTTCCTCGGCGCGCGCGATGGTCCTGTTCCAGATCCGGACCCGCTTCAGCGACGGCCGCACCGTGCGGTGCCCGCGCACCAGCCATTGCGCCATCTCGCCGGCGCCGACCACCAGCAGCGTCTCGACGTCGGGCCTTGCCAGCAGCTTGGCGCCGAGCGCGGAGTCCGCCGCGGTCTTCCAATGCGTGATCTCGGCAGCATCCATCACCGCGAGTGGTCGTCCGTCATTGCCGTCGAACAGCACGCAGACCGCCTGCACCGCCGGCAGCTTGCCGTGGGCGAGGTTGCCCGGGAAGCTGGTGTAGAGCTTGGTCATCATGAAGCGGCCGCCGTCGACCGCGCTGCGCGTCACCAACTGCTGGCCCTTGTCGTCGCCGAGATAGCCGTCCCTGACGGCGATCTTGGGCCGCCGGTGCGCGGCCTCGATCGCCTCGATCAGGATCGGAAAGGTCAGGACGCGATTGACCTCGCTGTCGTCGACAAAATGCACGGTTGCTCTCCTCAGGCGCCGTTGCGCGCCTCCGCGAGGCGCACCAAAGCCGGTCCGGACTGGATAGCGCGTGGGGAGGGCCAGTCAACCGGACATGCGCCGCTCCGCGTCACTTGCTATCCTGTACACCTGATTCTCTCGCAGGTCTTCGCAAGCCGTGGTTGCAGTCGTCGTCGCCATCCTGATCTTCATGCTGCTGAGCGGCGCCGCGCTCGCGACCATGGCGATCCACGGCCGTCTCGCGGAACATCACCGCAGCGACGAGACCAATACCTCGGTACGGCTGGTCGCGACGCTGTTCGTCACCATGCCGTCGCTGCTGCTCGGCCTGATGATGAACAGCGCCGCCAACACCTATGTGGCGGTCGATCGCAACCTGCACGTCTTCGCCACCGATCTCATCCTGCTCGACCGCAGCATGCGGCCGCTCGGCCCCAGCGCCGACGAGCCGCGCAAGCGGCTGCTCGCCTATGTCGAGCAGGCGCTCAAGGATACCCCGATCTCGCGCGCGAACGAAGTCTCCGAACATCTGCTCGACGAGGTCGGCACCAGCCTTCGCGAGCTGAAGTTCGACGACGAGCAGAAGGTCGCGCTGTGGAACGACGCCCGAACCTTCTATCGGCAAGCGGTGCAGCAGCGCTGGACCTTTGCGGAGCAGTCCGATGGCTCGTTTCCGTCACCGCTGATCTGCATCCTGGTCGGATGGCTGACGCTGATGTTCGCGACGCTGGGCTTTCGCGCGCCGCGCAACGCCGTCGTGATCTCGATCACCATCGCCGCGGCGATGCTGATCTCGGCTGCGATCTATCTGATCCTGGAAATGAGCACGCCGTTCTCCGGCCCGATCCAGCTCTCCGACCGCCCGCTGGTGCGCGCGGCCGAGCAGATCAGGAAGTAGGGCGGGCGGGTACGCGACGCCAACCCGCCCAGCAATCGCGCCTCACGTCCTCTGCTTCAGCGCCATGCCCATGCTGATCCAGCTCACGCCGGCACAGATCAGATCGACGCTGAGGAAGATGCCGAGCACATAGAGGCTCGAGACCGGCCAGCGCGCCAGGATCATCACGCCGAGCACCAGCGTGATCACGCCCGAGATCGCGACCATGCCCCAGGGCGCCGCCGAGTTCATGCCGAAGGCGAGGAAGATGCGGACGATGCCGGAGACCACCAGGGCGACGCCGAGGAACAGCGTCAACGTCGCTGCGGCGAGCAGCGGGTTCTCGAAGGTGATGAAGCCCGCCACGACATAGAGCGCGCCGAGCAGCAGCCAGAACAGGAACTTGCCCCACGACTTGAACTGGAACGCGTTCACGATCTCGGCGGCGCCAGCGACGATCATCATGGCGCCGACGAACAACACGCTGACGACGGTGGCGAAGAACACGCTGCCGAAGGCAAGCACGCCTGCGATCAGGTAGATGACGCCAAGGGCGACGATCCAGCCCCACTTCGCGCGAAGGTTGGCAAGCCCGGATCCGAGGCTGTGAGGAGGTGTGGCGGGTGAGCTGGACGCAGTCGACATCGTATCGCTCCCGAATACTGAACCGAAATCATGCTACCATAGGTGAGCGCGCCGACAAGGGCAGGTGTACGGATGGCACCAACTGCATGATGGCACCAAAGGCGCCGCGACACGTTGATTCAAATCAACGGCTGTGCTGCCGCGCAGCATTGGCGACGACAGCCGGCTGACACCGGACGACCGGCTGTCCGGATCGGACTGCAAATCGTCCGGATCGCGCATCCCGAGAGGAGGTCGACATGCCCACCACGCACGACAAGGATCACGTCTACAAAATCCTCGAACTGGTCGGATCATCGGACAAGAGCATCGAGGCGGCGATCGAGAACGCCGTCAGCCGCGCGTCGACGACGATCCGGGAAATGAAATGGTTCGAGGTGGTGCAGACCCGGGGCCACATCGAGGACGGCAAGGTCCGGCACTATCAGGTGACGCTGCGGGTCGGCTTCACGCTGGAGTAGGCGGGCTCCAGCAACGTGCTGGTGGTCGGCTTGTCGGATGGGTGGAGTGTAGCGAGATCGATCCCATCCTCAACTGTCGTCGCCCGGCTCGACCGGGCGATCCAGTACGCCGCGGCCTTTCGGCTCAAGCACGACTGCCTCTGGAATGCTGGATCACCCGCTATCGCGGGTATGACATCGCGTGTTTGACGTTTTGAGTGGAAATCCGTCTTCACCGTCGTCCTGGCGAAAGCCAGGACCCATTACCCCAAATCTTGATTGTTACGTGACGCCGGGGCCGCCATCTCGTTCATCACCGGATGCGGTGGCTATGGGTCCTGGCCTTCGCCAGGACGACAAATTGAAAGAGCTTGGCCCATCACCGCCGCGACAGCGGTGCGGGCGGCGGTGGCGCGGTGGAGCCGGCGGCGAGCGAGCGCTGCACCATCACGGTGTCCGACCAGCGGCCGTAGCGATAGGCGACCCCCGGCAGATGGCCGACGCGGGCGAAGCCGAAGCGCTCGTGCAGCGCGAGCGAAGCGGCATTGTCGCTGTCGATGTAGCCGATCATCTGGCGGAAGCCGGCCGCGGCGCAGGTGTCGACCAGCTCCTGCAACAGCCGGCCGCCGACGCCTTTGCCGGTGAAGCGGTGGTGGATGTAGATCGAATGCTTCACCGTGTAGCGGTAGGCCGGGCGCTTGCGGAACTGGACGACATAGGCGTAGCCGACCACTTCGCCCTCGCACACCGCGACCAGATGCGGCAGGCGGGTGCTGCGCAGATTCTTGCGGCGGTCGCGCAGATCGTCGGGCTCGGGCGTGCCGCTGTCGTCGACGCTCTCCTCGATGCCGTGGCGGATGTGGTGGCGGTAGATCGCCAGCATCGCATCGACGTCGCTGTCGCGCGAAGGACGGACGGTGATCTTGTGATCATTCTCCATTGTGCTGCGTCCGATCGCCTATTCGGACACGACATAGGTGTAGAAGCGGATGCGGCCGGATTCGTCGATCTCCTTGTAGATGCCCTGGACCTCGACCTCGAAGCCCGGGAAGGCGTTGAAGCTTGCCTCGAAGGTCCGGAGATAATCGATCATCGGCTTGCTTCGTTCCGTCAGCCGTTCGCCGGGAACGATGGTCGCGATGCCGGGCGGGTAGACCACGAACGGCGTCGCCGCGACGCGTCCGAAGATCTGGTCGATCGGCAGATAGTCGACGTCGTTGCGGATCAGGTATTGCGCGGCCTGGCGCGGCGACATCGCCATCTCCGGCAGATGTTCGGGCAGGAACTGGCTGGCCTGCAATTTGCTGACGCCGGCGTCGCGGAAGAAGCGGTGCATGTCGCCGCAGAGGTCGCGCAGCCGCACCCCGGTGTAGCGTTGCGGGCGGCGGCGGAAGAATTCCGGGATGACGTCCTCGATCAGCGCATTGTCATCGTGCAGCTTCTTGAAGGCGACGAGGCCGGACACCAGCGTGCCGGCCTTGCTGGCCTCGACGCCGGGCGTCAGCAGGAACAGCAGGGAGTTGAGGTCGTTCTTCTCGGCGACGATCTGGTTCTCGCGCAGATATTGCGCCACGACCGGGGCGGGGATGCCGTGATCGGCATAGGCGCCGGTTGAGTGATCGAAGCCCGGCGTCAGCAAGGTCAGCTTGTTCGGGTCGGTCATGGCGAAGCCCGCGGTCAGCTCGGGGAAGCCGTGCCAGGTCTCGCCCGGGCTGAGCTGCCAATAGGACGGCGTGGTCGCGAGCTGGTCGGTCGAGATCGTCTCCCAGGCGACGTTGTGCACGCCGTTCTCGCGCGCGACGTCGGGGATCATGACGCGGTCGGGCACGAACGGCTCGAAGAACCAGCGCCGCTCGGCTCGCGCCTCCTTCTCCTCGAACTCGCGCTTCACCGCGCGGATCTTCTTGCGCAGCTCGATGCCGAGCCGGATCGTGTCGTCCCACAGCACTTCGCCGGAGCGGCCCTTCATCATCTGCGCGCCCACGTCGAGCGAGGCGAAGATCGGGTAGAACGGCGAGGTCGAGGCGTGCTGCATGAAGCTTTCGTTGAAGCGGCGATGCTCGACCCGGCGCTTCTGGCCCTTGATGTGGCGGTCGCGGATGTGGATCTGCGAGGCCTGCGAGAAGCTCGCGAGCTGCTTGTGGGTCGACTGGGTGGCGATGATGCCGGGCGCCTCGGGGCCGAGATTGGCGAGGCCCATCGCGAAACGGCCGGCGTAGATCGGGTGGAATTTCATGAATCCGGCCCAGGCCTCGTCGAACAGGATGTAGTCGCAGAGATGGCCGATCCGTTTCAGGATCATCTCGGCCGAGTGGATGGTGCCGTCATAGGTGCACTGCTCCACCACCGCGACGCGGAACGGCCGCTCCTTCTTCCAGGCGTTCTCGTCCTTGACCAGCGGATGCTTGCGGATGGCGTCGCGCAGCGCGCCCTCGTCGAGCAGGTCCCAACGCATCGGGCCGATCAGGCCCCAGGCGTTGCGCACGGTCGGCACATACACCGGGATGCCGCCGCCGATCAGCAGCGCGCCGTGATGGGCGGCCTTGTGGTTGTTGCGGTCGAACAGCACGAGGTCGCCGTCGGTGACCAGCGAGCCGAGCGCGACCTTGTTGGAAGTCGAGGTGCCGTTGAGCACGAAATAGGTCTTCTCGGCGCCGAAGATCCGCGCTGCTTCCTTCTGCGCGCGCAGCGCCGGCCCCTCATGGGTGAGGAGGTCGCCGAGGTCGAGCACGGAATTGTCGAGGTCGTCGCGGAACACGGCTTCGCCGAGATGCTCGACGAACACCCGGCCGATCGGGCTGCGGCTGTAGAACACGCCGCCATTGTGGCCCGGGCAGGTCCAGAGCTGGTTGCCTTCCTCGGCATAGTCGACCAGGGCGCCGAAGAACGGCGTCTTCAGGTTCTCGGCATATTGCTTCAGCCGGGAGATCAGGTTCTTGGCGATGAAGGAGGGGGTCTCCTCGGACAGGAATACATAGCCGTCGATGAAATCCAGCACCTCGACGGGCAGGTCCTCGAAGCGCTTGCGGCGGATCAGCAGCAGGATCGGGAAGTCGAGGCCGCGGCGGCGCATCAGGTTGATCAGCGCGGCGGTCTTGCCCTCGAGGCCCTTCTTGCCCCAGTCGACCACCATGCAGCCGATCGCGGCATCGGTCTGGACCGCGATCTCGGCGTCTTCCAGCTTGCGGGCGCGGACCACCTCGAAGCCGGAACGCTCGATTTCGGCGACGATCTGGTTGAATCGGATGCCTTCGAGGTCGTCGGCCTCGAAAACCGGCGCCGCGAACAGGAAGTTGAAGCGTTTGAAATAGTCCATGCGTGTCCTCGAACTGTACCGGCTGAACCTGTCTGCACAATTCATGACAAAGAGATGACAATCATTCTGCGACGCCACGCCAGATGGTCAAATCCCCGTCGCCGCGCTGAACTCACGATATTGCCCAGCTTTCGGAGAGGACGGCGCCATGCCCCAGCCTGCCAAAGACCCTGCCATTGCCAGTATTGCCGACTATTTGGCCGCGATCGAGCGGCTTGTCCCGTTGATTGCCGAGCACCGGGCGGATTTCGACCGCGCGCGCCGGCTTCCCGACGCCGTGATCCGCGCCCTGGCCGAGGCCGGATTGTTTCGGTTGTATCTGCCGAGGGCGCTCGGCGGGCCGGAATTCTCCTCGCTCGACTTCATGACCATCGTCGAGGCGGCCTCGGCGCTCGACGGCTCGGTCGGCTGGCTGGTCGCCAATGGCGGCGGCATGAGCCGGGCCGGCGGCTATCTGCCCGAGGAGGTGGTGCGGGGCTGGTTCGCCGATCCGCTGGCGTTCATCGCCGCCGCGACCGGCGCGATCGGGACGGCGGTGGAGGTCGAGGGCGGCTATCGCGTCAGCGGACGCTGGCCATTCGGCAGTGGTGCGCCGCACGCCACGAAGTTCATGGGGCTCGCCAGCGTCAAGGGCCCCGACGGCAAGGACAGCCCGCCGATCTGCTGCTACGTCGACCGGGCCGACATCCGCCTCCACGACACCTGGTTCGTGTCCGGGCTGCGCGCCACCGGAAGCTGGGACTTCGAGATGCAGGATTGCTTCGTGCCGGCGAGCCACAGCCATCCGCTGGTCGACTTCAAGCCGACCCAGCCGGGCATTCCATACCGCCTGCCGGGCGTATCGGCGTTTTCCTGGACCGTCTCGGTCGTGCCGCTCGGGATTGCCCGTGGTGCGCTCGACGCCTTCATCGCGCTCGCGGCCAGGAAGCCGCGGATGGGCGGCGTCGGCCAGCTGCGCGACGGTGAACTGGTCCAGGCCATGGTCGGCCGTGCCGAAACCACGCTGCGCTCCGCCCGGGCACTGCTCGTCGAAGGCATGACCGAGCTGATGGCGGCCTGCGACAGCGGGGGCGAGCGACTGGTCGAGGCGAGGCTGCTGCACCGGATCGCCTGCGCCAATGCCGCCGAAAGCGCCGCGCGCGTGGTCGAGATGATCGCCGCGCCCGCAGGCACCGCGGCGATCTTCGAGACCGGCACGCTCGAACGATCGATCCGCGACGTCCAGGCGGCGATCAAGCATGTCGCGATGACATCGAACAGCTACGCGCTGACCGGGCGGCTCAAGCTCGGCCTGCCGCTTGGTACGACGCGGTTCTAGCCGGTAGAGGATTAAGACATCACGATGCAGAACGCGCTTTACTACATTTACCATCAGTACATCGCCTGCCTCAATCGCCAGGGCTGGTCCGAACTCGGCGAGTTCGTGGCGGACGACGTGGTCCATAATGGCAGGTCGCTCGGCCTGCGGGGCTACCGCGAGATGCTCAAGCGTGACTTTCGCGAGATACCCGACCTTCATTTCGACGTCGAGTTGATGGTGGTGGATGAGGGCCGTGTCGCCAGCCGGTTGATGTTCGAATGTTCGCCGACGGGAACGTTCCTCGGTCTTGCCGTCAACGGCAAGCGCGTCGCCTTTGCCGAGAATGCGATCTACGAATTTCGCGACCGCAAGATCGCAGAAGTCTGGTCGGTGATCGACAAGGCTGCGATCGAGGCGCAATTGCTGTGAGCGTGCCGACGACACCCCCGCAGCCGGGATGGCCCAACCGAACGCGTGGCAGCGTCCAGCAGCGCCGTCACATGCTGCTGTATGTCGGGGCCGGCGGAAGGATGCGGGCGACGAGCGGCAAGGCGTTTCTCCACAGCACGCAATCCCGCTGGCGCGCCGGCAGCTCCTTCGCGAGTTGATGGATTTGCGCGCGGGAGATCATGCTGCGCTCGCAACGAAATGGCCGCAGCGGCACGCGCCCGATATAGTTGAAGAAGATCGCGTAGCGGTCGCGCGTGATCGCCGGCATCCCGCGATGGTAGAATGACGCGGTGTCGGAGAAGACGACCGTGCCGCGTTTTCCAGTGCAGGTGACGACGTCCCGAGCCATGTCGAAATCGGGCAGGGCTCCTTCCAACTGGTGCTGGGTCAATCCGGGAAGCCTGCCGCCGGGCAAATGGTCGTATGCGGGAATCCGGCGCCGCAACACCTGGAATGGGCCATTGCCTTCGTCCACGTCGTGGATGTAGACGGCGATCTTGAGCATCCGACGATCTTCACTGTCGCGATGCCAGAGACGAACGCCGCTCTCGCGGCCATCGGCCAGCGTGAAAAACACGTTGATGCCGTCGTAACCGACCGGCACGCCGAGATAGTTCTCGGCGATGTCGAGCAGCCGGCCATGAAGTCCCCAATGGTAGATCTGGCGATGAGCCATGATGGCCGCGGCTCCAGCCTGGAACGATCGGCGGAGGGGCAGGTGTTGGCGCTCGAGCGCGTCGGCTTGTTGCAGGAAATGCTCCGCACTCGGAAGATTCAATTGCTCGAGTGACGTGACGAAAACGCCGTTCGTCCTCAGTCCATCGACGATGGCCCGGTCGTTCCCGCCAATCGCGGGGAGGTGCCGGGCGTATTGGCGCTTTGTCTTTTCGTAGCCGGCGTCGAGGCGGGAGGCGATCTGCGGCAAGGCGACGATGCGGCAACCGAGACCTGCCGGCAATTCGAGAACCTTGTTCAGGCCGGAACTCAGGACACGCCGGAAATTACTCATTTGCACGGAACGCCAGGGAAACCCGGATAAAGATAGCGTTCGCTGTCTAGTAGTGGAAGCCGAAAAAATGTTTCTAAGATTGTGCACGGTCGCGTGAATTGCGCGCGGCGCGCGGAGATATCCGGTTGGGTTGCCGCTACTTGTGCTCCAGATGCCAGGCGCCGTCCCAATCGGCCGGCGGCGGACTGCGGCGGAAATCCAGGACCCGCGCCTGCATCGCCAGTGACGGCCCGTCGCCGGGCGCTGCGTGAAGTGCCGCGGTGAAGGCGTGCTCGGCATCGTCCCAGCACCGCGCACGGTAGGCGGCGAGGCCGTCGGCATAGTGCTGACGTAATGCCGCCTGCGCCGGCGTCAGTTCGTCCTTCTTGCCGATGATCTCGAACACCGCAACCGGGTGGGTCTGGCCGACCACGACCAGGCGGTCGATCTCGCGCAGCTCGATGGTCGCAGCACAGGCCGCCGCGGTCGTTTCCGAGATCAGGCTGCGGCTGCCGTAGAACTTGTTGGCGCCTTCCAGCCGCGAGGCCAGGTTCACGGTGTCGCCGAGCACCGTGTAGCTCATCATGAATTCGGAGCCGATGCTGCCGACCAGCGCCTCGCCGGTGGCAATGCCGATCCTGATGTCGCAATCGGCCGGGATCGCGCGCACGCCGAGCAGTTCGGGCAAATCCTTGCGCAGCTGGCTGACCTGGCCGACCATGTCGATGGCGGCAAGCGCGGCCAGATGGGTCTGCTCGGCTTCCTCGACGAAGGGAGCGCCCCAATAGGCCATGATGGCGTCGCCGATATATTTGTCGATGATGCCGCGATGGGCGTGGACCGGCGCCGACATCGTCGACAGATAGAGGTTCATGATCTTGACCAGGCCGCGCGGCGTGACGCCCTCGCTCAGGCTGGTGAAGCCCTTCATGTCGCAGAACATCACCGTCATGATGCGGCGCTGCCCTTCGGTGGCGGCGATCGCCGGCTGC
Source organism: Bradyrhizobium sp. UBA2491 (assembly GCF_002341725.1). Classification (NCBI taxonomy): domain Bacteria; kingdom Pseudomonadati; phylum Pseudomonadota; class Alphaproteobacteria; order Hyphomicrobiales; family Nitrobacteraceae; genus Bradyrhizobium; species Bradyrhizobium sp. UBA2491. The sequence continues at coordinate 138,727 of NZ_DDOP01000050.1, forward strand.
TCGAGCAGGCCCTCGGCGATCCGCGGGTTGATGTAGCGGCCGAAGGTCTCGCGGATGCGCTGGTTGTGGCGCAGCGTCTCGATCATGCGATTGAAGGCGGCGGAGAGCTGACCGATTTCGTCCTGCGTGGTGATGGTGATGGTGCCGTCGAGCCGGCCGGCCTCGACCTCGCGGGTGCCCTCCAGCAGGCGCATCACCGGGCGGGTGATGCCGCTGCCGACCAGCATCGCGAATACGAAGCCGAGGATCGCAGCGATAGCGGTGACGACGCCGGAGATGATGATCGCCCGCTGCTGGGTCGACATCACTTTGGCCGCGGCCGCGCGGACCTGCGCCAGCATGTCGGCGCGGATCGCTTCGATCCTGTTGTTGAACTCGTCGCGCAATGCGTCGGCGCGCAACGTGGTCTGCCGCGCGGCGATGAAGTCCTTGGCATCGAGCTGCTCGAGCAGCGTCCTGTTCTCGGCATTCAGGCGCATCAAGAGGTCGTTGACGGCATTGTCGATGCGGTCGTCGAGGCGCCCGAGGGCGGCGTCGTCGGACGGCGTCGACGGATCGGCGATGATCGCATCGATCAGCACGCGCGCGGCATCTGCCTCGCGCTTGATCAGCGGCTCGACCTCGTCGAAGGTCTTGCGCGCCGACGCATAGCCGGTGTCTTCGCCGGGCGGCTGCATCTTCGCCATCATCATCCGGCGCATCGCCAGCGATCGCTCCAGCGCGCGGATGTTGACGCGGGCGAGGTGGCCGTAAGCGGGGATATAGCGGTTGGTGAGCTCGTCCAGCAGATGGCCGACCTGGGCCGCCATCACCATGGACAGCAGCGAGGTGATCACCGCGAGCACGATCAGCCCCGCGGCGATGCCGACGATCTTCTGCCTGATCGAATTGCGAAACATGGCGCGCCCCGCCGCAGCTGCAATGAGCGGGTCACCCCCGCCGTGGCGGCGAGACAGCTAATAGAGTTCCACGGTCCTTGGCGCAAGCGCCCGGCGGCGACGGCCCGAGGCTAGCGCAAGCCCTCGTAGACCATTAAGCCGCGCGCGACGGCGAGCTTGCGCAGGGTCCGCGGCACCAGCCGCTCCGGTGGATGCAGGTAACGCCACGAGGTCAGCACCAAATCGTGCAGCCGGGTGGCGTCGTCCTCGAACGGGGCCAGCAGCCCGGTGAGGCTTGCCGGCATATGGACGCGGGCGGTGAACGGGAGCAGCAGCAATTCGAGATGCGCCTTCGCGCCGCTCTCGGTCGTTGCGGTCACGCCGGCGATGGCCGGCAGCGTCTCTTCGGCGACGCAGGTGATGATGTCTTCGATCTCGCCGCGGCTCGCGCCGGTGAACAGGGCGGGAAAACTGCGGTTCTTGAGGTCGCAGCCGAGCAGGGCGGAGGTGCGGGTGCCGGCGACGCGAAACGGAAACCGGGTCTCGGCGTCGTAGGACAGCACGAAGATGTCGGACAGCAGCTCTCGCACCGCCGACGGCTCGAACTCATTCCGGTCAGGTGCACGTGCGTCGCCGCGCTTCGCATTCCAATAGGCGAAGAACGCGCGGCTCGAACTGTGTTTCATCTAAAGAACCTTGCCCGGCACCTGTCTCGGCGGGACACATCTGTCCCGGTTTTGCCCAAGTGCCTTCCCTTTTCTGTTGTGCCGGGAAGGCTGTGCAGCGTCCATGCCGGGGCCGCGTTTTGGGCGGCTTATCGGCAGCTTTGTGTCGTTAACGTAAATTTAACTATGTCCTTGGCGTTCCGGGATGGGCCGCGTAGGGTCGCCGCGTTCCCGTTCGCCGGCTGCCCCAAGCGCCGGCGTGGTTGGTACACAGGTGGCGTCAAACAGTTTGGTCATCGTGCGGGGAGGGGTGGGGATGTCGTCCCGATCCCTCTGGGACACGACAAGACCAGCCGATCAGGGAGGGTGTTCTCAGCACCCTCCCTTTTCCTTTTGCGTTGGCTCGGGCCGGCATAGGCACCGGGCGTCCGATTTCGGGATTGTGCACTTGCACGGGGGTGCGAAAGCCGCCTATCTCTGATTCACAGCCGCCTGCGAGGTCGCCGACCCCTTGGACTCCCATCCCGAAGCCACGTTCCAGCCGCCGCCGGAGGCGCCGCGCGAGCCGATCCTGACCTTGCCGCCGGCGCTCACCGCCTACATCCTACTGATCGCGGTGATCCATCTGCGGGTGCTGTTGCCGCCGGAGCTGGAGAACTGGACCATCGACGTCTTCGGCTTCATCCCGAAGCGCTACGATTCGACGCTGCTCAACGTCACCTTTCCGGGCGGCGAGGGTGCCAAGATCTGGACCTTCGTCAGCTATTCGCTGCTGCATGCCAACCTCACCCATATCGGCTTCAACGTGCTGTGGCTGCTGCCGTTCGGCAGCGCGCTGGCGCGGCGCTTCGGCACGGTGCGCTTCTTCGTCTTCATGGCGGTGACCGCGGCCGCCGGCGCGCTCGCGCATTTGCTGACCCATCAGCACGCGATCGCGCCGATGATCGGCGCGTCGGCTTCGGTGTCGGGGACGATGGCCGCAGCGATCCGGTTTGCTTTCGTGAAGGGCAGCTTCCTGTCGTTCAGCCGGGGCGATGCCGAGGCGGCGGCCAAGGTGCCGGCACTGTCGCTGCTGCGGGCGCTGAGCAATCGACGGGTGCTGGCATTCCTGGCGATCTGGTTCGGCATGAACATCCTGTTCGGCGCCACCTCGCTGTCGCTCGGTGCCGAGAGCGGCAGCGTCGCCTGGCAAGCCCATATCGGCGGCTTCCTCGCCGGGTTGTTGCTGTTCTCGCTGTTCGATCCGATTCCGCGTGCGCGAGACGATGTTGCAGATGCGTCGTCGGTGGACCAATCGGGCCGCGTCTGATCGCCGCTTGCGGCTCGTATCGAATTCCTCCATCATCCTCACGACACAAAATTGAGCGGGCCGATCGGCCCTTGCTACTGACCGCGCCCCGGAACCGAAATCGGCGCGGAACTGTTGATTGAAGACTCTGGCGAACAGGCGCGCCCCCGCTGAAGAGGGACGCGAACGGATTCAGGGAGGCGACAATGACGGTACGTTCCATTCTCGATGCAAAGGGCCATCAGGTCATGAGCGTCGCGCCGGGCGCGCAGCTCTCGGCTGCGGTCAAGCTGCTCGGCGAGCGCAAGATCGGCGCGGTGCTGGTGATGGAGCAAGGGCGCATGGAGGGCATCCTGTCTGAGCGCGACATCGTGCGCGTGCTCAGCGAGCGCGGCGCCGGTGCGCTGGACGAGCCGGTCAGCGCGGTCATGACCAGGAAGGTCGTCAGTTGCCGTCAGTCCGACACCGTCAGCGCCATCATGGAGATGATGACGACGGGAAAATTCCGCCATCTCCCCGTGGTCGAGGACGGCAAGGTGGTCGGGCTGATCTCGATCGGCGACATCGTCAAGAGCCGCGTGCAGGAATACGAGCGCGAGCAGGAAGCGCTGCGCGACTACATCAAGACTGCCTGAGACTATTTGCCGGTGCTGCCGGCGCCGGTCGACGGCGGCACCAGGATCTCGATCGCTTCCTCGATGGCGCCGATGGAGCGCTCCGCCGCACGGATACCATGCGCGATCAGGTCATCGGCGCGGTGGAAGTCGAACCAGCCGATCTGGCCGACGCGGGGCGAGATCAGCATGTCAGGCGGATCGCCGGCGAGCCGTGCGCGGGTGATGCGGTCCTGCATGATGTTGAAGGCGTCGACCATGACGCTGGAGATGCCGGGCCGGGTGGCGCTGCCGAAGAATTCGCGCTTCACGGTGCGCTCGGCCGAGAAGAAGCGGCCGAACCGGCGCTTCGGCGGCTCCGGCTCGATCTCCGCCTCGGCGGACACCGCGACCGTCACCTCGGGCGCGGCGGCGCCATGATTGTAGATCGTGGTCGAATGCGCGAACACGTCGCTGGAGAGATTTGCCGCGATGACGATCTCGGCGCCGAGCGCGCGCGCGGCGGAGACCGGCACCGGGTTGACCAGCGCACCGTCGACCAGCCAGCGGTCGCCGATCAGGACCGGGGCGAAGATGCCGGGCAGGGCATAGGAGGCGCGCATGGCGTCGACCACGCGGCCATGGGTCAGCCAGATCTCGTGGCCGGTGCGGACTTCGGTCGCGACGCTGGCGAACTTGACCGTGAGGTCTTCGATCATGACCTGGCCCAGCGCCGCCTCGATCTCGGCGGCCAGCTTGGTGCCGCCGATCAGGCCGGAGCCGTTGAGGCGGATGTCGAGGTAACCGAGCACGCTGCGCGGTTGCAGGCTGCGGGCCCATTGCTCCAGGGTATCGATATGGCCGGCCGCATAGGCGCCGCCGACCACCGAGCCGATCGAGGTGCCGACCACGACATTGGGGACGATGCCATGGGCGAGCAGGGTCTTGATGATACCGATATGGGCAAAGCCGCGCGCGGCCCCGCCGCCGAGCGCAAGCCCGATCACCGGCCGGCGAACCGGTCCCAGTCCTACCTTGTCGGGGCCGTCGGAGCTCTTGTGGCCTCGGCCCATCCAGCTATCCAACACGACAAATCTCCTGCCAGCGCGAGACTAGGCCCCGCCGCACGGGGGCGCCAGCATCGTCCGTTTTCATGGTTATTCCCGCAGGCACGATTCATGCCCGACCCGACCGCCGTAGGCAGGGAATGTGACTGGACCGCGACGGCATGGCTAACATCGGCTTGATCAACCGGGTTCCTGGCCGGGTGTCAGCGCCGGGATTGTGACTAAGGGGCGGACCAAGGCTTGAATTTGCCGCGTTTTCGTTGAAAAGCATGGAGATGACTTCGAGGGGCAACGGCATCGGTGGATGCGGGCGGGGCGTGCGGCTCCTTCCGCTGCTGGCGCTTGCGGCATTTTTGCTGGCCCTGATCCCCGGTTCCGTGTCGGCGCAGTTCTTCAGCGATCGCCCGCCGCCGATTCCGCCCGCTTCGGTGCCGGAGGTACCGTCTGGCCCGGCGCTCAATCTGGCGCCACCGTCCGGGGCCGGTTCGGGGCCCGTGCTGCCCGGCCCGCTGAACCAGCCGACCATCGTCCAGCCATCGATCGCGACGGTGCCCCCGGTCACGCCGCCGGCCGGCTCGCCGACCGCGGGGCAGGCGGTGCTGTCGCTGACGGCCCGCTACGGCAAGGACCTGCCGGTCATCAATGGCGGGCTGGTGTGGCGGGTGTTCGCCGACAAGCCTGACGACAACGGCACCTACAAGCTGATCCGCGAGGAACGCGGCGCGACGCCCAACGTGGTGCTGCCGCCCGGCAATTACGTCGTCCATGTCGCGCTTGGCCTGGTCAGCGCGGTGCGCGCGGTTAGCCTGAAGTCGGAGACCGATCGCGAAGCCTTCGTGCTGCCGGCCGGCGGCTTGCGGATCGAAGGCCGGGTCGGCGGCAGCAAGATCCCGGCCAACCAGATTTCATTCTCGATCTACAAGGGCAGCCAGTTCGACGGCTCGGACCGCGGTCCGTTGGTGCCCAACGTGTCCGCCGGCGACGTCGCGCTGCTGCCCGAAGGCACCTATTACATCGTCTCCAACTATGGCGACGCCAATTCGGTGGTGCGTTCCGACATCCGCGTCGCGGCCGGCAAGCTGACCGATGTCACCGTCACCCATCGCGCCGCCGTCATCACGCTCAAGCTGGTCAGCGAGAAGGGTGGCGAGGCGCTCGCCAACACCGCGTGGTCGGTGATCACGCCGGGCGGCGACGTGATCAAGGAATCGATCGGCGCGTTCCCGCGCGTCGTGCTCTCCGAAGGCGAATATCGCGCGATCGCCAAGAACGAGGGCAAGGTGTTCGAGCGTCCGTTCAACGTCGTCAACGGCGTCGATGGTGAGGTCGAGGTCGTGGCGCGCTGATCTGCGACGGGTTGCATTTCATGCAACTGTCACAGTCTCTAATGCCAACTAACCATCGCGCGAATTTCAGCCGTCATAATCGCTTGCGGCGATGTGCAGCGTCGCCATTTTTACACGGCGTTAAGCCGCTGCATGACTTGGATGTCGCGGGGACTTGAGCGCGCCGATTGGGATCAATCGTCATCACGCTCGGGATTCTATTTAAGCATGGTCTTCTCGGAAATCCGTGTCGCACTTTCCGGATCATGCCTGGCGTTTGCGTGAACGGGGCGTGCCATGGTCATGGCCAACAAGAAATCAGCAAAGACATCGGCCAAGTTCAGTTCAGAGATGTTCGCCGACGTTCCGGTCCTGCAACGCAAGTGGCAGGCCGCGGTTCGGCCCGGCGAAAAACTGCCGCACTATGAGGACGTCATGCTCGGCAGTCTCGGCCGGCTCGCGGACCACATCGTCTTGTTGCGCGACGTCGATGGCGTGCTGTGCGCGTCCCACACCGGCCGCTACGTCCAGACCTGGCTGAACGACGATCGCTGGGACGTCCCGCTCAGCGTGCTGCCGCCGGATTGCGCCACCGCATTGACCGAAGCCGCCGCGAACGCGCGCGAGAACTGCCGGCCCTATCTCGCGTCGGCGCATTGCGTGCGCGACGGCCTGGTGCGGACCTTCGACGTGCTGGCGTTGCCGACGCGGTCGCGTTGGGGCGGCATCCTGGTCGGTGTCTACGTCAACGAGCGCAATGCGCAGTACAACCTTCTCGACACGATCTTCTCGGCCGCCGACGAGGGCGTGCTGTCGCTCGCCGCGATCCGCAATGCGCGCGGCGAGCCGGCCGACTTTCAGATCGTGCATCTGAACCAGGGCGCGGCAAGATTGCTGATGCAGCCTGCGACGGAATTGCTGTGGCGCAGGCTCAGCGCCGGCGGCAACCCGCTTGCCGCACCGCACGTCATGGGCCGCCTGCGCGCCTTCGTCGGCAGCGGTCCCGGCGGCCAGTTCGAGATCGACAGCGGCGATCGCTGCCTGCGGCTTGGCGTCACCGCGTTCGGCGACATGCTGTCGCTGACGGTTTCCGACGTCACCGCGCTGAAGCAGCGCGAGGTGTCGTTCCGCCTGCTGTTCGAGAACAACCCGATGCCGATGTGGGTGTTCGACGCCGGCACGATGGAATTCCTCAGCGTCAACGACGCCGCCGTCCAGCACTACGGATACAGCCGCGAGAGATTTCTCGGCATGACGCTGCGCCAGATCTGGCCGGAGGATGAGTGGGGCGTGCACAGCGCCGCCCTGCGCGAGATCGGCGATGTCTATCAATCAAGCCGCGACTGGCGGCATATCAGGGCCGATGGCACCGAGATCCATGTGCTGACCTTCGGACGCAGGGTGGCGTTCGAAGGCCGCGACGGCTATCTGGTCGCGGTGGTCGACATCACCGAGCGCCGCGCGGCCGAAGCGCGGATCGCACATATGGCGCACCATGACGGGCTCACGAATCTGCCGAACCGCGATTTCTACCAGGAGCGCCTGCGCGAGGCGCTGGAACGCAGCCGGTCGGGCAACAAGCGCGTCGCGGTGATGTGCCTCGACCTCGATCTGTTCAAGAACGTCAACGACTCCTTCGGCCATCCGATCGGCGACCGGCTGCTCAAGCTGGTGGCGGAACGGCTGCGCGAACTGGTCCGCGACGACAATGTGGCGGCCCGCCTCGGCGGCGACGAGTTCGCGATCGTGCTGGCCGCCGATGTCTCGCCGAACGAGGCGAGCGCTTTCGCCGAGCGGCTGATCGATGCCCTGAGCGCGCCGTACAACATCGACGGGCTCGAAGTCGTGGTCGGCGCCAGCGTCGGCATCGCGCTGTCACCGGGGGACGGTACGACGTCGGAAGAGTTGATGCGCAATGCGGACATGGCGCTGTACCGCGCCAAGTCCGAGGGCGGCGGCGTGCATCATTTCTTCGAACCGGAGATGGATGAGCAGGCGCAGAAGCGCCGCGACATGGAACGCGATCTGCGGGCGGCGTTCACCAACGGCGAATTCGAGCTGCACTACCAGCCGCTGGTCGATATCGCGGCCGACCGCATCTCGGGTTTCGAGTCGTTGCTGCGCTGGCGGCATCCGCAGAAGGGGATGGTCTCGCCCGCGGAATTCATCCCGGTGGCGGAAGACATCGGCCTGATCGTCGCGCTCGGCGAATGGGTGCTGCGTGAAGCCTGCGCCGAGGCGATGAAATGGCCCGCCGACGTGAAGGTTGCGGTCAATTTGTCGCCGGTCCAGTTCCGCAGCCGCAATCTGGTCCAGGCCGTGATCTCGGCGCTGGCGCATTCCGGCCTGCCGGCGCGGCGGCTCGAACTCGAGATCACCGAATCGGTGTTCCTCGCGGAGACCGAGGCCAACCTGGCGATCCTGCATCAGCTGCGTGAACTCGGTGTCAGCATCTCGATGGACGATTTCGGTACCGGCTATTCCTCGCTGAGCTATCTGCGCAGCTTCCCGTTCGACAAGATCAAGATCGACCGCTCGTTCGTGAAGGATCTGGCGCGACGCTCCGATTGTCTCGCGATCGTGCGCGCGATCTCCGGCCTCGGGCGCAGCCTCAAGATCACCACGACCGCGGAGGGCGTCGAGACGACGGACCAACTCGACTGGCTGCGCGCCGAAGGCTGCAACGAGGTGCAGGGCTTCCTGTTCAGCGCGGCCAGGCCGGGGCACGAGATCGCCGCATTGCTGGCCGGCTTTGCCGAGCGCGCGTCGAAGGCGGCGTGAGCGTTCTCTCTGCTCTCCATGGCCGGGCTTGACCCGGCCATCCATCGGTCTCCGAAGAGACGTCTATCTGACGATGCGTCAGAATCGCGTCACGACATCCGACAGCGCAGGGCGCGGGCGATCCTCGCTCGGCTTGGTCGGCGTGCCGATATGGATCAGGCCGGCGAGCTTTTCGTCCGGCTTCAGGCCGAGGCCGTCGAGCACGTCGCGGTCGAAGGAATACCAGCCGGTCAGCCAGCAGGCGCCATAGCCGAGCGCGGTGGCCGCGGTGACGATGTTCATCGCGCTGGCGCCGGCCGACAGTTCCTGTTCCCACGGCGGCACCTTCGGATGCGGCTTGGTGAAAGAGACCACGCCGATCACCAGTGGCGCATCGGTCAGGCGCTTCTTCTCGACCTCGATGTCGGAGGCCGGCGCGCCGGGATTCTTCCGGGCAAACACCTTCGCGATCACGTCGCCGGCGCGGGCGCGGGCATCGCCCTCGAACACGATGAAGCGCCAGGGCGCGAGCTTGCCGTGGTCGGGCACGCGGGCGCCGATCGTCAAAATGGTCTCGAGCTCGGCCGCGGACGGGCCGGGGCCGGTCATCTCGCGCGGTTTCATCGAGCGGCGTGTCTTCAGAAGTTCAATGGCTTCGGGCACGGAAATGTCCTTCAGGGGGAGTCGTGCCCCCAAGATGGGGACACGACCGGGCCAGTGAAAGCCAGTTTAGACCGATTGTGAGGTTCAGGCGACCGATCGCGCCCGCTTCACGTCCGGCGGGGTCGCCTCGTCGACCAGCGCGGCGATCGCCTCGTCGGTCGGCATCACGGTCTGGCGCTCGCTGCCGAGCCGGCGCACCGAGACCGAATGGCTCTCGGCTTCCTTCTTGCCGACCACGAGCAGCGCCGGGATCTTGGCCAGCGAATGCTCGCGGACCTTGTAGTTGATCTTCTCGTTGCGCAGGTCGATCTCGACCCGAAGGCCAGCGCGCCGCGCTGCGGCCGCCACCACCTTGGCGTACTCGTCGCCTTCGGAGGTGATGGTCGTGACCACGAGCTGGGTCGGCGCCAGCCAGAGCGGGAAGTTGCCGGCATAGTGCTCGATCAGGATGCCGATGAAGCGCTCCATCGAGCCGCAGATCGCGCGATGCACCATGACGGGCGCTTTCTTCGAGCCGTCGTGATCGATGTAGAACGCGCCGAACCGCTCCGGCAGGTTGAAGTCGACCTGGGTCGTGCCACACTGCCAGTCGCGGCCGATGGCATCGCGCAGCACGTACTCGAACTTCGGTCCGTAGAACGCGCCTTCGCCCGGGTTGATCTCGGTCCGGATCCGGTTGCTGCCGGTGGCCTTGATCTCCGACAGCACGGTCGCCATCACGCGCTCGGCGTGATCCCACATCTCGTCGGTGCCGACCCGCTTCTCCGGACGCGTCGAGAGCTTGACCGTGAGCTCGCCTTCAAAGCCGAAATCGGCGTAGGTCGACAGGATCAGGTCGTTGATCTTGAGGCATTCATCCGCGAGCTGCTCCTCGGTGCAGAACACATGGGCGTCGTCCTGGGTGAAGCCGCGCACCCGCATCAGCCCGTGCATCGCGCCCGACGGCTCGTAGCGGTGCACGACGCCGAATTCGGCGAGCCGCAAGGGCAGGTCGCGGTAGCTCTTCAGGCCATGCTTGAAGATCTGCACATGGCCCGGGCAGTTCATCGGCTTCAGCGCGAACCAGCGCTTGTCCTCGGCCTCGTCGCCGGCCGACTGCGCCGCGAACATGTTCTCGCGGTACCAGTCCCAGTGGCCCGAGGTCTCCCACAGCACCTTGTCGAGGATCTGCGGGGCGTTGACCTCGTTGTAGTCGCCGAGCAGCCGGCGCCGCATGTAGGCGATCAGCTGCTGGAAGATGGTCCAGCCCTTGGGGTGCCAGAACACCACGCCGGGGCCTTCCTCCTGGAAGTGGAACAAGTCGAGCTCGCGGCCCAGCTTGCGGTGGTCGCGCTTCTCGGCTTCCTCGATCTGCTTGAAATAGGCGTCGAGGTCTTCCTGCTTGGCGAATGCGGTGCCGTAGATGCGGGTCAGCATCGGATTGTTGGAATCGCCACGCCAATAGGCGCCCGCCACCTTCATCAGCTTGAAGGCGTTGCCGACCTTGCCGGTCGAGGTCATGTGCGGGCCGCGGCAGAGATCGAACCAGTCGCCCTGGTAATAGATCTTGATCGGCTCGTTGCCGGGGATCGCATCGACCAGCTCGACCTTGAAGGCCTCACCCTTGTCGCGGAATACCTGTTTGGTCTTTTCGCGATCCCAAACCTCTTTCGTGAACGGCTTGTCGCGCGCGATGATCTCGCGCATCCGCTTCTCGATCGCGGCGAAATCTTCCGGGGTGAACGGCTCGTTGCGGAAGAAGTCGTAGTAGAAGCCGTTTTCGATCACCGGGCCGATCGTGACCTGGGTGCCCGGCCACAGCGACTGCACGGCTTCGGCGAGCACATGCGCGGCATCGTGCCGGATCAGTTCCAGCGCGCGCGGGTCTTCGCGGCCGATCAGCTCGATCCTGGCGTCGCTTTCAATGGGATCGTTGAGATCGGCAACCGTGCCGTCCAGCGCCATCGCGACGGTGCGCTTGGCGAGCGAGGGCGAAATCCCCTTGGCGATGTCGAGGCCGGTGGTGCCTTTGGCGAATTCACGCTTCGCCCCGTCGGGAAACGTCAGCGCGATCTTGTTCACGGGTTCGGCGGGCTTGAGGTTGGAGAGACTGTACTGGAATCCGGATTCGGATTTAGGCGTTTCTGTCATCGATGACTCCTGGAGCTCACTCCTGCGAACGAGCGCAGGTAAGCGGAAAGCAGCGGTATAGCAGGGGATTTGACGCCTGCAATCCGGCAATATCAAGAAAATGGGGCCTCCGGCCGCAGCTCGCCGAGGAAGTTCGCCCGGCTCTGGCGGCTCCAGTCGTTGCGACGATGCCGATCATCGTCTAACGTCGAAAGGCCGTTTTCCGCCATCGCACTATCTGCAAGGTTCATGTTTTCCCGTCTCCTGTTCTTTGTGGCGTTGCTTCTGGTCCCGGGCGTGCTGCGGGCGGAGGAAACACCGGTCGAGAAGGCCGGATTCGCGAAACGGCTGACCATCTATCTCGCCAAGGGTGCGGCGGGTGCGGCGAATGCCTGTGGTGCCGGTTGCGATCGCTGGATCGCGATCGAAGGCGAGATCGACCGCGATGCCGCGGCGCGGATTCGCCGCTTCCTCGCCGGCGTCAAGGACACCCAGCTTCCAATCTATGTTCATTCGCCGGGCGGCAATGTCGAGCAGTCCTATGCCATCGCGCGGCTGCTGCGTGCCCGCAAGGCGGCGATCCGGGTCGGCCGCACCAGCGTGCCGGCCTGTTCCACCGGTACGCAGGTCGATGCGGCCTGCCAAAAGATCAAAGCCGCGAAGGGCGAGGTCGAGGCCGAACTCGCCACGCGCAGCGCGATGTGCGTCTCGGCCTGCGCCTATCTGTTCCTGGGCGCGACCAGCCGCGAAGTGGCGCCCGATGCGGTGGTCGCAGTCCATAACTCCAAGCTGATGTTCGTGGTTCACGGGCATCCGCCGCCGCAGGCCGTCGCGGATTTCAGGCGGCGCGAGATGGTCAGCGCCGATCGCGACCGCAACGCATTCCTGGCGGCGATGGGAATCAGCCATGAGCTCAGCGGCCTGATCCGATCGGTGAGGTTCGAGGACCTGCACGTGCTGACGCGGCCGGAACTCTATCGATTCGGAATCGACACCAGGGCGTTGCCGGAAACCTTATGGGCGGTGGAGAAGGAAACGCGGCCCTATGTTCGCAAGATCGCGTTGGAGAAGAAGGGCGACGGCAGCGCGTACCGGATGATGGAGTGGCGGCTGTTCTGCGAGACCAGGGATCGCGGGCGGCTGATGTTCGTCCGCGAGTTCGACGAGGGCGCCGCGGGCAAGAGCACGGTGGTGATGATGGCCGGCGCCAGCAAGGCCATCGCGTTCGGCAGGTCGCCGGCGCGGTTCGGCAAATACGAGGTCTGGAGCGATCCGGTGAGTTCGGACACCGTCAAGGCGATGCTGGCGGTGCCGCATCTGGAGGTCGCAGAGAGCACGCCATCGGCCGACGCCAAGCCTGACGCCAAGTCTGGCCTCACCACATTCGACATCGATACGACCGGGCTGGAGCAGGGGTGGACGCAACTGTTGGCGTCGTGCCCGGCGGCGGCCGCTGCTCCGAAACCTGCGGGTTCGCCTCCGGCAGCGGTGTCGCCAAGCGTCAATGCGACGCCGGCGGCATCGCCGTCGCCATGAGCATGGGCGCCCTGACAATCAAGTGCCGCTTCGCTCAAGTGTCATGCATTTAGATGCAGTTGCATTGATCTTCGGGTCTGCTATCAACGGCGCGTGAAACGCTTCGCTCCCACTGCATTGATGTTCGGCAACATCGTCACCGGCTGCTCGGTGCTGGCGCCGGCCGGCATGCTCGCGGAATTGTCCGACCGACTCGGCGTCACGATCCACGCCGCGGGTCTCCTGATCACCTTCGGCGCGATCGTGTTGTGCGTGGGGTCGCCGGTTACGGCGTGGCTGACCAGCCGGATCGAACGCCGCGCGTTGCTGACGGCGACGTTGCTGGTGCTGACATTGACCAATGCGGCATCGGCCTTCGCGCCTGACTACGACAGTCTGCTGATCATCCGCATGGTGATGCTCGCGATCGGCGTGCTCTACACGCCGCAAGCGGCCGGCACCGCCGCGCTGATCGTGCCGGTGGAGAAGCGCGGCAGCACGATCGCCTACGTCTTCCTCGGCTGGTCGCTGGCGGCTGCGATCGGGCTGCCATTGATCACCTTGATCGCAAGCCGCTATGGATTTCGGGTGACCTACGGCGCGATCGCACTGAGCGGGCTCGCGAGCTGCCTGCTGCTGTGGTGGCGGTTGCCCGGCGGATTGCACGGCGCGCCGGTCGATCTGAGGACCTGGGCCGATCTCGGCCGCAATCCGACCGTCATCCTGCTGCTGGCGATCACGACACTGCAAATGTCCGGCCAGTTCGTGGTGTTCACCTTCATGGGGCCGCTGCTGACCAAGCTGACCGGCGCCAACGCGGATGCCATCGGCATCGTGTTCGCGCTCTACGGCATTTTCGGGTTCGTCGGCATCGCGATCGCAACGCGCATCGTGGATTCCTGGGGCGCCTGGAAGACCTCGGTGCTGTTCACCGGACTGCTGCTCGCCGGCGTCGCGGGCTGGGCCTTGAGCGCCGGCGCCTATGCATTGATGGCCGCCTCGGTCGCGGTGTGGGGCCTGGGCTTCGCATCGACCAATTCGATGCAGCAGGTGCGCCTGGTCGGTGCGGCGCCGGCGCTCGCCGCGGCGTCGGTCTCGCTCAACACCTCGGTGCTGTATATCGGCCAAGCCATCGGCTCCGCGATCGGCGGCCTGCTGTTCGCGCGCGAATGGCTGTATGGCGCGGGCTATGTGGCCGCGGCCTTCGTCGCCGCGGCGCTTGCGGTCGTGGTCGTCACCCGGCCGCGACCGGCTGCGCGTGCCGCCGCGGCCGAGTAGGCCTTTCGCTTCGACGCCAGGCGGCTAGTCGGCGATCCGCGTTAGGACCGCCTTGAAGCTCACGCCGGGCCGCTGCAGCGCCTCGCCCTCGAAGTCGACCAGGTCGCCGTCCGCGGTGCCCTTCAGCATCAACGTGATCGCGTCGGTCCCGAACAGCGGCCGGAAGGCCGGATCGGGATTGTGCCGCTGGGTCGAGACCTTGACGTGAATGCCGTCATCGCGGTCGGCGTAGTTTCCGACGAAGGCAAACGCCGAATTGCCGCCGCGGAGCTTGCCGTTTGTGGCGTAGAGCACACCGGCGCCGGTGCCATGGACGGTGTGAAATTCGAGCTTGTACAAGCCTTCGCGCAATGCCCACCTCCGGAAAAATGTTCGTCCCAATGCTCGCACCCTATGGGGCACGCCGGGCGCAAGCAATGCCGGGCATCGCAAATCCCTCGGTGTTCATCACCGCGATGCCTGCGGAATCGGACTGGAGGCTGGCGCCCGAGCCCGTTGATTTGGCGGCGCAGCGGTCGCTGGTCGGGGCTCGCCGATAACCATTGCAGATCATTTCTACCTTTGATTGACGATATCAGGCCCCTATGCAAAACTGCCGCCGAAATTTCTGCTCGGTCAGGGGATACGATCGTGCATGTTGTTTTTTGCGCCATATTGATTGTCTTTTTCATTGCTTTGGACGGCTCGGCGGACACCGCGAAGGCGGCCGAGACCTTCAAGGACTGTTCGGTCTGCCCCACCATGGTCGGCTTGCCCCGTGGCAGCTTTCTCATGGGCACCAAGTCGGAGCAGTCTGAAGCCAGGGCGCCGAAGGGCGAAGCTGCCGGAGCCGATCCCGCCAAGAGCGGAGGCGAGGACAACGAGCTGTCCGATGGCGACGACGAAGGACCGCAGCACAAGGTCGAGTTCAAGAAGCCGTTCGCGATCGGACAATATGCGGTGACGCGTGGCGAGTTCGCGGCTTTCATCAAGGAGACCGGATACCGTCCTGAGGATTGCTTCACATTCCACAGCGAGGACGTATCGAACATCGTGATCCCGCATGGGCTCAACTGGCGCAATCCCGGATTTGCGCAGACCGATCGCGATCCGGTGGTGTGCGTGTCATATGACGATGCGAAGAAATACGCGGCGTGGCTGGGCAAGAAGACGGGGAAACCCTACCGGCTGCCGACCGAGGCCGAATGGGAATATGCCGCCCGGGCCGGCACGACGACCCCGCGCTATTGGGTGGGCGACGATGCCGAGGTGTGCCGCCACGCCAATGTGCTCGACCGCGCGGCAGCGCAAACCTTCGGGACCGACAAGGACCACAAGGACGCGTTCATTCCATGTCTGGACGGTCACCTCTATACGGCGCCGTCCGGCTCATACCCGCCGAATCCGTTCGGACTCTACGACATGCTGGGGAACGTCTGGCAATGGGTCGAGGATTGTTACGTCGGCAGTTACAGGAATGCGCCTGCCGACGGCACTGCCGTGAAATCTGCCGGCGATAATGATGGCGACGGCAAGAGCAACGCCGACGGCGACAGCGACCAATGCTCGACACGCGTGCTGCGCGGCGGATCGTGGGCGTCCGCCATGAACCAGGCCAGGTCGGCCTACCGCCATGGCGACGGCTCGCGCACCATTTTCTACGGCTTCAGGGTGGCCCGGCCGCTCTGAGGCTTTTCTGGAGCGGGCCCGCCGGCGCTTGCGCTCCCTCGACAAGTCGATTGCACCAACCCGGTCAGGTTCGCGAGAGCAATGAAGATCAAATCGATGAAGTGGTCGGTCATTTCCAGGAACGGAGAGATGCTGCATTCCGCCGGTCAGGGGAGGCTGGGATGCGCAAGCTGAAGATCTTCGTCAGTTACTCTCACGCCGATACCGAGCCGCGTCCCAAGTCCGACAACAGCCGCCTCGGTCTCATCATGGAGGACCTCAAATACGAGTTGCGCTGCAACTCCGGCCGCCCGCGGTTCGAGGTGTTGCGCGACATCGACATCACCAGGGTGTCGGACAACTTCCGGGTGGAGATTGACAAGGCGATGGTCGCCTGTGACGTCGCGATCCTGTTCATCTCGGAGGAGTTCAGCCGCTCCGAGGAATGCGAAGCGGAATTCGCACGGTTGATCGAGCTCGGAAAGCCGCTGTTTCTGGTGGAAATCGAGCCGGTGTCGCTCAACGAGGACGAGGACCGCATCAGGAAGTATCGAAACGCGGTCAAGGACATCATCTTCGTCAAGTTCTGGGGTCCGGACCGCAACAAGAGGTCGGTGAGATACGGCTATCCATTGCCGAACGATACCGCGACCAGGGATGAGTATGGCGCGGCGCTCGAACAGGTCGTGGCAGGCCTCAAGGCGCGCGCCCTGATGCTGCCGCCGGAAGCCCCCAACGATCAGGATGCCCGGACCAACGACCAGTCGGATCAGACCGGCACGGCCGTCTTCGTTGCGTATCCGGCAACCGACGTCAAACCGGAAACGCAGCGGCTCGCCACCACGATGGAAGCGAACAAGCTCGTGGTCCGCGCATTCGATCCGGAGCTCGATGTTCGCGAAGGCGATACGTTCGCCGCCGCGTTCAAGCGCGCGCTGGCCAAATGCGACGCATACGTTCAGCTGCTCGGGGCTAGTCCGGGCAAGCTCGTGCCTGGATCCGATTTGCGCCTGGTCCGCGCCCAATGTGACATGGCTCGGCAGGCCGGCAAGCCGATATTCCTCTGGCGGTCGGCCAGCTTTGATGTCGAGGATCTCGAATCCGACTACGGCGCCTTTCTCAAGAGCATCAGCGATTGCCAGATCGGAAATTTCGTCGAGTTCGAGGAATATCTGTTGAAGAAGCTCGACGACCTTGCCGCGCAGCGGCGGTCCGACGAGCGTCGTGCCGGAAAATTCCGTGGCCGCAATCCTGCGGCGCCTTTTGTCGTCATCGACGCGGCGCGCCCCGACAGCGAACTCGCGCAGAAGATCGCCGACGCGCTGGCGGACCACGTCAACGTCGATCATCTCGACTACGACCTGACCGGACAGACGCTGGCGAACGCAGTCGCCGACAACAACGCCCTGATCCTCGCCTACGGCAAAAGCACCGAGGGACAGAAGCGGACCCAGGCGCATTTCAGGTTGATCCGGCGGCCGACGGGAGAGCTCAACGTCAGCCAGCTCGAGCTCGCGGTGGGGAATGGGGCGCCGCCCACGGCGCTGCCGTTCCCGCGCGGCCCGAACGTCCATGTGATCACCGTCACCGACCAGGTCGACAATGCCGAGATTTCGAGCTTCCTGGCGAAGCTCGGCGTCGTCATTGCCCAGCGCGAGGCGCGATAAGGTGGAACCCGGCGACACCAGCAGTCTTGAGCCTTACCCGGGATTGCGGCCGTTCCGGAAGGACGAGAGCGACATCTTCTTCGGTCGTGACGATCATATCAGCGAGATGATCGTCAAGCTTTCGAGCAGCCATTTCCTTTGCATCACCGGATCCTCCGGTTGCGGCAAGTCGTCCCTGGCGCGGACCGGGCTGATGAACCATCTGGAGGCCGGCTTCCTGTCTGGCCGGGGATCCGACTGGATCTTCTGCGACCTGCACCCGGGTAACAATCCGGTCGACAATCTGTTTCGCGGCATTGCCGATGCGGTCGTCGGCGAGGTCGAGGAGGATACCGGGGGCGGCACGGGCGAACGGTCGGCGCAGATCAGGGACTTTCTCGAGGGCCACGTCATCGCCCAGCGGCGCACCAGCGACCTGAACACGGTGCTCGATCTGGTCGCCGGGATCGGCACGCGCCCGATCATGATCCTGGTCGATCAGTTCGAGGAGTTGTTCCGCTATGCCCAGTCGGACTCCGAGGCGGCCGTCAACCTTGTCGACATATTGCTGAAGACGGCGGCGGCAAGCGGCAAGATCTATATCGTCATCACCATCCGCACCGACGAGTTGGAGAAGTGCTCGCGCTATCCCGGACTGGTGCGGCTGATCAACGACAGCCAGTTTCTCACGCCGGTGCTCGATCGCTACCAGATCCAGCAGGCGATCGAGGGGCCGATCACGCTGTGGGGCGGCCAGATCCTGCCGGACCTTTCGACATGGCTGCTGAACTGCCTCGAGGACGAACTCGACAAGCTTCCGCTGATGCAGCACGCGTTGCGGGTGCTCTACGCGGCGAAGACGTCGGCCGAAGGCCGCAAGGACGTGATCATCGGGCTCGCCGACTTCGTCCAGGTCTTCGGCCTTCCCGAGAAGCTCGACCTGATGTCGGCGGAAGGGCGGCTTGCGCTGCGCCGTACCCTGTCGGATCGGTTGACGCGGCGTTACGATACCTTGCAGGATCGACTGAAGCCGGCGGCGCGGCAGGCATTTTGTGCGCTGACCGCGGTCGACAGCCGAAACCGTGACATCCGCCAGCCGCAAAAGCTCGGAACGCTCGCGAAGATCATCGGCGCCTCGGAAGAGGATACCCGCGCCGTCGTTCGCGCGTTCGTGACCCGCGAGGAGGCGTATCTTCGCTACGATCCTCATCTCGCCAGGGAAGACACCGTCGACGTCACCCATGAGTGCATCCTGCGCCTCTGGCAGCCATTGCAGGCGGAATGGCTGCTCGACGAGAAGAGATCGGGCGACAACATCATGTCGCTGGCCCGCTTGGCGCGCGACTGGAGCGGCGCCCCGGACAATCAATCGACCTTCGAGAGGTTGCTCGCACGGATCGCCCTGAAATGGGTCGCGCGTGGCCAGTACCAGTCATGGTTCGACAAGGCCCGTCCGAATTCGGACTGGGCGGCCCGCTATCTCGCCAATGTTGATTGGCCGGCGTCGCCCGACAGCAGCGCCCGGCGGATGGCGCCAGAAGCGATCTTCAAGTCGATCGTGGCGTTGCTGGACGCCTCGAAGCGGCAACAATGGCTGTTCGTGCTGACTTCGATCGTCCTCGTGCTTGGGATCCTGGCAGGCGTTTCGCTTGTGTCGTTGCAGATCATGAACGCCAAGGCCCGCGAGAGGGAAGTTGCCGAGCGGGAGAAGCTGAGGGCTGCGGCCAACCTGGCGGCCTGGAGCCTCCCGCCCGAATACACGCGCATTTCTCAAGTCAATACCGCACTCGAGGCGGTCTCCCTCGGCGAAGCCAGTTTCGGCGTCGTATGGAGCAAGTTGCAGCAGGTCTACGAACTGTATCGGTTCAGTGCCGCAGACGAGGTGCATGCCGCCGATTTTGCCGCCGATGGAAAATCGGTGCTTGCGATCGACAAGACCGGCATTCTGCATCAATGGGCGGTCACCACGGAACGGACCGTCTTGCGTGAGGTCGATTTCGGCCAGCGCGACCCTGACGGCAACCGGGCGCAGGGCCGATCGCTGGCCGTCTCGCCGCAGGGCGACGTCGCAGCGGTCGGATTCAATCAGGGGGCGGTCGTGCTGCTCGATCTGACGAGCGCGGATAATCGCTTCGATGCCCTGCAAATCAAGCGCGCGAACCCGCATGGTATCGACAGCGTTTTCAAGATCGTGTTTTCAGCCGACGGCATGCTGCTCGTGACGTCGTCGCGAGCGGGAAACATCGCGATCTGGGAGCGATCCCGGTCCGTGCCGGCGCAACCCGGCGGAGCGAAGGGGGGCGATCCGCTACGCTGGACCTTGAAGCAGGATATCGACCTGACGAAGACGCTCCCGCCGGCGGATATCTGGGCCGTCGACATCGATCGTGCCAAACAAACGATCGCGGTGGGGCTGGGAGACGGACGCATCTGCTTCCTGCGGCTCGATGACCTGGATCACCCGTTCTGTCCGGAGGAGTCGGCGAGGGGCAGGGTGAAGTCGGTCAAGTTTCTATCGGACAAGCCGATCCTGTTGTCTGCCGGCAACGACGCCAAGGTCACCATATGGGATGTCGACACGTCGTCGCGAACCGCGAAACCGTTGCCGTTTGCACTTGAGCATGACAATGCCATTTGGGACCTCGACGTCAGTCCGGACGGCAGCCTGCTCGCGACCGCAGATTTTGATGGATCGGTGCGGGTCTATCAGACCGGCACCTGGCGTCTGCTGAACAAGATCGCTGCGGACACGTTCGCATCACGCAGCGGCTCTCGACGCCTGCAACCGGGAGTTTCGGCGGATGACCTGAATGCGTTGCGGACCGTCCGATTCAATTCTGCATCCACGATGTTGGTCACGTCGTCACTTGATCGCACCGCGCGGGTGTGGACGCCGCTGCTCGGCAGGGCGAACATCCCGGAACTGAGCTATCGTTTGCCGCCGGGCGACGACAAGCGGCCTCGACGTATCAATTCGGTCGCGCTCAATCCCTCCCGGGAAGAGGTCGCCTTTACCGACCGGGCCGCAGTCTATGTGAAATCCGCGGGCAAGTTGCCGAAGGCACTTCCATCCGGCCGGTCGGACGGAGCGAGCCACCCGGCTCAGCCGAACTTCAACCAGGTGCTGTTCCAGTCACCGAACGTGATCATCGCAAGCGGCGTCGAGCCGCTGCTCACGGTTTGGACCAGGCGAGACGATGCCGAATGGGCGATCCGGACGATCGCCTTGCCCGGCGATCCCGTTCCGACCGGCCGCGGCGTCGCGATCAGTGCGTCCGGCGCCCTGCTGGCAGTCGAGGTGCGAAACGGCGAGGCGGCAAGCGTCATGCTGTGCCCATTGCGGGGAGACACACAGTGGAGCTGTCCAACGTCGAAGACCGGGGGGCTGTCGCTCGCTGCGAAGCTGCCGTCGAAACCGACCGACAAGGACTGCGCCTCGGCTGGTTCCGAAGTGCACGTCGCAATGTCCGGCAGCGAGCATCTGGTCGCCGTCAGTGCGGGAATTTGTCCGATCGAGGTGTTCGACCTTCGCAATCGAGAGCAGCCGCGCTTCTACAGCGGCCACAGAGGAGACGTGAACTCTCTCGACTTCTCACCGGATGAGACGGCGCTGGTCGCATCGTCTCAATTCTACGACGTGGATATCTGGAACCTGGCGGGCGGCAAACCGAGGGATATCAATCATCACGGATCGCCCTATGTGACGTCGGCAAAGTTTTCACCATCGGGCAAATCGATCGTCAGCGTATCGGACGACAATTCATTGATCGTCACTGACGTGGCTTCGGGCCAACTTGTGACCAAACTGGACTATCGCAGCAGCTTGCTCGACCTGGCGGTGATCAAGACCGCACGCGGCACCCTGATGGCGACCGGCTCCGGCGCTGGCGACGTCGATGTCGCGCCATACTTCGAGAACGGCAACGACGTCATCTCGTATACGAAATCGGTCCTGCACGATATTTCGGCGCAATAGCGCGTTGCGCTGCCGTGGGGCGGGCACGGCCGTGACCTCAATGCGCCTCGATCTGGCGCGCCAACTCGTCATACTGGTCGGTGTCTCCGACGGTCTGGTCGTAGCAGGACGAACTGATCACCGGCTCGCCCGCCTTGAGCAGCTCCGTCACGGTGACGAAGTCGTAGCCCTGCTTCCTCAGGCTGGAAATGATGTCCGGCAGCGCATCGTCGGTGTACCAGCCGCGGCCGTTGGCATGAAACAGCACGATCGATCCCGGGTGCACATTGTCCAGCACCTTCTTCGTCATGGCGTCCGGGCGCTCCTTCCAGTCGGGATCGTCCGACGACACGTCCCACTGGATCGGCACGAGGCCCTGCCGGCCAACGGTGGCGAGCGATCTGGAATCGCATGCTCCGTAGGGAAACCGGAACAGGCTCATCGATTTCGGAGCAATTTCGTCGGCCATCCCCTGGCGTCCGGGCACGGCGCATTTGCGTCCCTCGAGGTCCTGGCGGAGCTCGTCATAGGCCTGATCGGCTTTCCTGATCTCCTCCGCCGCGTCTGGACTGGACAAGAGGCGCAGATTGCGGTGCTCCCAGGTATGATTGCCTACTTCGAAGCGGGCATCCGAGATCAGCTGCTGGGCGCGCACCTTGTGCGTCATCATCCATTTGCCGCTCATGAAGAAGGTGGCCTTGACCCCGTGGTCCCGCAGGATGTCCACGATCTTGCCTTGATAACCTGCGACTTCATTGACGCCCTCGCACAAGTCGAAGGTCAGCGCGATCAGCTTCTTTCCGGGTGGCAGGCGGACGCTGCGTACGCTGCCCAACGCGCGAGGTTCGGCCGGTGCGGCGTCGACCGAAGCGGGTTGCGGGAGCGGCGGCTCGATCCTCTCCTTGACGATGGTGTCTTCGCCGTCCCGCGCGGCCAGGTCCGCGGCAACCCAGCAGGCTTGCGGGGCATGCGTCGAGACCTGACCGTCTTCGGCGTACAGCGGCCGCGGGGCGAGCGACGTGCTCGATATCGCCAGGACAATCGTGATCAAACTTCTTGTGAACATGGTCGCGCTCGAAAACGATGTCCGGATATGAAGCCTGGCGTGTAGACAGGACCCAGCCGCAGGCAGAAACAGACGGATTCGTAACGGGATCACCGCAAATTTTACGGCAACCTGCGGTATAATCCAACATCAATCATGCGTTGCCCTCGGTCGGCATGCGGGCCTGCACCATCCTGTGAAGCGGCCCGATCATCACGTGTGGAGTTGAAATGAGAACATCGTTGTCCGTTGCCATCGTGGCGCTGGCCCTGGTGCTGTTGGCGCCGGCGGTGCGGGCTGCCGAAGTGACGGCGAATGATACGGCGCGCTTCCTTGCCGGCTTGCAGCCCTCAGTCAATTCGCCGTTGCTGCGGTTGACGACGGAGCCCGCCTGGCAGCGCCACGCGCAGTTCTTCGACACGGCGTTCGCTCAGCTCGAACAACAGCAATTGTCCCGGATCCGGAACTGGTCCGGCGCCAATCTCCCCGCGGCGAGGCCGACCATGTTCTACATGTTCGCGGGACCGGACTTCCTCTACGCCAATGCGTTCTATTCCGGTGCCACGACCTATGTGCTGAGTGGCCTGGAGCCGACCGGCGCTGTATCCGATCTGACCTCGTTGCCGTCCGACACCGTCGCCGTCGCGCTCGACAGCGTCGAGCGCTCGCTGTGGTCGCTACTGAATTTCTCCTTCTTCGTTACCAGGCAGATGAAGACCGACCTCGACGTCGCCGAGGTCAGTGGCACCCTGCCGATCCTCTATGTGTTCCTCGCGCGCTCCGGCATGACGATCCGCGACGTCAAGCCGGTGGCGCTCGATGCCAATGGAGCACTTACCGTTGGAGCGAACGAGTTGGCGCGCAGCAAGGCGCGCGGCACGCGCATCGTGTTTGCCGGCGCCGATGGCGTCGAGAAGACGCTGTATTATTTCTCGACCGATCTCTCCAATTCCGGCCTGAAGGCGAGCGGTTTCCTGAAGTTCTGCGCAACGCTTGCGCCCGGTGACAGCCTGATCAAGAGCGCCTCCTATCTGATGCACCTCGGCGACTTCTCGACGGTCCGCAAGTTCATCCTCGCCAACAGCGCGACCATCATTCAGGACGATTCCGGAATTCCGCTGGCGCAATACAGCCCGAAGATGTGGCGGTTCGCGCCGTTCGGCCGCTACCTCGGTCCGATCGACAAGTTTCCGGGCCTCTATCAGCAGTCCTATGCCGAGCTGTTCAGCCGCGCGCGGCCGATCGATTTCGGCATCGGCTATCGCTGGCGGCCGAATGAATCGAACCTGCTGCTGTCGGTGAGATTGCCCGGCGACGGAACGACCGCAGAAGCGCTGCCGCCAGGCGAGCAGGCGCCCGCGCTTTCACCGAGCCCGAAGCCGCGCAAACCTCGTCCGCCGAGACCGCAGCCGTCCGACGATTTCTGGGGCTCGCGCTAGAGCCGCGTCACCACCTCACGCTCTGGCTGGGCACGATGAACGCCGTCGTGCTCGGCTTGCTGGGACTGTGGGTGAAGTAGCCGTAGGCGGCGACGATCACGACGAGCAGGGCAAGCACCGCCAGCAAATCGATCTGCCGGGGATCGTGACCGTTGTGGCTGATTTTCCAGCGCATCGTTGTTTCCTCCCCAGGGGGTAGCAAGGGGGCACCGAAACAACGCGCCAAGTATCGCCACAGTTCCGCCGGGCAGCAATGCGCGCCACTTTTGGAAGCGCCGCAGCAATCATCAATTGTCGTTGACGCCACGCCAGCGGCCGTAGCGCCAGGGCAGATACCAATGTGCGCCCGGCGGCTTTGCCGCAGGCACGTTGTCGATTCCCGATGTGCCCCAGGGTTGGCAGCGCAGCAGCCGCGCCAGCGTCATCCACCCACCGCCCCACAAGCCGAATCGCTCGATCGCCTCATCGCCGTAGACCGAGCAGGTCGGCAGGTGCCGGCAGTTGTAGCCGACCAGCGGCGACAGCGTATGCCGATAGATCCAGATCAGGGCGCGTCCCAGATTGCGCGGCAGGCGGCGCATGCCGGTGGCACATTCCGTGCATCGTGTGGCGTGTGACGTCGAATGATCTGTCGGGTGCATCGCGCAATCATGTACGTAGTCTTGCGGGGGTTCCAAGCCGCGGAACCGTGCTGCTGCGGATATTTACGCCACAGTTCGCAACTATCCCTCCGCGCAGGGTGGCGCTGCAGCAAGGGTCCTATGGACGCTCCAGGTCAGCAAGGCTACCGTTCCCATAACGCGCCGATGACAGAATCGTGGCGTATTGCCGATGGGGCCGTAGCCAACGCCTGCACCGTCAGGGGCTTGGGGGAAGGAACCAAATTGAGGCTCGTCAAGTCGCTCTCGTTGCGCAGTTTGGCGCTGGTCGGCGCAACTGCGCTTTGCTTTGCAGTATCCGGTACCGTCACCACGGCGGGGAGTTCCGCGCAGGCGAGTTCGACGCTCGAAGAACGCAAGCTGCCGATGAAGTTCAGCTGGATTACCTGCCAGCCGAATTGCCGCGGATGGGTATCGGCGGTCGGTATCATCACGGCGGATAGTCCCAAGGATTTCGACGAATTCGCACGCGGTCGCCAACTCAGCGGCGCCACCATCGTGCTCGACTCCAGCGGTGGCTCGGTCAACGACGCGATCACGCTCGGCCGCCGCTTCCGCGGTCTCGGGGCGCTGACGACGGTTGGCACCAGCGTCGTCAGCCAGGCGGCGCAGGGCGACCGTGCGAGCGTTTTGCCCGATGCCTATTGCGAGTCGATGTGCGTGTTCCTGCTGCTGTCGGGCAAGACCCGCTACGTGCCGCCGGCCGCGCACGTCCGTGTGCATCAGATCTGGATGGGCGACCGCGCCGACGATGCCAAGGCCGCGAGCTACACCGCGCAGGACCTGATGATCGTCGAACGCGATATCGGCCGCCTTGCCAAATACACCTTCGATATGGGCGGCGCCGGTGAGCTGCTGTCGCTCGCGCTCAGCGTGCCGCCGTGGGAAGACCTGCACGAATTGTCGGCGGCCGAACTGCGGCTGACCAATCTCGTCACCACCGATGCGGTCGCCGACGTGCTGCCGCGTCAGGACGATGCGATCCCGGTCGCTGAGGCAAAGCCGAAGAACAGCGATCGCTTCCTGAGCAGCGCGGTGGAAAGCGAATTGCAGCCGCAGGTCGCGAAGGCGACCAAGACCGCCGAGGCCGTGGTGCCGACCGGCGGCACCGCCGCGCCGGCGCCGGTCCAGCCCTCGCAGTGACTGACTAGGCCGGCTGTTTCGCCTTGGCCTCGATCTGCCCGATGGCATCGACCACGGCGTCGAAGGTCAGCAGCGTCGAGGCGTGGCGGGCCTTGTAGTCGCGCACCGGCTCGAGCAGTGCGATATCGGCCCATTTGCCGCCCTGCGGGGGCTGGCCATTTTCCTTCAGCATCTTGCGAACGGTCTCGCGCAGTTCGCGCAGCTCGTCGGCGGTCGAGCCAATCACGTGGCTCGCCATGATCGAGGATGAGGCTTGGCCGAGTGCGCAGGCCTTCACGTCATGGGCGAAGTCCGTCACCACGGGGCCATCCATCTTGAGGTCGACCTTGACGGTCGAGCCGCACAATTTGGAATGGGCGGTGGCGCTGGCGTCGGGGTCCGCGAGCCGTCCGAGGCGCGGAATATTGCCGGCCAACTCGATGATCCGCTTGTTGTAAATGTCGTTCAGCATGGGGACAGGTGCCTGGTTCCGGCCGCGCCGGGCGCTCTTGGCGGCTGGGTTTCACCGTCCTATATATGAACAGCAGCGCCGGAAACATAGTCCGGCCATGCCGCCGCCGCGGTCCACTTTCGCCGGGGCGGTGCTACAAAGATGGGACTCAGGCGCCCGGCGGTTCGACGATCCGCCCCGTCTGCCCGGTGACACATCCGGCCCGAGGGCAGTGCCAGGGCCGGTCGAACGGAGAAGACATGGACGCCTTGATCAAATCGATTCGCCCCAACAAGCCAACCGACGCGAAGTCCGCCGAGCTCGATCCTTCCGAGTTCATGGGGGCTGCGGTCCGTGCCGACCAGCCGCGCCCGTCGCGGGCCGAGGCCGAGCAGGCCGTGAAGACGCTGCTCGCCTATATCGGCGAGAACACCAATCGCGAGGGCCTGCTCGACACGCCGCGTCGTGTCGTCGAGGCTTATGACGAGCTCTATCAGGGCTACCATCAGGCGCCGGCCGAGGTGCTGAACCGGACCTTCGGCGAGACCGCCGGCTACGACGACTTCGTGCTGGTCCGCGACATCGAATTCACCTCGCAGTGCGAGCATCACATGATGCCGTTCTACGGCAAGGCGCATATCGCCTATACGCCGGTGGAGCGCGTCGTGGGCCTGTCCAAGCTGGCGCGGCTGACCGACATCTTCGCCCGCCGCCTGCAGACCCAGGAGCATCTCACCGCGCAGGTCGCGGCCGCGATCGACGAGATCCTGAAGCCGCGCGGCGTTGCGGTGCTGATCGAGGCGGAGCATACCTGCATGTCGGTGCGCGGCGTCGCCAAGCACGGTGCATCGACCTTCACCAGCCGCTTCACCGGCATGTTCCGCGACAATCCGGCTGAGCAGCAGCGTTTCCTGTCCCTGGTGCGAGGACCGAACCGGTAACCTCGCGTTTTCTCGAGCGAGGTTTGCCGTGTCCGCATCGACCCACGATCACGACCGCGAAGAGGGGCTCGGCTTCGAGCCCAAATTCGACGCGGCAGGTCTCGTGACCTGCGTCGCGACCGATGTCGCGACCGGCGACGTGCTGATGGTCGCGCATATGAACGACGAAGCCCTGCGCAAGACGATCGCGACCGGCGAAGCCTGGTATTTCAGCCGTTCGCGCAATGCGCTGTGGCGCAAGGGCGAGAGCTCGGGCCAGACCCAGCGCGTGGTCGAGATCCGGACGGATTGCGACCAGGACGCGGTGTGGATCAAGGTCGAGCAGATCGGCGCCGCCTGCCACACCGGACGGCGCTCCTGCTTCTATCGGGCGGTGAAGGGCGAGGGTGGCGACGTCAGCCTGTCCTTCGTCGATGCCGACCGGCTGTTCGATCCGGCGCAGGTCTATCGCAAGTAGCGCAGTCCAGGCCGGCTTCCTCCCCGCCGGGACGCTCTTAACGTGCCATTAACCATAATTACGGCAGGTTGATAGGACTTGGGTGCCGATTGCCGGCGCCCGGCAAGGCACCGGATCGATGGCGGTCGACCTCTTCAATGCCACGGCTGCGACAGGTGTCGATCCCTCGCGTCTGCAAGTCGCGAGCTCGATCAAGCAGGCAGCCGCGACCACCGGCACGAGCTTCGAATATCTGCTCACGACCGCGAAGATGGAATCCAATTTCAATCCGCGGGCCGGTGCCACGACATCGTCGGCGCACGGACTCTATCAATTCATCGACCAGACCTGGCTCGGCACCGTCAAGGAGGCCGGCAGCCAGCTCGGCTACGGCCAGTACGCCAACGCCATCACCAAGAATTCCGACGGCAGCTATTCGGTCAGCGATCCCACCGCCCGCAGCGCGATCATGAAGCTGCGCGACGATCCCGATGCCGCGTCGTCGATGGCGGCGGTGCTGACGCAATCCAACAGCTTCAAGCTGACCGGAACACTCGGCCGTCGCCCGACCGATGCCGAGCTCTACATGGCCCATTTCATGGGGGTCGGCGGCGCCGGCAAGCTGATCTCGGGTGCCGAGGACAGTCCGAGCGCCAACGCGGCCGCGATGTTTCCGAAGGCGGCGGCCGCCAACCAGTCGATCTTCTACGACAAGTCGGGCAATGCGCGCAGCGTCAGCCAGGTCTATTCGGTGCTGACCACGCGCTATGCCGCGGCAGCGAATTCCAAGGACACCCGCACGGCCTTTGCCGCGGCGGGCGGCGACACCATGAGTCCCTACGCGATCGCGAGCGCTGTGCCGACACCGGCGCTGACCATGGACACCGCGTCCTATCTCTCGACTTTCCCGGACGCCCGCGCGGCCGCGTCGGCGGGAACGACCTCCGCCGTCGCCTCGGCCCAGCCGGCGCCGGCCTTCCGCTCGCTCTATCAGGGTGGCGACCGCCCGCAACCGATCTCGCCGACGGTGCAGGAACTGTGGGGCAGCTCCTCCGCGCTGACCACGTCGGCGACGCCGAAGGTCCGTGCGCCCGGCCGGCTCGACCTGTTCAGCGATCCCAACGGGACCTACAGCAGCAGCAGCAGCTAGCACCCGGCGCTCTGCGGGGACCACTGCGCGTCCTGGCCGCATTAACGAAACGGCAATAATCCCAAACGTTTATGGTGAACCCTTTGTTAAGCGTCATGGTTTATTTTTCCTTGTAGTGGCGTCGTATGTCGATGCCGTTACGTTGCGTAAGCCGGCAGGACCATGATCGTTCGGCAGTTCATTAGTTGGATTAGAACCGCTCCCGCAGGCGAGCGGGCAGAGGCGACGCGGGCGCTGGCCCGGGCGTGGCTGATTTCAGATCTCACCGAGGACGACCGGATCGCGGCCGAAGGCGCGCTGCTGATGCTGCTCGACGACCCGTCGCCGCTGGTGCGCCAGGCGATGGCCGAGGTGTTTGCGCACAGTGCCGAGGCGCCCGCTGCGATCGTGCAGGCGCTGGCGGCAGACCAGCCGGCGATCGCGCTGCCGTTGCTGGAACATTCGCCGCTCTTGATCGACGCTGACCTTGTCGACATCGTCGCGACCGGCTGCGACGAGATGCAATGCGCGATCGCGCGCCGCGTCGACCTGCCGGCGTCCGTTGCCGCGGCGATCGCCGAGGTCGGCTCGGCCGCGGCCGCGCTCGAACTGATCGAGAATCCCTATGCCGGCCTCGCGCCGTTCTCCTGGGACCGCATCGTCGAGCGTCACGGCCATCTGGCGGCGATCCGGGAATCGATGCTGGCGCTGGAGGATTTGCCGTCGGCGACGCGGCTGGCGCTGGTCGCAAAGCTCTCCGACACACTGGCGCAATTCGTCGTGGCGCGAAACTGGCTCGGCACCGACCGCGCCGAGCGGATCGCCGGCGAGGCGAAAGAGCGCTCCACGGTGAACATCGCCGCACGTGCGTTCGGCGACGACATGCAGAACCTGATCGCGCATCTGCGCGCCACCGGCCAGCTCACCGCCGGACTGATCCTGCGCGCGCTGCTGTCGGGCAATCTCGATCTGTTTGGAGCGGCGCTCGCCGAATTGTCCGGCTTGCCCTATGGCCGCGTCTCCGCGCTGCTCAACGATCGCGGCGGCAACGGCCTGTCGGCGCTGCTGCGGCGCGCCGGCCTGCCGGAATCGACCTATGCGGCGTTCCGCGTCGCGCTCGAGGCCAGCCACGAGGTCGGCTATGTCGACAGCGGCGACGGTGCGGCGCGGCTGCATCGCCGCATGGTCGAGCGCGTGCTGACGCATTGCGAGACCGATCACACGGCGGCCGAGCCGCTCTTGATCCTGCTGCGGCGCTTTGCGACCGAATCGGCGCGCGAGGATGCGCGGATGTTCTGCGAGGAACTCGCCGCCGAAGACGCGCTCGCGGCATTGCCCTACGAGGACGACCTCGTCGCGGCCTGAAGCATGGTCCGGAAAAGTGCGAAGCAGTTTTCCGAGAAGATCATGAGCAAACAGGAAGCTAAAGCGAGATGAGTTTTTGTTGAATCGGTTTTGCGCGGTCTCGGTTCACCTCTCCCCGCTGGGGAGAGGTCGGATTGCGCATGGCGATGCGAAGCATCGTCCAGTGCAATCCGGGTGAGGGCTCTTGCTCTCTCGATAAACCGTAACCCCTCACCCGATTTGCTGCGCAAATCGACCTCTCCCAAAGGAGAGGTGAACCTTCGATGCCGTTCCAGTTCAACCTAATCTCATCAGGCTTTAGAGCGAGATGACGGTTCAACCTCATCTCGTCTCGCTTCAGACGGGCCGCGTTTCCGGCAATTGACGATGAAGTCGTGGCTGTGCGGCGCGCTTATTCGCCCGGCACGATGCTCGGTGCCAGGATCGCCTCGAGATGCTCGGGGCGGTCGCGGTTGGCGTGGGTCAGGAATTCGTCGGCGATGCCGCGGAGCTGCTTGCTCAGCACGCCGGCGACGACGGCGGTGTCGAGCTTGGTGCGGTTGCGCACGATCGCCTGCACGGCGTTGATGTGATGGGCGATCAGTTGGGCCGGCACCGCGGCGAGATCCGGCGCGTGCTCGATGATGCGGCACAGGCTCTCGGCGGCTGCGGCCGCCGACGGATAGCCGAATGTCGCGGCGTCGCCCTTGATGTCGTGCGCCGCGCGGAACAGTTCCTCGCGGGTCTTGTTATTGAAGCCTTCGCGCAGCACCGTGGCGTGCGCGGCGGAAAGGCGGTCGGCCTCGATCGTCATCCACTCCTTGAACTCGCCCGACAGCCCGGCGAGCGCCTTTTCGGCGCGGCCGACCGGATCGTCGAGATCGCTCTCTGGCACGCGCAACAGCATCTTGCGCAGCGGGTTCGGCTGCGTGATCACATGGTGGGTGCCGAAGCTCTGGACCTCGATGGTCCCGGGTTTGTCTTTCGCCATGGCGATGTCCTAGATGGTCGAGCGCGCCTTCTCGAGCAGCGACGGCTGTTGCAACACCTCGACCTCGCCGCTGCCGCGGCGCTCGGGGCCGATATAGGTGTTGGTGGTGTTGCGGCGGCGGTCGGGGCCGAAATAGGTCTTGGTCTTGATGAACGGGCGCGGATTGGCGACCACGTTCATGATGCGCTGGTAGAGGCCCTTGGCCGAGATCGGCTTGGCCAGGAATTCGGTGACGCCGGCATCGCGCGCCACGGTGACGCGTCGCTTCTCGGAATGGCCGGTCAGCATGATGATCGGGGCGTAGGGATTGCCCTTGGATTCCGGCTGCCGGATCATCTGCGCGAGCTCGAGCCCGTCGAAGATCGGCATCGACCAGTCGGTGATGACGATGTCGGGCACGTAATGGGTATACATTTCGAGCGCGGTGGCGCCGTCCTCGGCTTCATAGACTTCGCGTGCGCCGAACGAATGCAACAGCGTCCGCAGGATGCGGCGCATGTGCGGATTGTCGTCGCAAATCAGAAATCGCAGCTTGTTGAAATCGATGCGATACATGGTCCGGTCCCGAAAGGGCATACCGGGCCAACGCGGTATTACCCGACGTTAACCATATCCTCCTCGGGGTTAATGATTGGTTGCCGGCAGGGGGAGCAAGGAACGCGTCGCCGTCAGTAGCCGAACTGCTCGCGCAGGATGCGCTCCTCGAGCGAGTGGCCGGGGTCGAACAGCATCCGCATCGCGATCGTCTTGTCGGACAGCACCTCGACGCGGCGGACGTCGCGGACCTCGTCGTGGTCGGCGACCGCGGCGACCGGGCGCTTGTCGCCCTCGATCACCTCGATCACCACGAAGGCGGAGTTGGGCAGCAGCGCACCGCGCCAGCGCCGCGGCCGGAACGCGCTGATCGGGGTCAGTGCCAAGAGCGCGGCGTTGATCGGCAGGATCGGACCCTGGGCGGAGAGGTTATAGGCGGTCGATCCGGCCGGCGTCGCCACCAGGATGCCGTCGGCCATCAGCTCCGCCATCCGCTCATGCTCGTCGATCAGGATGCGCAGCTTGGCGACCTGGTAGGTCTGCCGGAACAGCGCGACCTCGTTGATGGCGTGATGCAGATGCACGGTGCCGTGGATGTCGGTGGCGCGCATCAAGAGCGGATTGATCAGCGACTCCCGCGCGGCGGCGAGCCGGGTGCGCAGATCATGCGTCGAATACTCGTTCATCAGGAAGCCGACGGTGCCGCGATGCATGCCGTAGATCGGCTTTCCCGTGCGCATGTTGGCGTGCAGCGTTTGCAGCATCAATCCGTCGCCGCCGAGCGCGACCACGACGTCGGCATCGCCGGCCTGATGGTTGCCGTACATCGCCGAAAGCTGCTCGAGCGCCGACTGCGCTTCTGCGCTGGCGCTGGCGACGAAGGCGATCTTGTCATACCGCTTAGAGCTGGCCATCGCTCACGAACTCGTTTGGCACGGACTACGCCGCGCTCGTCTATACATCCCGGGCGGCCTTGTCGAGATGGTCCGGGAACGGACCGGACGCCTTGCCGGTGTCGCCAAGCTATCGCAGTTTGATGATGGTATGCGTAAACGTCGGCCCAGGGAGTGAACGACATGGCTAACGGTTTTGCGACACGGTGTGCGGCTGCGTTGCTGCTGGCCTGCCTTGCGACCGCGGCGCGGGCCGACGACGAGACCCCGCAGCCGCAGCCGTCGCCGAGCGCACAGGCGCCAGGCGGTCAGAACCCGAGCGGCCAGAAGGGCCGGGCAGGGCGTGGCGAGGGGGGCGGCTCCGCTGCCAACGCCGCCGGCAACGCATCGGCGCCCGAGCAACATCGCCTGCCGCCCGACTCCACCACGAAACAATCGGTGGCGCTGCCGGGGCGCACATTGGCGTTCGGCGCGACC
Source organism: Bradyrhizobium sp. UBA2491 (assembly GCF_002341725.1). NCBI lineage: Bacteria > Pseudomonadati > Pseudomonadota > Alphaproteobacteria > Hyphomicrobiales > Nitrobacteraceae > Bradyrhizobium > Bradyrhizobium sp. UBA2491. Next base: position 171,577 of record NZ_DDOP01000050.1, read on the forward strand.
GCAGGCTCGATCCGCGTGTTCGACGACAAGGGCGAGCCGCTCGCCGATATCGCCTACACCTCCTACCAGCTCGACGGCGCCGAGAAGGCCAACCGGCCGGTGACGTTCCTGTTCAACGGCGGGCCGGGCTCCGCGTCGGCCTGGCTGCAATTCGGCAATGTCGGGCCGTGGCGGCTGCCGTTCGACGGCGACGGCGCGGTGTCTTCGGCCTCGCCGGAGTTGCAGCCGAATGCCGACACCTGGCTCGATTTCACCGATCTCGTCTTCATCGATCCGGTCGGCACCGGCTACAGCCGTTTCGTCACCAGCTCCGACGATGCGCGCAAGCGCTTCTTCACGGTCGACGGCGACGCCAATTCGGTTGCGCTGGTGATCCGCCGCTGGCTGGAGAAATTCGACCGGCTGACCTCGCCGAAATACGTCGTCGGCGAGAGCTATGGCGGCATCCGCGGGCCCAAGGTGGTGCGCAATCTGCAAATGCAGCAGGGCGTCGGCCCGCGCGGCCTGATCCTGATTTCGCCGGTGCTGGATTTCCGCGAATATACCGGCTCCAGTCTCCTGCAATATGTGGCGAGCCTGCCGACCATGACGGCGGTGGCGCGGCAGACCAAGGGACCGGTCAAGCGCGAGGATCTCGCCGACGTCGAGCGCTACGCGTCCGGCGATTTCCTGCTCGATCTGGTCAAGGGTCAGGCCGACACCGAAGCCACCACGCGGCTGGCCGACAAGGTCGCCAGCCTGACCGGCATCGATCAGGCGATCAGCCGCAGGCTTGCCGGCCGTTTCGACATCGGCGAATTCCGTCGCGAGTTCGACCGCAAGAACGGCAAGGTGACCGGACGTTACGACGCTTCGGTCGAGGGGTTCGATCCCTACCCGGATTCCAGCTACTTCCACTTCAACGATCCCTCGGGCGATCCCCTGATGGCGCCGCTGACCAGCGCAGCGGTCGATCTCACCACCCGCAAGCTGAACTGGCGGCCCGACGGCTCTTACCAGTTGCTCAGCGAAAGCGTGAACAAGGCGTGGGAGTTCGGTCACGGCATCAATCCGACGGAGTCGGTGACGCAGCTGCGCCAGATGCTCGCGCTCGATCCGAAGCTGAAGCTCCTGATCGGCCACGGCCTGTTCGATCTCGCCACGCCATACTTCGCCTCCAAGATCATTCTCGACCAGCTGCCGGCGTTTGCCGGTCCGAGCCGCACCAGGCTCGTGGTCTATCCCGGCGGCCACATGTTCTACTCCCGCGACGGCTCGCGCCAGGCGTTCCGCAAGGAGGTCGAGGCGCTGATGAAGTGAGGGGGATGGGTGGCGTGGGACTGCGTCGCGTGCGGCAAATGTTGACGTCGTGCTAGCTTACGCCAGGACGACGTCAAAGGATGGTTCTAAGCTCAAGATACCAGATGCGCGGTGTCATCATCTGCGCGTTCGAGTCTTGCACGCCTTTGGACGATGCGCAGCTGGCGCGATCGTGAAGTCGCGCGGATTTGCAGGTTCCGCTGATCCGTGCGACAAGCGGGCATGCATCTGAGGCGGATCGCCAATCTCTGGGTACTGCTGCTTGTCGCGACCGGGCTGTTGCTCGCGCCCGTGGTGCCGGCATTCGCCCGGATGATGCCGGATGCGCAGGTTGCCGCGACACAGGCGATGACTGACCATCAGGCCATGTCGGGTCATGCCATGCACGACGGAGCCATCTCGGCGCAGGTGATGGCGGACGGCATGCCGTGCTGTCCGGACCAGACCAAGAGCAAGGGCTGCGACGATTGTCCGTTCCTTGCGTTGTGCATGCTGAGTGTCTCGCTACCGCTTCCTGCCGGGGCCGCCTCGCTGATCGCGCGTGATCCGTCGCAGAACGCCTTTGCGGCGGGCGACGACCGTCTGCTTGACGGGCTTGGCGCCAAGCCTCCGGATCATCCACCTCGATCCAACGTCTGACGGGCGCTTGCAGCGCCTGATCGCTGACGCGTGCGCCTGACGGTGCGCGCGCCTTGCATGCCGTTCACGCGGTTCATCAGACCTATCGAGGATCATTACCCATGAAGTCTCTCCACCTCGCGCGCGCCGCTGCGGCCGCGCTGATCGGCGTTGCCCTGGCCCACGCGCCCGCTCATGCCGAGATCAAGAACTACGAATTCCAGCTCGTGCAGCCGACCGTCAAGGCCGGGGCCGATCGTGTCGTTACGGTACGGCTGCTCGACAAGAGCACCGGAAAATCCGTTCCAGATGCGATCATCTTCTCGACCCGGCTCGACATGGCGCCCGACGGCATGCAGGAGATGGCCACCAAGGTGACGCCGATGCCGTCGACCGAACCCGGCACCTACCGGTTCAAGGCGACCTTCGGCATGGCCGGCCGCTGGCAATTATCGCTCGGCGCCAAGGTGCAGGGCGAGACCGGCTCGGTTGAAAACAAGCTCGTCGTCACGGCCGAGCAATGAGGCGTCTCGTTTGGGCCGGTGCTGCCGCTGCGATCGTCGCAGCGGCCGGCGTCGCATGGAACCTTCGCGGTATGCCGCCGCGCCTCGCGATCACTGCCATCGTCTCCGCTGCGCGCGCAGCAGAGAGTGCTGCGCCGATCTATTACCGCGATCCCGACGGCAAGCCGCTCTACTCGGCGACGCCGAAGCAGACGCCCGACGGGCGCGACTACTTGCCGGTTTTTCCCGAGGCTGATGCGCATTCGGGCGAGCCCGCGCAGCCGAAAGCTGCGGCCGCGCCCAGCGATCGCAAGGTCAAATATTATCGCAACCCGATGGGACTTGCCGACACCTCGCCGGTGCCGAAGAAGGATTCCATGGGGATGGACTACATCCCGGTCTATGACGGCGAGGACAGCGACGATGGTTCGATCACGCTGTCGCCCGGCAAGGTCCAACGCGCCGGCGTCAAGTCGGAGCCGGCCGAGATGCGGCGCATCCGTACCCTGGTCCGCGCGCCCGGCACGATCCAGCTCGACGAACGGCGCGTCTCGGTGATCGCGATGCGCGCCGAGAGCTATGTGCAGAAGGTGGCCGACGTCACCACCGGCAGCCGGGTGACCAAGGGGCAGCCGCTGATGGAGGTCTATAGTCCGGCGATATCGTCCGCCGCGGCCGAATATGTCGCGACCATCACGTCGAAGGCGACCGCAGGTATCGAGCCTTACGGACGAGGCTCCAAGCAGCGGTTGACCAATCTCGACGTCCCCGAGGCCGTCATTGCCGAGATGGAGAAGAGCCGCACGGTGCCGATCGCAATTCCGTGGTCGTCGCCGCGCGACGGCATCGTGTTGCAGCGCGCTGCGATCGAGGGCATGCGTGCGCAGCCAGGTGACGTGCTGTTCCGGATCGCCGACGTCTCCGTCGTGTGGGCGCTGCTCGACGTCGCCGAGCGCGACCTCGGCAACATCGTGGTCGGGCAGCAGGTCATGGTGCGGGCGCGCAGCTATCCCGGCCGTGCGTTCGCGGGGAAGATCAGCATGATCTATCCGCAGGTCAACAAGGAGACGCGCACCGCGCGGGTGCGGATCGAATTGGAGAACGCCGATCTCGCGCTGCTTCCGGACATGTATGTCGATGCCGAGATCGACACCGGCAGCGCGGCGCCGGTGCTGACGGTCGCCGATAATTCCATCCTCGACACCGGCAGCCGGCAGACCGTGCTGCTTGACCGCGGCAACGGGCGGTTCGAGCCGCGCGAGGTCAAGCTCGGCCGGCGCGGCGACGGCTATGTCGAGATCCGCGACGGTGTTGCCGAGGGCGACGCAGTGGTGACCTCGGCGACCTTCCTGATCGATGCCGAAAGCAATCTGAAGGCCGCGATCAAGGGCTTTGCCGAGGCCGGCGGCAAGCAGGCGGCGGGCGGAAGCGAGATGATGGATGGAGGCAGGCCATGATCGCCCGCGTCATCAGCTGGTCGGCGCGCAATCTGCTGCTGGTGCTGTTCGGCACCGGCTTCGCGGCGGCCGCAGGGCTCTATGCGCTGCTGCATTTGCCGCTCGATGCCATCCCCGATCTCTCGGACACCCAGGTCATCGTCTACACCGAATATCCGGGGCAAGCACCGCAGGTGATCGAGGACCAGGTCACCTATCCCCTGACCACGGCGATGCTGACGGTGCCGAAATCCAAGGTCGTGCGCGGCTTCTCGTTCTTTGGCGTGTCGTTCGTCTACGTCATCTTCGAGGACGGCACGGACATCTACTGGGCGCGCTCGCGCGTGCTCGAATTCCTCAACGGCGCGGCGTCGCGGCTGCCGGCCGGGGTGTCGCCGACCATCGGCCCCGATGCGACCGGGGTCGGCTGGGTCTACCAATATGCCGTGATGTCGAAGCAGCTCAATCTCGCCGACACCCGCACGATCCAGGACTGGAACCTGAAGTTCGCGCTGGCCAAGGCGGAGGGCGTCGCCGAGGTCGCAAGCGTCGGCGGCTTCGTCAAGCAGTACAACGTGGTCCTCGACCCGCAGCGGATGCGCGACCGCGGCATCACCATGCAGCGGATGCGCGATGCGATCCGCGCCAGCAACGCCGATGTCGGCGGCCGCACCGTCGAGCTGTCCGAATTCGAGTACGTTATTCGCGGCAAGGGCTATCTCAGGGACATCAATGACCTCGGCAATGTCGTGCTGAAGACCGACAACGGCACACCGGTGCTGCTGCGCGACGTCGCCCGCGTCGAGCTTGGTCCGGACGAGCGGCGCGGCATCGCCGAACTGAACGGCGAGGGCGAGGTGGCAAGCGGCATTGTGCTGCAACGCTTCGGCGTGAACGCGCTCGACGTGATCGAGAACGTCAAGAAACGATTCAAGGAGATCGCGACCAGCCTGCCGAAATCGGTCGAGATCGTGCCGGTCTATGACCGCTCCAACCTGATCTATGCGGCGATCGACACGCTGAAGCGCACGCTGCTCGAGGAGAGCGTGGTGGTCGCGCTGGTGTGCATCGTGTTCCTGCTGCATGTCCGCAGCGCGCTGGTGGCGATCCTGATGCTGCCGGTCGGGGTGCTGATGGCATTCGGCGCGATGAAGCTGCTCGGAATCGGTTCCAACATCATGAGCCTCGGCGGCATCGCGATCGCGATCGGCGCCATGATCGACGCCGCGATCGTGATGATCGAGAACGCGCACAAGCATCTGGAGCGCGCCAAGCCCGGCCAGTCGCGGGTGTCGATCCTGATCGAGGCCGCGTCCGAAGTCGGCCCGGCGCTGTTCTTCAGCCTGCTGATCATCACCGTGTCGTTCATGCCGATCTTCACGCTGGAATCGCAGGAAGGCCGGCTGTTCTCGCCGCTCGCCTTCACCAAGACGTTCGCGATGGCGGCGGCCGCGCTGCTGTCGGTGACGCTGGTGCCGGCGCTGATGGTGATCTTCGTCCGTGGCAGGATCATCCCCGAGCACAAGAATCCGATCAACCGCTTCCTGATCTGGATCTACCGTCCGGTCATCAACGGCGTGTTGCGGGCCAAGACGCTGGTGATCCTACTGGCGCTCGGCGCGCTCGCGGTCTCGATCTGGCCGGCGCGGCAGCTCGGCACCGAGTTCATGCCCGATCTCAACGAGGGCACGCTGCTCTATATGCCGACCACGCTGCCGGGCATCTCAGTGACCAGGGCATCCGAACTGATGCAGATGCAGAACCGCATCATCAAAAGCTTTCCGGAGGTCGCCTCGGTCTATGGCAAGGCCGGCCGCGCCGCGACCGCGACCGATCCGGCGCCGTCCGAGATGTTCGAGACCATCGTCAACCTCAAGCCGAAGCAAGAATGGCGGAAGGGCCTCACCCTCGACGGCCTGATCGCCGAGATGGACAAGGCGTTGCAATTCCCCGGCGTCTCCAATGCCTGGACGATGCCGATCAAGGCGCGCATCGACATGCTTTCGACCGGTATCCGCACGCCGGTCGGCGTCAAGGTGATCGGCCCCGACCTCGGCACGATCGACCAGCTCGCGCGGCAGGTCGAGCAGGTGCTCAAGACCGTGCCGGGCACCTCGTCGGCCTATGCCGAGCGCAGCCTTGGCGGCTACTATCTCGAGATCGCGCCGAACCGCGAGGCGCTGGCGCGCTACGGCATCGCGGTGCAGGACGTGCAGGACGCGATCGCGACCGCGCTCGGCGGCCAGACCGTCACCACGACGGTGGAGGGGCGGCAGCGCTTCACGGTCAACATGCGCTATCCGCGCGATCTACGCGACAATCCCGGCGCGATCGCCAGCGACGTGCTGGTGTCGATGCCGGCCGGCGGTGCGGTGCCGCTTGGCGAAGTCGCGGACGTCAAGCCCGCGCGCGGGCCGAGCTCGATCCGCACCGAGAACGGGCAGCTTGCGACCTACATCTATGTCGACATCCGCGAGCGCGACCTCGGCGGCTACGTCGCGGATGCGCAGCGCGCGGTGCAGGCCGCTGTCCAGTTCCCGCCCGGTACCTATGTGGTGTGGAGCGGGAGCTACGAATATCTCGAGCGCGCCGCCGCCCGACTCAAGATCGTGGTGCCGGTGACGCTCGCGATCATCTTCCTGCTGCTCTACCTCAACTTCCGCTCGGTGGCGGAGACCATGATCGTGATGCTGTCGCTGCCGTTCGCGCTGGTCGGCGGCCTCTGGCTGATGTGGGCGCTCGGCTTCAACCTGTCGGTCGCGGTCGCGGTCGGCTTCATTGCGCTTGCCGGCGTTGCCGCCGAGACCGGCGTCGTGATGCTGATCTATCTCAACCACGCGCTGGACGAGGCGAGGGCGCGCTGCGCCGCCGAGGGACGGGCGGTCGGCCGCGACGATCTGCACCGCGCGATCATCGCGGGCGCGGTCGAGCGCGTCCGGCCCAAGATGATGACGGTGGTTGCGATCATGGCCGGGCTGCTGCCGATCCTGTGGAGCACCGGCACCGGCTCCGAGATCATGCAGCGCATCGCGGTGCCGATGATCGGCGGGATGATCTCGTCGACCTTGCTGACGCTGATCGTGATCCCCGCGATCTTCGCCATCGTGAAGGGCAGTGCGGTCACCGGCCGGTCAGGTTCTCATTGGCCGCTACATGCGGCATCACCGCAGCATTTTCCGTCCGCCTGGACGGGAGGGCACGGCACGGAGCCGTAGGAGCAGAACACGCAGCAATCGCCGGGCTTCGGCTTGAGGCGGATGCCGCAGCCCACGCAGTCGTAGAAGAACTGGCAGGCGTCGGTCGGCATGGTCTCGGTCTTGGCGAAGCCGCAAGCCGGGCAGGTCAGGGTGGAGATGCGTTGCATGTTGCCTAGGTAAGCCCGGATCGGGGCCCTGCCAGCGTTGCCCGATATGGTCGCTCCTTCGCGGACGGGCCCCTGCGGAAGCGGTCGTTGGGGTTAACTCTGCTGCGGCGGCGTTGGAACGCGATCGGCACTGGCGCGTTGCTGTGCATCATTCGCGCGCAGAAGGGCCCTCCATGACAGTCAACGCGGCAATACTGATGGCGGCTCTGGTGCTGTCGGGGACCGTGTTGGCGCAGAGCTCCGGTCCATCGACCGGTTCGGCCGGGGCCGGGCAGACCGCCGCCAATGTCACCACCACCGGCCAGGCGCCGAACGCCGGCAAGACGACCGGCGACAGCGGTCAGCCGGACGGGACGGCGGCGCGTGCGGGCAGGCCGGACCCGGCAACGCCCGGCAACACGGTGGGAGCGAGCCATCGGCAGAAGCCCGACCGGCGTCTCGAGCATTATCCGTAATCCCTCATTATCCGTAATCCCTGGGGATGTTGGCCGGCCTGTGCCCGGCCGGACCGCCGCAGTCATGATACCGTCACGCCCGTTCGGCTAACCCAGCCTTTTGGGTCGAAATGCGGTGGTGGGAATGACGATGGCGGACCGGGCACGGGTCCTGGGCATGGACAGGCAGCTCGCCGGCGTTCTCCTCGTCCTCGCCGTTGCCCAGGTGTTCGGGTGGGGCACCCTCGGCCTGCCGGCCATCGCCGGCCACCAGATCGCGGCCGATCTGCGGATCCCGCTCCCCATGGTGTTTGCCGGCACCTCGGTTTTCTATGTGACCATGGGCCTGTGCGGGCCGCTGCTCGCCGGGCCGTTCCGGCGGGTCGGCGCGCGGCGCGTCATGATGATCGGCAGCGCCGTCGCCGCGCTCGGCTTCGTCGTGCTGGCCTGTGCCCGCGAGGTGGCGTTGTACTTCACCGCCTGGGCGATCCTCGGCGCCGCCGGCAGCGCCGCGCTGAGCACGGCCGCCTACATCATGCTGAACGAGGTGGCTGGGCGGAACGCGAAGGGCGCGATCGGCGCGCTGATGCTGGTCACCGGATTGTCCAGCAGCATCTTCTGGCCGACGACAGGGTTTCTCACCGCGGCGATCGGCTGGCACGGCACCTGTCTGGTCTATGCCGCGACGATGATTTTGGTCTGCCTGCCGCTCTACAAGTTCGGGCTGCCGCGCCGTGCGGTCGATGACGCCGAAGCCGCGCCGTCATCGCACCGGTCGGCCGCGCCGCCGCCGGCCAGAAGCACGTTTTTCCTTGTGGTCGCGGCGATTGCGCTGAACGCGTTCGTCAGCTTCGGCTTCAGCGCGGTGCTGGTGGAACTTCTGAAGGCGCAGGGATTGTCGGCGCCGGAGGCGATCGCGTTCGGCTCGATGCTCGGCATCGTGCAGGTCTCGGCGCGCGCGATCGATTTTCTCGGCGGCGGCCGCTGGGACGGTATCAGCACGGGACTGGTCGCCGGCGCACTGCTGCCGGTCGCGATGCTGATTCTGATCGCCGGCCACGGCAGCCACTGGGCGATTGCGGCCTTCATCCTGATCTACGGTCTCGGCAGCGGCGCGCTCGCGGTTGCGCGCGCGACCATCCCGCTGGCGTTCTACGACAAGAGCGAATTCGCCAAGGCCTCGTCCCATATCGCGCTGCCGTTGAACCTGATCTCGGCGGCGTCGCCGCCGACGCTCGCCTATCTGCTGACGCGGTTCGGCGGCAACGCCGTGCTCGAGCTCGCGATCGCCTGCTCGGTCTGCGCGCTGGTGCTGCTCGCCATCCTCGGCCGCCGCCGGCCGGTGTTCGAGATCACCGCGACCTCATGACGGCGTGGCGATTCGTGGGAAGGTGTCGGGCATGGTTCTTGCTTCGCACCGGCTGAGCGATCGCGTGACGCGTGGGGTTGCCATGACCCAAAAGACAATCGGCTTTGTCGGCTTCGGAGAAGCGGCCCGGTGCTTCGCGGCACATCTGGCGAGGAAGGGTGTTCCACCACCGCTGGTGTTTTGCGAGGGAACGACCAATCGTCCACCGTATTCGGAAGCGTTCCGGAGTATCGCCGCCGCGCACGGCGTCGAGCTGGTGGACAGCCTGCGCGAGCTGATGACGCGCGCCGACATAGTGTTCTCCGCGGTCGTGGTCGCGACCGCCATGCCGGTCGGCCAATCGATTGCCGCGTTGGTCCGGCCGGGGATGCTGGTGATCGACATCAACGCCTCGACGCCCAAGGCCAAGCGGCTGACAGCGGATGCCGTGCTGGCCAACGGCGGTGCCTTCGTCGACGCCAACCTGATGGGCGCGGTCAGCATCTATGGCGCGGCGGTGCCGCTATACTGCTCGGGCGATGGCGCCGAGCGCTTCGCCGGTTTGTTTGCGCCGCTCGGCTTTGCGATCGAGCACGCCGGCCCCGACGCGGGCACCGCAGCCGCGGTGAAGATGCTTCGCAGCGTGGTGACCAAGGGCATGGAGGCGCTGATCGTCGAGGCGCTCACCGCCGCCTCGCTGGCGGGCGTGCGCGGCGAGGCGCTGCGCGGCATCTGCGAGCCGATGGATGCGACGCGCTACAGCAAATTCGTCGACATGTGCGTGCGCACCGATGTGCTGCACGCCGAGCGACGCGCGGTCGAAATGGACGGCGTTGCGGAGGGGCTGCGCGAGATCGGCTTGCAGCCGATCATGACCGAGGCCACCGCCGCACGGCTCAGGACGTCGGCGCGGCTCGGCCTGCGTGATGAATTCGCGGCGCGTCCGGCCTACAGTGCCGACGACGTGCTCGATGCCTATGCGGCACGGACCGCCGGGTTGCAGCGCCCGTAGCCGCTGCGCTCGCCAGCAAAAAAGCCGGCGCGGTCGTGACGACCAGCGCCGGCTCATGCGTCAGAGCGTTGGGCTCAGTAGACCAGCCCGGTGCCGGGCGGCTTCTCAAGCGCGGCGGCGAGCGAGCGGTATTCCTCGCTGTTGGTGCCGGCGAGCTGGGCGATGCGGTTGAGATGGTATTGCGCCTGGTCGCGGTTGCCCTGCTCGACCTGCCAGAGGCCGTAATACTGCCAGGTCCGCACATGGGCCGGGTCAGCCTTCAGCGCGCGCTCGTACCAGATCTGCGAGACCTTGTAGTCGCCGAGCTTGCGATAGGAGTAGCCGATCAAATTGGCGACGTCGGCACGGTCGTCCTGGCCGAGCGCCTTGAGCTGCTCGATCGCGGCGGCATAGTCGTGCTTGTCGTAGATCGTGGCGTAGGCGGCGTGATAGCCGGCCAGGAACTTTTGATCGTCGATCGCGGAGCTCTTGTCCTTCTTGGTCGACTTCTTGCCCTTGCCGCTGTCGGAGGCCGGCGGCGAGGGATTGTCGCTGCCCGCGGCGTAGGCCGAGATCACCGGCCCGGCGACAAGCGTCATCGAGAGCACTGCGAGGCCCACAAACTTTGTCGTCTTGCTCATTCCTGGTTGCTCCTGATCGTTCCTGATCGTGCTCGGCAATCGTACACCCAAGCCTGCTGACTTGAACACCCGGGGGTGCAGAACATTCCCGGCCAACCCCACGATTGCGTGATGCCGTGCCAGCCGTGGCGGGCTGGGCAACATGACAGAGATGTCATTCACATGAATGAATTCCGTCAGCCCCCTTCAGAACGGGTTCAGTGCCCGGCCCATAAGGTCACGTGCATTGATCGGTGAGGCCGACCATCCGGCCGGAGACCTCTCGATCCCGACGAGGAGGACCACCATGCTGAAGACCATTTCCGCCGCGCTGCTCGCCATGTCCGTGATCGCAGCGCCGGCGTTCGCCACCGAGGCCGGCAAGACCACAACGCCCGCGCCGGTGACCACGACTGCCCCGGCGACCAAGGCCGCTCCGGTGATCAAGAGCGAGCAGCTGCCGTCGAAGGTGCGCAACGCCAATGCCAAGATGGGCCGCCATCACCACAAGCACTATCGCCATCACCGCCACCACAAGCACATGGGCATGTTGAAGGTGAAGGCGCCGAAGCACGTCTCCAAGCACGTCTCGGCCAAGGTCGCGACCAAGCACGTCGTGCCGGCCAAGCGCGGCTGATCGAGCGCGACTGAACCTGATCCGGAGGGCGTCGTTCGATCCACATTGCCCCGCTGCGCCCTCAGGATGCAGAACCGGCCCGCCTGTCCATTGCTTCCCCAATGGCGGCGGGCCGGAGTGCGTTCAGTCCCTTGCAGCGAGTGCGCTAGTTGAGGCCGACACGCCGCAGATAGTCCTCCAGCGTGTCGAGCGCTTCCGAACCGACGATCGCGCCGACATAGCCGTCGGGCCGCACCAGCACCCAGTCGCCGGCGTCAAGCTGATAGGCTTTGCGCAACGCGCCGGCATCGTCCACGATGTCGCCGCGCGGTCCGGTGGTGTGGATGCGCAGGTGAGGGCGGGGCGCGACCGCATCACGCGCCACCTCGTGACCGATCAGCGTCCAGTGCGGCCCCTTGAAGAGCTGGAACAGCTGCTTCGGCTGACCGGCGGCGCCGCGCAGCTGCGCGTCGGGGGCACGGTCTCCCGCGAGCAGGCCGCCGGGACGTTCAGGCAGCTCCAGTGCGAGCGGGGATCCGCCATAGCTGAGGTCGAGCTGATGCACTTCACGGCCGCGCCGCATGTCGCCGCGTTTGTTGGCGTCGAGCAGCTTGGTCGACAGGCCGAGCATTCCGGCCGCGATCGGACGCCGCTCCGCTTCATAACTGTCTAGTAGCGCATCCGGTGCGCCGGCGATCACGGCGGCCAGCTTCCAGCCGAGATTGTAGGAATCCTGCACGCTGGTGTTGAGGCCTTGGCCACCGGTCGGCGGATGAATGTGCGCAGCATCGCCGACCAGGAATGCACGGCCGATCCGATAGCGATCGGCGAGCCTTGCGTTCATGGTGTAGGCCGACGCCCACGCCACAGCGTCAATCCGGATGTCGTTGCGGCCGCTGCGCGCTGCGATCATTCGGGCAAGTCCCTCGGCCGAAAGGTCGACATCGCCCTCGAGCGGGACGGGCGCCTGCAACTGGAACAGCTCGGTGCCGGCAAGTGGGCACAGCGCGATCTGGCGCTCCATCGAACCCTCATGGAAGCGGTGCCAGGCATCGCGTTCGAGACCGCTCAAGGCGAGATCGGCCACCACCGCCCGCACGCCGAGCGTCTTGCCGGGGAAACCGATATCGAGCGCATGACGCACGAAACTGCGACCGCCATCGGCGCCGATCAGGTAGCGCACGCGGATCGTCTCCTCGGCGCCATCGCGGGCTAGAACCGCCGTCACGCCGCCCTCATCCGGTGTGAAGCCGGTCAGCTCGCAGCCGAATTCAACCTGGTGGCCGAGCTCGCGCAGCCGCTCGCGCATCACGCCCTCGGTGAGGAATTGCGGGATCATCAGCGGAACCTGGTAGGGCTCGGTCGGCGTCGGATCGCTACGCTCTATCATCTCGCTGTCGGTGAAGCCGCCGTCCGCATGGTGCTCGCGCTGCGGCGGGTAGGGACCGCCGGCCGCGACAATGCGGTCGACAATGCCGAGATCTTCGAAGATTTCCAGGGTCCGGGGCTGGATGCCCTTGCCGCGCGAGCCGTGAAAGGGGGCATCCATCCGCTCGATCAGGCGCAAGCGAATCCCCCGCCTCGCCAGCTCGATTGCCAGCGTCAGGCCGGCGGCGCCCGCGCCGATGATCAGAACGTCAGCTGCGAATTCCTGTGTCATGGTCCTCTCCATATGTGTAGTATGCACATAATTGGAGGACCTGGATGTCGTCAACGAAAAGGGTGCAAAATACACATAATCGTGAAACGGTACGGGCTCTGCATGAGGCCCTGATCGACATCGTCGGGGTGATGAACCGGCCGCAGCGCGACGAGCAGATGGTTCGCGAGGCCGGCATTTCGCTGGAGCGGGCGCTGTTTCCGCTGCTGGTCGTGATCGAACGGCGCGGTCCAATCGGGGTGGTCGAGTTGGCCGACCGCGTCGGACGCGACTACACCACCGTCAGCCGGCAGATTGCCAAGCTGGAAAACCTCGGCCTCGTCGCACGCCAGGCCGGCGCCGGCGACCGCCGGGTCCGCGAGGCGATCGTGACGCCGAAAGGCAAGACGATGACGGATGCCGTCGACGCCGCTCGCGAACGGCTCGCCGATGCCGTCTTCACAGGCTGGGACATGCGCGACGTGCAGGAGTTGGTTCGACTGATGCGCAAATTTGCCGACAGCATCAGAAGCGATGTGCTCGACGACGATGCCGCGTCGCGGCTCCAGCGTGCCAAAGAATGAGCCGGCAGCAATAACCGAGTTGCGAATTCCCTTCGGCCGCGCGGCGGTCTAAACAGACGGCCGGGGACTCATGACACAACGACGTTTGCGGATTCTGGCACAACTGGCGGCGATCGCGCTGCTCTCGATTCCGCTCGCCGGCTGCCTCACCAGCGATGACGGCGGCAGCTCCACCACCTTCACCGACGATCGCGGCGTCGCCAACCAGCCGTTTCCGGACAGGTACCGCGACCAGATCCTCGCCTTCATGCGAACTTACCTGAACAATCCGGTCGGGGTCCGCGAAGCCGGGATCGCCGAGCCGGTGCAGCGCACGGTCGGCGGCCGGCTGCGCTACGTGGTCTGCCTGCGCTACAGCGCAAGGGATACCGATGGCAATTACCGCCCAGCCCGCGAGCGCGGCGTCCTGTTCGTCGACGGCCGGCTCGACCGCATCCTCGACAACGCCGCCGAGGCCTGCGCCGGCGCGTCCTATGCGGCATTCCCGGAGCTGGAAAAAATGACGCGCTGACGCGCGGCGGCCTGTCGCAGCGTGCCCGACCGGCAGGTCTGACCGGATCGTTAGCGAACTCCGATCACTTTTCGGGGAGCCTTGAACTGCAACTTAGCCGCCCGCGACTTATATGCAGCCGAAATGCGGTTGCTTAACCGGTGAAAAAACCTTCCGTGCCAAGGAACAAACGGGCGTTGTTGCGACCCCGTCACAGTACGGAAACTTCACAGGTGCGGCATTGCCCCAAAGCAACCCAATTGAGGTCACGTTGTTTGTCTTAACAGCGCAACGTCGTAACGGGGATCAGAGATGAAGAAGTTTTTGCTGGGCACAGTCGCGCTGGCCGCTTTTGCGGGCCCGGCGTTCGCGGCTGACATGCCGGCCCGCACCTATACCAAGGCCCCGCCGCCCTATACCGCCCCGGCGCTGGTCTACAACTGGACCGGTTTCTACATCGGCGGCCATGTCGGCGGCGCCTTCACCGATGGCAACAACCTGATGGGCAGCGATGCGCGCTTCCTGGGTGGCGTGCAGGGTGGCTTCGACTATCAGTTCGCCCCCAACTGGGTGATGGGTATCGAGGCGCAGTATTCCTGGCTGCCGAGCTCGTCGAACAATGGCCTGACGTTCCCCGCCGGAACGGTCGTGACCGGCAACACCGACCAGATCGGCTCGGTGACCGGCCGCCTCGGCTACACCTGGGGTCCGGCGCTGCTCTACGCCAAGGGCGGTTATGCCTGGCGCGACAACAACAACATCACGGCGTCGGTCGGCGGCGTGCCAGCGGCGTTCACCACCGATGGCGGCCACAAGGACGGCTATACGGTCGGCGCCGGCCTCGAATACATGTTCGCTCCGAACTGGTCGGCGAAGGCCGAGTACCAGTATTACAATTTCGGCAAGACCACCTTCACCGGCGGGCCGGCCGACATCGTCGGCGCGAGCTTCCGGAACGACGAGCATACCGTCAAGCTCGGGGTCAACTACCGCTTCGGTTGGGGCGGTCCGGTGGGCTCCCGCTACTGATTGCGACGTCCTTTACCGAATTCGAAAAGGCCGGCCTTCGGGTCGGCCTTTTTTGTTGGCCCGACGCTTGCTTATTCAGCCGATATTCACGCCTGATCGTGCAATGCAAAAAATAATTCCTGCATTGCACGGAACTTTCATCGTGATGCGGTATTGTGCGGTTGCCGGGCTGGTGGACAAACAAACATGCGTAGCTTTGCGTTAGGGCTGATCCTCTCTGCGGTCTCCGTGCCGTGTCTTGCCCAGACCATCCTCAAATCCGAACCCTTGGCGCTTGCGCCCTACGAGGTCGTGTTCGTTCAGGACGCGTCCTGCGCGGCCGGCAAGGTGTTGAAGGTGACGGGCGCGATCCGGGGTCTGCATCGGCGCAAGATTTGCGTCTCGCTGGCCGCCGAACAGGCCTCGCTGGCAACGGCGACGCCGTAAGAGCAACACCGATCGCACTCGCGCCTCCGGCCCGTACCCGCGCGCCGGCCCCATCGGTGTCTTCAATTCAACCGCGGCTCCTGGCGCGCTTCACGATCGGCATCGGCCTTGTTCTGGACCGGGTCCTCATTCGGCTCGAGCTGGCAGGGCCGGATTTCGTAGTTGTTGTCCAGCACCGGACGCGGCGCGGCCGTCTCCTCCTCGCTGACGGCATCCACCACCAGCCCGGATTTCCTGGCGAGCTTCCACACGTCGGCCTCGGTCGGATAGGCCTTGCTCAGCTTGGCGTCCTGATAGAACAGCGCATACGGCATCGGTCGGTCCCCCAAACACCGACAACGCCGGCCGGCGTTCCCGGTTTCCTGCGAGATTGCCGTTCCAATCACGGAACCGTGAGCGCATTCCCGGGTAAGCATCTGAAAATGTGAGTCATTTCGGACCTTTCGCCGGCGAGCCCTGAGTCCTTAATGGCTGGTAAACCCGGGAAAAAAGAATCCCCGGGACTCTCCGGGTAGAATCGCCGGATGCTCCAATCCATGAGAGCGATCCTTCAGACCCCCCATGAACGCGTGCACTGCGCGCTCGCGCTCGCACTGCTCGCGGCCTGTGCCGCGAACGTGGCGCTGGTCTGGTCCTGGCTCTAGGCTCTCGGCTTCAGTCAAACTCCTGACGTGGCGACCCACGGCGAAAACGCCGGGGCCGCGCGACGC
>NZ_DDOP01000024.1:0-7645 GCF_002341725.1 Bradyrhizobium sp. UBA2491
TCGTGGCTTACCCCTCTCTCCAACTCTCCCCCGCAAGGGGGGAGAGAGCCCACCCGTTCGTGCCCCCCTGACTCACCTGTACTGCGCAGCGTCTGCTGCATTCGTTTCAACCGCTCCTCGTCCTCATCGAGCCAGTGAAAGCCGTCGATCTGGCGGAAGCCGAGCCGGACCGCGCAGTGATCACCGACCTTCTCCTCCAGCGTGTTCTGCGCAAAGCTGAAGGAGACGTCGACCTCGCGCACCGTGACGCCGTTGTGGCGGGCGTCGCCGACGATCTGCGCCGGGGCATAGAAACCCATCGGCTGCGAGTTGAGCAGGCCGCAGCAGAACGCATCGGGATGATAATGCTTCAGCCATGACGAGATGTAGACGAGCTGGGCAAAGCTCGCGGCGTGGCTTTCCGGAAAGCCGTAGGAGCCGAACCCCTTGATCTGGTCGAAGCAGCTGCGGGCGAAATCTGGATCGTAGCCGCGCGCCACCATGTTGCCGACCAGCTTCTCCTCATAGCTGCCGATGGTGCCGAGATTGCGGAAGGTCGCCATCGAGCGGCGCAGGCCGTTGGCCTCCTCGGAGGAGAAATGCGCCGCCTCGATCGCGATCCGCATCGCCTGCTCCTGGAACAGCGGCACGCCCAGCGTCTTGTGCAGGACGTTGTAGAGTTCGTTCTTGTCGCCCTTGTCAGATGCCGGCGACGGATAGCTCACCTGCTCCTGCTTGTTGCGCCGGCGCAGATAGGGATGCACCATGTCGCCCTGGATCGGTCCGGGGCGCACGATCGCGACCTCGATGACGAGATCGTAGAAGGTGCGCGGTTTGAGCCGCGGCAGCATGTTCATCTGTGCCCGGCTCTCGACCTGGAACACGCCGAGCGACTCGCCACGGCACAGCATGTCGTAGACCTTCTCGTCGTCCGGCGGGACCGAGGCAAGCTCCCAGCGTTTGCCCTTGTGGTCATCGATCAGATCGAAGCATTTGCGGATGCAGGTCAGCATGCCCAAAGCGAGCACGTCGACCTTCATCATGTGCAGCGCGTCGACGTCGTCCTTGTCCCATTCGATGAAGGTGCGATCGTCCATCGCGGCGTTGCCGATCGGCACATAGGTGTCGAGCCGGTCCTGAGTCAGCACGTAGCCGCCGACATGCTGGGAGAGATGGCGCGGAAACTCGATCAGCTCGGTGGCGAGCTCGACCGCGAGGTTGATCATCGCATTCTTTGGATCGAGCCCGGCCTGCCGCACCTGCATGTCGTTGAGGCCCTTGCCCCAGCTGCCCCACACGGTGTCGGCGAGCGCCGCGGTGACATCCTCGGTCAGCCCGAGCGCCTTGCCGACGTCGCGGATCGCGCTGCGCGGACGATAATGGATCACGGTCGCGATGATCGCCGCGCGATGCCGGCCATAGCGGCGGTAGACATATTGCATCACCTCCTCGCGCCGCGAATGCTCGAAATCGACGTCGATGTCGGGCGGCTCCAGCCGCTCCTTGGAGATGAAGCGCTCGAACAAGAGATCGACCTTGGTCGGATCGACCGAGGTAACGCCGAGCACATAACAGACTGCCGAGTTCGCCGCCGAGCCGCGGCCCTGGCACAGGATGTTCTGGCTGCGCGCATAGTGCACGATGTCGTGCACGGTGAGGAAGTAATGTGCGTATTTCAGCTTCCTGATGAGACGCAATTCCTTGTGCAAGGTCTTCTTGAGTTTAGGCGAAATCCGAGTTGGAAATTTTCGGTGCGCTCCCCTCCAGGTCAAATCCTCCAAATGACGCTGCGCGGTCTTGCCCGGCGGCACCGGCTCGTCGGGATACTGGTATTTGAGCTGGTCGAGCGAGAATGAGATGCGCGCGGCGAAGCGCATGGTTTCCGCGATGGCGGCTGGCCAGTCGCGGAACAGCCTTGCCATTTCATGCGCCGGCTTGAGATGCCGCTCGGCGTTGGCTTCAAGCCGGCGGCCGACCGCCTCAATGGTGGTCTTTTCGCGGATGCAGGTCAGCACGTCCTGCAACGGACGGCGCGCGGGATGGTGATAGAGCACCTCGTTGGTGGCGAGCAGCGGTACGCCCGCTTCGGTGGCGAGGCCATGCAGCCGTGCGAGGCGGCGCCTGTCGTCGCCGCGATAAAGCAGGCTCGCGGCGAGCCAGACGCCATCGGCAGCGCTCGCATTCAATTGAGCGAGCACGTCGAGCGCGTCATCGGTCTCGAAACGATGCGGCAGCGCCAGCACCAAAAGCTGACCTTCGGCGAAATCGACGAGATCAGGCAAGGTGAGCCGGCAGTCGCCCTTCTCGACGCGCTCGGATTTTTGTGTTGACGCGTTTTCTTCACGCGAACCGGTGTCCACTTCGCTGGAAAACGCTCTGCCGCCGCCGCGCTTGCCGCGGGTCAATAGCTGGCACAGCCGGCCATAGGCGGCGCGGTCGCGCGGATAGACCAGGATGTCGGGCGTGCCGTCGATGAAGACGATGCGGGCGCCGACCAGGAATTTGGGCGGATGGGCGACCTTCTCGCTGTCGAGCTCCTTCCAGGCGCGCACCACGCCGGCCAGCGTGTTGTGATCGGCGATCCCGATCACGGGGATTCCGAGCTCGCTCGCCTGATGCACATAGGCGCGCGGATCGGAGCCGCCGCGCAGGAAGGAGAAATTGCTGGTGATGCCGATCTCGGCATAGTCGGGCAGAGGTGTTGTCATGCGAACAGCCCGTGGACATACCAGTTGGCTGGGACCGGCTTGCCTTCCTCGTCGCGCAGCTCGCTTTCGTACAGACCGTCGCGAAAGATCCAGAAGCGCTGGCCCTCGGCATCCTCGACCCGGAAGTAATCGCGGGTCAGCGATGCGCCGTCCTGCTTCCACCATTCCATCGCGATCCGCTCGGGGCCCTCGACCCGCACCACCGCGTGCAAGGCGCGCCGCCAGGTGAACTGGTGCGGCGGACCGTCCGGCACGCTCGCGAATGGCACCTTGATCGGCTCGGGCCGCTCGAACAGCCTGAGTGGCCGTAGCGGCGGCTCGCCCGTGACGCGCTCCGGCCAGGCGGCGGCACTGGCGGCGGCCAGATGATGCTGCGCCGGCAGTGCGAGCGTCGCGCGCTCGGGGATGTGGCTCTCGAGCGGCAGATGCACGACGACGCGTTTGCCGCCGATACGGGCGGCGATGCGATCGATCAGCGCCGATATCTCGTCATTGTCGTGCACCGTGGCGTCGAGATCGCGCTGCTGCTGCACCACGATCTCGGTACGCCCTGCGGCAAGGCGGATGAGATCGAAGCCGAAGCCGGGATCGAGCGGATCGTTGAGCGCATCGAGCCGCTCGCGGAACAGGCGGTCGATCATTTCCGGCCGCGTCACCGGCCGACCGGTCTCGACCATGATCGCCGCGACCTTGCCGTCGGTGCGAAAGAAGCTCGCTTCCAGTTGCCGGGCGCCCTTGCCTTGCTTGTCCATAGCGGCGACCAGCATTTTGGCGAGGCTCGAGAGCGTCGGCGCGATCACGGTATCGGTTGCGACCGGATCGGGGAAACGCTTCTCGACGATGTAATCGGGCAGCGGCTTGCGTGGGCTGATCGGAGCATCGCCCTGTCCGAGCGCGTGGCCGAGCAGGGTGGTGAAGGCCGAACCGAACCGTGCCGAGATCTCGTGCGGGGCGCGCGCGGCAACATCGCCGATGATCTTCAGGCCGGCACGGCGCAGGCCGGTGGTGATGGCAGGATCGGCGCCGAGCGCGGAGACCGGCAACGGGCCGACCGCGTGCGCCTCCGCGCCATCGGCAACGATCTTGCCCGAGACATGGCGCGTCAGCGTGCGCGCCGCGATCGAGGTGCCGGCAATCGCCGCGCTGACGGCAAAGCCGCGCCGGCTCAGCGCGCCGGTCACGACCTGCAGCAGCGCGCGCTCGCCGCCGAACAGATGCGCGCAGCCGGTGATGTCGAGGAACAGGCCATCAGGCGCGTCGAGCGCCACCAGCGGTGTGAAGCGATCGCACCAGTCGGCGATGTCGTTCAACGTCTTCAGGTCGGCCGCGGGATCGGTGTCGTAGACGGTGAGCTCGGGACAGATCGCGCGCGCATTGGCGAGCGGCAGCCCGATCGACAGCCCGGCCCGCACCGCGGCCTCGTCGACGGCATGCAGCAGGATGGCGTTGTGGTCTTTTGCGAC
The DNA here is from genome assembly GCF_002341725.1 of Bradyrhizobium sp. UBA2491. Classification (NCBI taxonomy): domain Bacteria; kingdom Pseudomonadati; phylum Pseudomonadota; class Alphaproteobacteria; order Hyphomicrobiales; family Nitrobacteraceae; genus Bradyrhizobium; species Bradyrhizobium sp. UBA2491. The sequence continues at coordinate 4,151 of NZ_DDOP01000024.1, forward strand.
CACGACGCTGGGGAGTTCGTTGCTCTTCGTAAGGGACGCATGAGCGGACGGGTTCCCTCCCCCCTTGTGGGGAAGGGTTAGGGAGAGGGGTAAGCCATGTACGCCGGCGTCTGTGGTCCCCCTTTCTCCAACTCTCCCCCGCAAGGGGGGAGAGAGCCCTGCCGATGTGCTCGCCTCACTTGAAGGTTCAGCCACCTCCCGCGCATCAGCTTGCGAGGCGATGTCCTGCGCGAGCTTGCGCTTGATGCGGTCGATGGGCAGGCGTGGCAGCCACAGGCTGAGGATACGCCGACGGTTCACTGAACTGGCACTCATCACATTTCCATTCCATGATCCATCGCCCGACCGGGCCATGACGATTGCGCACTAGTTCGGCATCGAAGCGCGGCGCGCCCCAGGCGGAGGCCGCATTGCCGGGCGGCGAATGCGCCGCGCGCACGATCCAGCGCGTCTCCGCGGTCGAGGGGATCGGCGTCGCCGCGATCCGCAGCACCAGCGCGGTGACGCCGGCAGCCTGCGACGCAAGCGTCAATTTGCGGCTGGCGACGAGATCGAGCTGGCGCGCCTCGCCCCAGACCTCGAGCACCACAGCGCCGAGCGCATCGCAGGCCAGCGCATCGGCCGCGGTGCGCAGGGCGCCATCGACATCGGCGGCGCGCACCGTGACCAGCAGGCGCGGATCGAGGCCGAGCTCGGCAAGCCCGCGCATCGACAGCGCGCCGTTCTCGCGGTCGGAAAAATCCTGCCGCACCCACACCAGCGGCTTGCGCGCCGATAGCCGTCCGGCGAGCCCCGCGATGAAGCCGGTCGCCGCGCCACTTTGATGGCCGGCCGCGAACACCTCGTGCAGCGCAGCCGGTGCAAGCCCGCCGCGCAGCATCGCGTCGGCGCCGCTGTGACCGAGCGCAACGCGGCTCGGCATCGCCGCCTCCGATGACGCCTCGATGCGCGCGATGCTGCCGCGCAGAGACGTAAGCGTACCCGTGCGTGCGCCGTTCATTGCGCCGCTCCTTCCAACCAAAATTTGAAGCCGTCACTGACCTGAACAGAGAGCCAGGGACTGGCCCAAATGTTCATGATATGTTCTAATATAAAGCTAACAGGGCCAGCGGAGTCAATCGGATTGGTGAGCCTGCCGATTCATCAGCGGAATCAAGGGGTTTGGAAGCGGCCGCACCGGCCTTCTCCGCTTTCCCCGCGGCGGTGAGGCGCACGGGCCCGGACATCGGCGGCGTGACGGAAACGGAGCAATCGCATGCATCTCATCGTGCTCGACAACGACACCGATTTCGAAGGCTGGCGCAAAGCCGCACGGCAACTGGCATCGCATGACGTCAGGCCGGCGGACGTCACATGGCAAATACGCAGTGACGACGCGTTGCTGCCGACATCCCGCGCGAACGAGATGCCCGACGCGCCGCAGGTGCAGTTCAACGTCCCCGCCAGATTCGTCGAGCTGGCGCGAACGGCGATCCTGCATTGCCATGACGAGCGCTTCGCCCTGCTCTATCGCCTGCTGTGGCGACTGCGCAGTCATCACGATCTGCTCGGCACGACCATCGATCCTGATGTCGCCGAAGTCCATGCAATGGCACGCGCGGTCTATGGCGACATCGACAGGATGCATGCGCATCTCCGCTTCCGCGAAATCGGCCGCGAGCACAAGGCGCACTACGTCGCCTGGTTCGAGCCCGAGCATCATATCGTCGCGTCCGCCGCACCGTTTTTCGCCAGCCGCTTCGCCGACATGCCGTGGTCGATCCTGACCCCGGATGTCTGCGCGCATTGGGACGGCCACGCGATCTCGATCACGTCAGGCATCGCCAAGTCCGAGGTGCCGAGCGAGGATCGGCTCGAGGAGGTCTGGCGGCGTCATCACAACGGCCTGTTCAATCCCGCCCGGCTGAAACTGATGGAGGCGCCGCAGGCCTATTGGAGGAACCTGCCCGAGGATTCGATCATTAAGCCTTTGATCGAAGACGCCATGCGCATGACCAGCGGTCCCTTCATCGCACGCCGGGCGAGCGAACCGCAGAAGCGGCAGGATGTGCCGATACCCCGCAAGCAGGCCCATGACAGGCAAGCCCATGAAGCGATTGGTGACGCGATCGCCGCCTTGCGCGAAGAGGCCGCCGCTTGCCGCGCCTGTCCACTGTGGAAGGACGCGACACAGACCGTGTTTGGCGAAGGCCCGCAGAACGCGACACTGATGCTGGTCGGCGAACAGCCTGGCGACAAGGAAGACCTCGCCGGCCATCCGTTCGTCGGACCGGCCGGGCAGATGCTCGATCGTGCGCTCAAGGAAGCGGGTATCGATCGCGCCAAGGTCTACATCACCAACGCGGTGAAGCATTTCAAATTCGTGCAGCGCGGCAAGGTCCGGCTGCACCAGAAACCGGGCACGGCGGAGATCCGCACCTGCCGTCCATGGTATCAGCGCGAGCTCGCCGCCGTCAGGCCGGAGCTGGTGGTGGCGCTCGGCGCGACCGCAGCGCAAAGCGTGCTCGGCAAGATCACGCCGATCAACAAGAACCGCGGCAGGCTGATCGAGCACGACGGAACCAGGGTGCTGGTCACAGTGCATCCTTCTTATCTGCTGCGGTTGCCAGACGAGAGCACCAAGGCACTGGAATATCAGCGTTTTATCGACGACCTGAAGATCGCGGCAGGTCAACTGCGCGACGCCGCCGATGCGGCTTGAGTTCCGCAAGACCAGCGGAACTGGAAGACGCACAGCCCTGTGCGAAACTGCTCTGAAATACCTACAACCTTTAATTGATCCGTGATAGCGTAGCACATTCAGACGGTATCGGGCGTCATGTTCACGCCATGACGTACCCTGAGGCAGGCGCGCTGCGCGGTTCGACTAGCCCCAATCGTGCGGCGCGCCACCTCATCTCACCACCTCACTCGCGCGCTACCTCATCCAGCCAGCCGACCCATCTCGTCGCCGCGCTCGTCGGATACTTCGTCGTGAGCTCTCGTCGGCCGGACTGACAGTCCTGTGTGATCTCGTACTCACACTGTCTCGCGCTGTGCAACGCAGGCAGCAAGTTTACGTCGCGATCAACCCGCTTCTGTTGCTGAACATTGCCACGAGATCGAAACAGTGCGCGCACCTTCAATGCGTTGCGCAAAAATTCGGCCCGCCGTCCACCGCCAAGGAGCGCCGCTTCATTTCACGGGCCGGATTTCAATTGCTTGTCATATGCATCGATCAAAATCGGAGGCATTGGGACAGGAGTTTACCATGAGCGATATGGCGTTACCCGGCTCGATCGAACCAGCCTTGAAGAAGGGCCCGGATCTCGACAAGGGCTTTCACCCGATGACGGGTGTCATTTACATGGGCGTGGTTGCGGCCGCCCTGCTGTTTGTTGCCTACAGCATCTATGCCGACGTCGACGCCACCGGCACGCGCGTGACTTCGTTCCTGCCGTACATCATGCTGTTCGTCGCGCTGCTGATCGCGCTCGGCTTCGAATTCGTCAACGG
>NZ_DDOP01000047.1:0-48129 GCF_002341725.1 Bradyrhizobium sp. UBA2491
CTTCGTTTGTGAACTCAGGGGGACCCATACTCCGCGGCGGCCGTTTGAGGCGGGCCGGGGCCACGGCGTGCCCGCAAATAGACATTTGTGGCTAAGGGGTCCTGGTTTTCGCCGGGACGACGGGAACATCGCTCACCCAACCCAATCTTAACGTTTCGTTGATAGATCGGTGGCCATTGCCGCCTTGCGGCGCTTTAGGAATTTTCCGCCTTGGCTGTGATGGAGACACGATCCGAATCCTCTGCCGCAACCTCCGCGCCAGCGGGCCCGGCCGCTCGCGTGCGGGACCTCCTCGCGCGCCTGCTCGGCGGCACCAAGGAGGCGTCGGTCACCAAGCGCCTCGCGGGCATGATCTTCGTCATCCGCGTCATCAGCGCCGCGATCGCCTATCTGGCGCAGATCCTGCTGGCGCGCTGGATGAGCGGCTCGGACTACGGCATCTATGTCTATGTCTGGACCTGGGTGCTGCTGCTCGGCAGCACGATGGATTTCGGCATCGCGCCGTCCTCGCAGAAGATCATCCCGGAATATCGCGCGCGCGGCGACCTTGCCGCGCTGCGCGGCTTCCTCTCCGGCGGCCGCTGGGTGGTGCTTGCCGCGTCCAGCACAGTGGCGCTGCTGCTCGCCGGCGTAATCCACCTCGCATCGCCCTGGATCGATCCCAACGCGGTGGTGCCGCTCTATATCGGCTGCCTGACGCTGCCGCCCTTCGTGGTCGCCAACACCCAGGACGGCATCTCGCGCGCGCATGACTGGATGCAGCTCGGCCTGATGCCGCAATTCATCGTGCGGCAAGGGCTGATCATCGCGTTGACCGCCGGCGCGCTGGCGCTCGGCCTCAATCTCGGCGCGACGGTTGCGATGATCGCGAGCGCCGCGGCGGTCTACATCGCGGCGATCGGCCAGATGATCGTGCTGAACCGCCGCCTCAAAGCCCATCTCGGCCCAGGCGAGAAGACCTACGACGTCAAGGGCTGGTTCGCGATCTCACTGCCGATCATGCTGGTCGAGAGCTTCTATCTGCTGCTCGGCTACACCGACGTGCTGATGCTACAGCAATTCCGCTCCTCGGAGGAAGTCGGCATCTATTTCGCCGTGGTGAAGACGCTGGCACTGGTGTCGTTCGTCCACTATGCGATGTCGGCGACGACGGCGCACCGTTTCGCCGAGTACAACGCACTCGGCGACAAGGACCGACTGGCAGCCTATGTCACGCACGCGATCAGTTGGACGTTCTGGCCCTCATTGTTTGCAACGGTCGCCCTGCTCGCGTTTGGCAAGCCGCTGCTGTGGCTGTTCGGCCCGAAATTCGTCGACGGCTACAGCATCATGTTCGTGGCCGCGATCGGGCTCGTGGTGCGCTCGGCGATCGGGCCGGTGGAGCGGCTGTTGAACATGCTCGGCCACCAGAATATCTGCGCCACCGCCTATGCGGTGTCGTTCTTCATGAATGTCGGGCTCTGCATCGCGCTGGTGCCGCGCTACGGCGGCATGGGCGCAGCCGCCTCGACCTCGCTCTCGCTGACCTTCGAGACGATCCTGCTGTTCGTCGTGGTGCGCTCGCGCCTCGGGCTGCACGTGCTGGCATTCGGGAAGCGACAGCCGGCGGCGTAGCGCCTTGCGGTTCACTTCAGGAACGATCCGGCCACGGTCATCAGGATGCCGATCGTGGGAACATTCCAGATCATCGAACGCGCCAACGACAGATCAGCTGCGTACAGGATCGTGTAGGCGATGCGGCCCCAGAGGTAGAGCTGCGCGCCCGACAATGTCAGCCAATTGTGCGCGCCCACCATGGCCGCGAGCACGATCGCAGCGGCAAAGAATGGAAAGGTCTCGAGATAATTTCGGAGCGAGCGCTCGGCCCGCCCGGCGAGGCCTGTGAGCGGCGGAACGCTCTGCTCCCGCGAGCTCGCGGTCCAGTGATAGCCGCGTTGCCAGCTCTGCAGATGCGCAGTGACAATGATGTGGGCAATACCGAAGACGATGCCGGCAGCGAGCGTGGCGAGCTCGGTGGTCATGCAAGAGCCCTCGCCTGACGCGAGCGGCTCTGATCAATCAGAGCCGCCTTTTCGTCTTTCGACTGATCCGGCAACGCGGCGCTGAACGCCGCGTTCGCCGACCGAAGATCGCCGCCTTACTCCGCGGTCCAGCCGCCGTCGATCGAGAGGTTGGCACCGGTGATCTGCGCCGCATCGTCGCCGCACAGGAACAGCGCCAGCGCCGCAACCTGCTCCGAGGTCACGAACTCCTTGGTCGGCTGCGCGGCCAACAGCACGTCCTTGATGACCTGCTCCTTGGTCATGTTGCGCGCCTTCATGGTCTCCGGAATCTGGTGCTCGACCAACGGCGTCCAGACATAGCCCGGCGAGATGCAGTTGCAGGTGATCTTGAACTGCGCGAGCTCGAGGGCCGCGGTCTTTGTGAGTCCGGCGATGCCATGCTTGGCCGAGACGTAGGCCGACTTGAACGGCGAGGCCACCAGCGAATGTGCCGAGGCGGTGTTGATGATGCGGCCCCAGCCGCGCTTCTTCATGCCGGGCACCGCGGCGCGGATGCCGTAGAACGCGGACGACAGGTTGATCGCGATGATCGCTTCCCACTTCTCCGGCGGGAATTCCTCGATCGGCGACACGAACTGGATGCCGGCATTGTTGACCAGGATATCGACCGAACCGAAGGTCTTCTCGCCGAGCGCGACCATCTCGGCGATCTCCGCCGGCTTGGTCATGTCGGCCGGCGAATGCACCGCCTTGACCTTGAAATCGGTCTCGATGCCGGAACGTTCCTTCTCGATGTCGGCCGGAACGCCCATGCCATTGAGGACGATATTGGCGCCGGCGCCCGCGAAGGCGCGTGCGTAAGCCAATCCGATGCCGCTGGTCGAGCCGGTCACAACGGCGGTCTTGCCTGTCAATGTACCCATTATCGGTCGCTCCTATTTGCCTGCGGGGGCTTCGGGTTCATCCCCCGTCAGATCGTAAGTCACCATGGTTTCCCCGGACTGTGGCCGTTCTAGCCATTCTTTGTGACGCATCGACAAATGCACGTCGCGGACGCCCGCGCCCCAGTGCTCGACCATCGCAACATGGGAGAAGTCGTAATCTTTCGAGGAGCTCTCGTAGTTCTTGCTCTTGTAGATCAGGTGAACCACCGTGACGGTGTTCTCCTTCGACGCCTTGCGCAGCAGTTCGACCGACGGATCGTTCTTCAGGTAATCGGGCAGCTTGCTGATGAGGTCGCGCACCGCCATGCGGGCATTGTGGACCTGCTTGTTCTTGTCGGTGTTCATCCGTGTCCGGCTGGAATAGCGGATGTCCTTTTCGCGCTCGGCGGCCTCCAGCAGCGTCTCCGGCAACGGCCCGCGCGCACTGAACAGGTCGACCTGGAAGATCAGCAGATCGCGGCTGGTCTCCTCGTCGAGCACGAAATCGAGCGGCGTGTTGGAGGCGATGCCGCCGTCCCAGTAATGCTCGCCCTCGATCACGACGGCGGGAAAGCCCGGCGGCAGCGCGCCCGAGGCCATGATGTGCTCGGGACCGATCTTTTTACCGAGCTTCTTGAACTCGTAATTGTCGAAATAGCAGAAGTTGCCGGAGGTGACGCCGACCGCGCCGACCGACAGGCGCGTCTTCAGGTCGTTGATGCGATCGAAGTCGACAAGCCGCTCCAACGTCTTCTTCAGGGGCGCCGTGTCGTAATAGCTCAGCGATTGCGAGCTGCCGGGCGGCCACAGCGGCGCCGGCGGAATCCGCGGCGTGAAGAAGCCGGGCACGCCGAAAGTCGCGATGATCGCAGCAGAGGTCTCGTTGAACAGCGAGCGGGCGCGCTCATGCTTCGACACCGGGTTCCACGGCACCGGCGCCGACACCATCTCCCAGAATTCCTTCAACCGCGGCACCCGCCTGTCCGGCTCGTTGCCGGCGATGATCGCGGCATTGATGGCGCCGATCGAGATGCCGGCGATCCATTCCGGCTCGAAGCCCGCGTGGCAGAGCGCCTGGAAGGCACCGGCCTGGTAGGAGCCGAGCGCCCCGCCGCCCTGGAGAACCAGCACCCGCTGCGCTTGCGCGGGCGTCGAGGCCGGCGCGGAATCCGAAGTATCCATCCGTAACCGTTCGGTCAGAAATGACTTGAGCCGCACCGTGGCGGCTGTTCGCCGCGCCGTCAATCAGCGAGATGAGCGGGTCTTGTTTGGGCATGATCCACTTTTCCGGATCATGCCTTGGATCACGCGGAATTTATCGAAATCAGGTTGCTGCCAGAATGAGCGTCCAGAACACCTTGTATTTGGTGTTTGGAGCATAGACGGCCGCGATGCCCATTTTTGTGACACCGCTCTTGAGCATATTGGCCTTGTGCGGCGGTGAATCGCGCCACCCAGAGAACGCTTCCGCGAGCGTGTGATAGCCGGCCGAGATGTTCTCGACCGCGACGGTCGCGGGATAGCCGCCGGCCTCGAGCCGCTTGCCGAGCGGGGCCTTCACGTCGTGATCCATCTTGTTGCGGGCGGCCATCGCCTGCGATTGCTGCTCGGCGAGCCTGGTCAGCGCGGGATCCACCACCACGACGCCAAGGCCGTTGTTCTGGCGGTACTGCGAAAACATGATCGCGGCGGCCTGGCTATCCAGCACGGCACCGGGCTGCGCCATGTTGAGATACATGGCCGGTTCTTCCGGGATTTTGGTCTCTGTGCCGCAGCCGGCAAGCACCAGAAGCCCGAACAGGGCGACCGTCGTCCGTTTCACTCGTGAGAACCCCCAAAGTTGGCCCGCCGTTGTTGCATACCAACCGTGGCTGAATGGTGAACAGGGGCTAACTTTTGACAGCCAAATGCCGGCATTGCCGGGTAGCTTCCGGTGGCGTCATCCGGGTTATGGCCATCCCGTTGACACCATTGCGCGTTTCTGGCTCGGTCGGCCTAACGTAATCGTCGGGTTGAGGAAGGTCATGAGCCAGCAAGCAGCCCTGCCGATCGCCGATTCGAGCGCGACGCGCGCGATCTTCGATTGGCTCGAGCGGTTCGCCGCCTGCGTCCGGGCCGTGGACTATGCCGCCGCCCGTCCGTTCTGGCATCCCGACATCATCGCCTTCGGCACCTACCAGGAACTGATCCGCGGCCTCGCGCGCTGGACCGAGACGCAATGGGACAATGTCTGGCCGCGTACGGCGGACTTTGCCTTCGACCTCGACAATACCGCGGTGCTGATGAGCGGCGACGGCAACATGGCGACCGTGATCACGCCCTGGACCAGCACCGGCTTCCGTGCGGACGGTAGCCGGTTCGATCGGCCGGGACGAGCGACCATCATCCTCGCGCGGCAGACCGACGGACGTTGGCTCGGCATTCATTCCCACATGTCGCTGCAACGTGGCGTGCCGCAGGACAGCCATGGCAACCGCCCGGTCAAGGCGCGTTGACCGTGAGCCCTTGTCGCTCGTTCTAGTCCTGCGCGGCAAAGATCCGGTAGCGGCGGGGCTGTAGCGAGACGATCTCGCCGGCCTGCAATTCACGGTCGCGGGGGGCGTCGATCTCGATCACCGTCTTGCCCTCGCTGCCCGACAGCGTCACCTCGGCGCGCTGGATCGGACCGAACGAGCGGACGTGGCGGATGGCGCCTTCGAGTGCGCCGGCGCCGGCCGGACCGACCGCCATGTCGTGACGGCGGACGAACAGCTTTGCCGCGCCGGATGCAGCGCCGAGCGCCGGAATGTTCAGAGGCCGGCCGTCCAGCCGCACCGCATCGCCCGCGACATCGACCGGCAGCACGATGGATTCGCCGATGAAACCGTGCACGAAGGCGGTCGCCGGATTGTCATAGACCTCGCCCGGCGAGCCGATCTGCTCGATCTTGCCCTTGTCCATCACCACGACGCGGTTGGCGACTTCGAGCGCCTCCTCCTGGTCGTGGGTGACGAAGATCGAGGTGACGTGGATCTCGTTGTGCAGCGAGCGCAGCCACTGCCGCAGCTCCTTGCGCACCTTGGCATCGAGCGCACCGAACGGCTCGTCGAGCAGCAGGATGCGCGGCTCGATCGCGAGCGCACGCGCCAGCGCGATGCGCTGCCGCTGGCCGCCGGACAACTGGCTCGGATAGCGGTTGGCGAGCCAATCGAGTTGCACCAGGTCGAGCAGGTTCTTGACGCGCGCGCGGATCGTCGCTTCGTCCTTGCGGATCGCGCGCGGCTGCACCCGCAAGCCGAAGGCGACGTTCTCGAACACGGTCATGTGGCGGAACAGCGCGTAATGCTGGAACACGAAGCCGACCTGGCGCTCGCTGGCGCCGCGCGACAGCGCGTTCTCGCCGTCGATCGCGACCTCGCCGGAGTCAGGCCAGTCCAGGCCGGCAATGATGCGCAGCAGCGTGGTCTTGCCGGAGCCGGACGGGCCGAGCAGCGCCAGGAGTTCGCCGTCGGCAACCCTGAGATCGACATTGTCGAGCGCGGCAAAGCTGCCGAACCGTTTTACGATATTTGTGACTTCAATCGCCATCGGCGGCCTCACCTTCATCCAGACGCCGTTCGAGGATGGTCTTCACGACCAGCGTGATCAGCGCCAGCATCGCCAGCAGCGATGCGATCGCGAACGACGCGACGAACTGATATTCGTTGTAGAGAATCTCGACCAGCAGCGGCATCGTGTTGGTCTCGCCGCGGATATGACCTGACACGACCGACACTGCGCCGAACTCGCCCATCGCCCGCGCATTGCAGAGCAGGACACCGTAGAGCAGGCCCCATTTGATGTTGGGCAGCGTGACACGGAAAAACGTTTGCAGGCCGGAAGCGCCGAGCGAGATCGCCGCCTCCTCCTCCTGGGTGCCCTGCTCCTGCATCAACGGGATCAGCGCGCGGGCCACGAACGGGAAGGTGACGAAGATCGTCGCCAGCGCGATGCCCGGCACCGCGAACAGGATGTGGATGTTGTGCGCCTGTAGCCATGGCCCGAAATAGCCCTGCGCGCCGAACAGAAGCACGAAGACCAGGCCCGAGATCACGGGCGACACCGAGAACGGCAGGTCGATCAGCGTGATCAGGAAGGTCTTGCCGGTGAACTCGAATTTCGAGATCGCCCAGGCCGCGAGCACGCCGAACACCAGGTTGAGCGTGACCGAGATCGCGGCGATCAGCAGTGTCAGCCTGATCGCCGCGAGCGCCTCAGGCTCGGCGAGCGCCGCGAGATAGGCGCCGACGCCCTTCGAGAAGGCGGAGGCGAACACCACGACGAGCGGCAGCACGACGAACACACTGAGGAAGGCGATCGCGAGCGCAATGATGATGAAGCGGATCGGGCCGGGCTCGGTGCGCAAATTGCGTTGCGCGCTGCTCGGCTCCACGCGCGCGATCTCGCGCAGCGGCGCCGGCGCGGCGACGCTGACGTCGGTCGCAACCGGATAGGTCCGCAGTTGCGGCGTCGAGGTCGCCAATCCCGTCTGCATCGACATCTTTGGGGCCTCAATGCACGGGGATGCGGGCTTGCGCCCAGCGTTGCAGCCGGTTGATCAGGAAGATGATCAGGAACGAGGCCACCAGCATCACGACCGCGATCGCGGTCGCATCGGCATAGCGGAACTCGGACAGCCGGATCACGATCAGCAGCGGCGCGATCTCGGAGACGTTGGGCAGATTGCCGGCGATGAAGATCACCGAACCGTACTCACCGATGGCGCGGGCGAAGGCGAGCGCAAAGCCGGTGAGCAGCGCCGGGATCAGGCTCGGCAGGATGACGCGAAACACGGTGTGCCAGCGATTGGCGCCAAGGCTCGCGGCCGCCTCCTCGATCTCGGGATCGAGATCAATCAGCACCGGCTGCACCGTGCGCACCACGAAGGGAATGCCGATGAAGATCATCGCGATGAAGATGCCGATCGGCGTGAACGCGACCTTGATGCCGAGCTCGGCGAGCGGCGCGCCGAGCCAACCCTTCTGCGCGAACAATTGCGTCAGCGCGACGCCGGCGACCGCGGTCGGCAACGCAAAGGGAATATCGACGATGGCATCGAACAGCCGCCGGCCGGGAAAGCGATAGCGCACCAGCGCCCAGACGATGATGGTGCCCATCACCAGGTTGACGCAAGCGGCCGCAAACGACAGCCCGAACGAGATCTTCAGCGCGTTCAGCGTGCGGCGGCTGGTGACGATGCTCCAGAACTGATCGAAGCTGAGCTCTGATGTCTTGAGGAACAGCGCGGCCAGCGGAATCAGGATGATGACGGAGAGCCATGTCAGGGTCAGTCCCATGGTGAGACCGAACCCTGGCAGGGTACTGCGCCGCGCAACCGCTGTGCTCACGATTCCCCCTGCATGTTCATCAGTTCTTGTAGATCTGATCGAAGATGCCGCCCTCGGCGAAGTGCTCCTTCTGCGCCTTGGTCCAACCACCAAAAACGTCGTCGATGGTGAAAAGTTCGACCTTGGCGAAGGACTTCTCGTACTCCTTGGCGATCTCGGGATCGCGCGGCCGGTAGGAATTGCGGGCGGCGATCTCCTGGCCTTCCTTGGTGTACCAGTACTTCAGATAGGCTTCGGCGACCGCGCGGGTGCCCTTCTTGTCGGCGACAGTGTCGACGACGGCGACCGGCGGCTCGGCCAGAATCGACTGCGCCGGCGCCACGATCTCGAACTTGTCCGGACCGAATTCGCGCAGCGCCAGGAAGGCCTCGTTCTCCCAGGCGAGCAGCACGTCGCCGACACCGCGCTCGACGAAGGTCACGGTCGAGCCGCGCGCGCCGGTGTCGAGCACCGGGACGTTCTGGTAGAGGTCAGCGACGAACTTCTTCGCCCTGTCGGCGGAGCCGAACTTCTTCTGCGCATAGCCCCAGGCGGCGAGATAGTTCCAGCGCGCACCGCCGGAGGTCTTCGGGTTCGGCGTGATCACGGCAACGCCCGGCTTGACCAGATCGTCCCAATCCTTGACCCCCTTGGGATTGCCCTTGCGCACCAGGAACACGATGGTCGAGGTGTAGGGCGACGCGTTGAGTGGCAACCGCTTCTGCCAGTCCGTGGCGAGCAGACCCTTGCCCGCGATCGCATCGATGTCGTAGGCGAGCGCCAGCGTGACCACATCCGCCTGCAATCCGTCGATCACCGAGCGCGCCTGCGAGCCCGAGCCGCCATGCGACTGCTTGATCTCGACGCTCTTGCCGGTTTCCTTCTGATAGGCCGCGGCGAACGCCTTGTTGAAATCGACATAGAGCTCGCGCGTCGGATCATAGGACACGTTGAGCAGCGAATAGTCGGCCGCGAAGGCCGAACTCGCCCACAACAGTCCCGCGACCAGCGGCAGCATACGACGGATCATTTTGGTCTCCATTCAACCTGAGAATGTCAGGGAACACGCCAGACATAACTCACGGTGAAGTGGCCTTAAGTCAACGAAACCGGTTTTCTTTGTTTTCAGCGGCGCAGCGCGCTTGTGCTACGAAGCAGCCGCGCTGCGAAGGCTTTGTCGCGTCACCAAATCGCGATGAACCAGCACCGCGACCGAACGCTTCTTTCGGAGCATGATCTCCGCGCAAACGCTTCACGCTTGTCGCAAGGGATGCCGCTTCGCACCGTTCCGGATTAAGCCCTACGACAGCTTCATCGTATGGATGCCGCATTCCGTCTTCGCCCGGCCACGCCAGCGGCCGTCGCGTGCATCCTCGCCGGCTGCGGACCGGCTCGAGCAAGGCATACACCCGACCGACTGATATCCCGATGCGACAAGTGGATGCGGCGGCAGTCTGCCGAGCGCGTAGATCGCCTCGATCTCCTCGCGGGAGACGTTGGCGAACGGATTGAATTTCAGCCTGACGCCGTCGTCCTCGACGACGGGGATCTCGGTGCGGGCACCGCCCTGGAACCGCTTGCGGCCGTTGATCCAGCCAGAGAACGGCTTCAACGCCCGCGCCAGCGGCTCCACCTTCCGGATGCGACAGCAGGCGTCGGGATCGGTGAACCACAATTCGCGATCCGCATCCTGGCGCGCCAGCACCTCTTCGTCGGGCTTGATCGAACGCACGTCGGTGAGGCCGAGCGTGGCGATCAACGTGTCGCGATAGGCCAGTGTCTCCTCGAACAGCCAGCCGGTATCGAGGAACACCACCGGGATCGCAGGATCGACATCCGCCATCACCTTGAGCAGCGCAGCGGATTCAGTGCCAAACGACGACACCAGCGCCAGTTTCTCGCGGCCGACGGTCTCCAGCGCCGCAGCGATCACCTCGGCGGGCGAAGCCGTCCGCAAGGCACGATCGAGCGCGTCGGCCGCGGGCAATGCGGCCGGCGTCGTAGCGAGCTCTGGTGCAAGCGTGCTCACTGGCCCGCGCTCTCCGAGTGACGCAGCTGCATGCGGCGGTTGAGTGCGGTGACGCGACCGTCGCCGGTCGGCTGGTAGAACACCGAATAGCGCTGCATGGTCGCGGCGAAGGCATCGGCGTCGGCGTCCTTCTTGACCTCGAAGGCATCGAAGCCGGCGCGGGTCATGAACACGAACTGGTCGCGCAGGATCTGTCCGGTGGCGCGCAGCTCGCCGTCGTAGCCATAACGCTCGCGCAGCAGGCGCGCCTGGCTGTAGGCACGGCCGTCGCGGAAGGTCGGGAACACCAGCGCGACAGTGGCAAGGCGATCGAGATGCGGCACCAACTCGTCGAGCGCGCGGTTGTTTGGCCAGATCACGCCGACCTTGCCAGCGCGGCGCAGCAGCGCCTCGGGATCGGCGAGAAACCGTTCGGCACTCACCAGCACCGCGCCATCGCCCGGCAGTTCGGCGCCGTCGGCGACGTGGACGAACGGGTCCGTGGTCAGTCTTCCCTGCTTAACGAGTGGCATAGACCCGCTCCCTGATCGGCTCGACGCCCAGACGCTTCACCGTATCGACGAACAATTCCTCGGGACGGTCGCGCAGCGCGAGATAGGCTTCGACAATGTCTTCGATCACGTCGGCGACCTCCGCATAGGGAACGGCCGGGCCGATCAAGGTGCCCAGTTGCGCGTTCTCGTCGGCGCGGCCACCAATCGTGATCTGGTAGAATTCCTCACCGTTCTTCTCGACGCCGAGGATGCCGATGTGGCCGACATGGTGATGGCCGCAGGCATTGATGCAGCCGGAGATGTTGATGTGCAGCCGGCCGATCAGGTCCGCAGTGTCGTGGTTGGCGAAGCGCCGCGTCAATTCCTGCGCGATCGGGATCGAGCGCGCATTGGCCAGCGAGCAGTAATCAAGCCCCGGGCAGGCGATGATGTCGGTGACGAGGTTGACGTTCGGCGTCGCGAGGCCGAGACGGTCGAGCGCCTTGAACAGCTGAGGCAGGTCGCGCTTGGCGACGTGCGGCAGCGCCAGGTTCTGCTCGTGGCCGACGCGGATCTCGCCGAACGAATATCTGTCGGCGAGGTCGGCGACCGCGTCCATCTGCTCGGCGGTGGCATCGCCCGGAGGGCCGCCAACCGGCTTCAGCGACAGCACGACGATCGAGTAGCCCTGCACCTTGTGCGGAAACACCGAGTTCTTGCGCCAGCGCTCGAACAGCGGATCATGCGCGGCCTGCTTCAGCTCGTCCGGCATGTGCGGCAGCTTTTCGTAGGCCGGGTAGGAGAAGCGCGAGCGGACCTCCTCGATGGCGGCATGATCGAGCGTCAGCCCGACATCGCCCATCGCCTTCCACTCCTCGTCGACTTCCTTGGCGAATTTCTCGATGCCGAGCTCGTGCACCAGGATCTTGATACGCGCCTTGTAGATGTTGTCACGGCGGCCGTACTGGTTGTAGACCCGCAGGATCGCCTCGATGTAGCTCAGGATATCGCGGCCGGAGACGAACGGCTTGATGGTCTTGGCGATGAACGGCGTGCGGCCGAGGCCGCCGCCGACCAGCACCTCGAAGCCGGTCTCGCCGTCGGCATTCTTGTGCAGCCGCAGGCCGATGTCGTGGATCTTGATCGCGGCGCGGTCATGCTCCGACGCGGTGATCGCGATCTTGAACTTGCGCGGCAGGAACGAGAATTCCGGATGCAACGTGGTGTGCTGGCGGATCAGCTCCGACCAGATCCGCGGATCCTCGATCTCGCCCGGCGCGACCCCGGCCCACTGGTCCGAGGTGACGTTGCGCATATTATTGCCGGAGGTCTGCATCGCGTGGATACCGACCTCGGCGAGATCGGCCAGCGCGTCGGGCAGCTCGGCGAGCTTGATCCAGTTGAACTGGATGTTCTGCCGGGTGGTGAAATGGCCGTAGCCGCGATCGTAGCGGCGCGCGACGTGGGCGAAGCGGCGCAGCTGCTTCGACGACAGCGTGCCGTAGGGGATCGCGACGCGGAACATGTAGGCGTGCAGCTGCAAATACACGCCGTTCTGCAAGCGCAGGATCTTGAATTCGTCCTCGGTGAGCTCGCCGGAAAGGCGGCGCTTCACCTGGTCGCGAAATTCCGAAACACGCTCGTTGATCAGCGTGCGGTCGAGTTCGTCATATGCATACATGTTCGATAAGCCTTACAACGCGTCTTGTGCCGGCGCGCTTTACGCGGGGACCTGGAGATCGATGGTGACGCCCTTGGCGCGGATATATTCGCGGAGGTTGCCCGGATTGACCTTGCCGCCGTCCTTGAGCTCGACCGGCGCGATGTAGGGGCCGACCGCGCCGACGTCGTCGGCGGCGGCTTCGGCCAGCAGCGCGCGGGCCTCGTCGGACGTGGTGACGATCGCGGAGTCGGCGAGTTCGGTGGACCAGCCCTGCTTGGCGGTCCGGTACACCACGGCGCCGTCCCAGGTCCGGTTGGCGGTGACCATCGAGGGGCCCGTGATCCTGATTTTCTTCTGTTCGAGCGGAGAGGTCATTCGGCAGCTTTCAGCAGTTCGGAGAACATCTGGTTGGAGAACAATTGGGTGACGTTGGATCGGCTCCACGGCGCGGAGTGCGCGACCACGTCGCCGATGATGAGAACAGCGGGACCGCCATCGACCTGTTTGACCAGTTCGGGCAGCCGCGCCAGCGTGCCGACCGCGGCCTTGGCATCCGGCCGCGTCACGCGCGCGAACACGCCGACCGGCGTCTCCGGCGAACGGCCGGCGGCGAGCATGCCGTCGCGGATCGACGGCGCCGCGGTCATGCCCATGTAGACGACGACGGTCATCTTCTTGTCGGTCAGCACTGACCAGTCGACCACCTCGGCGTCGCGCGCCTTGTGCGCGGTCAGGAAGGTGATGCGCAGCGCCTCGTGGCGGAAGGTCAGCGGCACCTCGAATTGCGCGGCCGCGCCGAGACCGGCGGAGACGCCGGGAATAATGGAGTAGGCGACACCGGCATCGCGCAGCGCCTCGATCTCCTCGCCGCCGCGGCCGAAGATAAAGGGATCACCGCCCTTCAGCCGCACCGCGCGCTGGCCGGATTGCGCGGCCTCGATCATCAGATGGTTGATGGCGTCCTGGCCGATGCCGGGCTTGCCGACACGGCGGCCGACCGGAATCCGCGTCGCATCGCGCCGGATGCGGTCGAGAATCTCAGCTGACACCAATTCGTCATAGAACACGACGTCGGCATCCTGCAACGCGCGCAGCGCCTTCACCGTGAGCAGGTCCGGATCGCCGGGACCGGCGCCGACCAAGGTGACATGACCAACGGCCTTGCCTTCAGCGTCAGCGCCGGCGAAGGCGGCGGGATCGGCGATTGCGTTGAGCGCCTGCTCGGCTTCGTCCTTGCGGCCGGCCAGCACCAGCGCGCCGATCGGGCCATCGACGATGCGCTCCCAGAAGCGGCGGCGCAGCGGAAACTCGTCGATGCGCGCATGCATCGATTTGCGGAAGCGGCCGATGAAGCCGGCGAGATCGCCGATCCGTGCCGGCAGCACCGCCTCGATCGTCTCGCGGATGCGGCGCGCCACCACCGGCGACGTGCCGCCGGTGCCGACCGCGACCACGACATCGCCGCGATCGACGATCGCCGGCATGATGAAGGTGGAATGGACGAGGTCGTCCATCACATTGACCGGCAGGCCGACAGCCTTCGCGCGCACCGACATCGCAACCCCGATGTCGCCTGCACCGGCACAGAGAATGGCGATGACGTCGGAGAGATCGGCCGCAAGCGGATCGCCCTCGGCGCGCTCGATGCGCGCGGCGTCCTCTGCCGCGATGCCGGAGAGCTCATGATCGCCATCGGTCGCGTACCAGCGCACGGCGGCGCCGGCAGCCGCGAGCAGCCGCAACTTGGCGCGCGCGAGCTCGCCCGCTCCAACGAGCAGCACCTTGCCGCTTTGCAGATCCAGAAACACAGGCAGGTATCGCATCAGACACTCGCTTCCCCAATTTGGGGGTTGACTGAAATTATTTTCTATTTATCTCTCGATCAAGCCCAGCAAAGAGAAAATTATTTCTTCTCTATTGCAGCGCAACTTTAGAATTTTCAACTCCACAGGCCAAGGCCAAGAGATGCATCTTCTCGACAACGAATCCGCCGCTGCCGGAACGCGGTCCGCAGCCCTTGCACAAGCATCTTCCGTGCCGGGAGTTTCGGCCCTTCAGGCCGCTCCGACGATGGATCATCTCGACGAGCTGGAGGCCCAGAGCATCTACATTCTGCGCGAGGCGTTCGCCCGGCTGAAGAAGCTCGCGCTGCTGTGGTCGCTCGGCAAGGATTCCAACGTGATGATCTGGCTGGCGCGCAAGGCGTTCTTCGGCCGGGTCCCGTTCCCGGCGATGCATGTCGACACCGGCAAGAAGTTTCCCGAGATGTATGCGTTCCGCGATCGCTTCGGCAAGGAGTGGGATCTCGACCTCCGCGTCGAGCCCTGCCCGCCGATCGACAGCGTCGACCCCACCCTGCCGCCGGCCGCGCGCTCCGCGGCGCGCAAGACCGAGGGTCTGAAGCTCGCTCTCAATAAATACGGCTTCGATGGATTGATCGCCGGCATCCGCCGCGACGAGGAAGCGACCCGCGCCAAGGAGCGCGTGTTCTCGCCACGCGGCCTCGAGGGCGAATGGGACGTGCGCGACCAGCCGCCGGAGTTCTGGGATCACTTCAATGCATCGCCGCCGCAAGGCGCTCACTTGCGCATCCACCCGATCCTGCATTGGACCGAGGCCGACATCTGGGCCTACACCAAGCGCGAAGGCATTCCGATCATCCCGCTCTATCTCGCCAAGGACGGCAAGCGCTATCGCTCGCTGGGCGATCAGGACATCACCAACCCGGTGGCCTCCACAGCGTCCAACATCGACGAGATCCTGGCCGAGCTCGATGCCACCAAGATCCCGGAGCGCGCAGGACGCGCGCTCGACCA
Organism: Bradyrhizobium sp. UBA2491; assembly: GCF_002341725.1. Classification (NCBI taxonomy): domain Bacteria; kingdom Pseudomonadati; phylum Pseudomonadota; class Alphaproteobacteria; order Hyphomicrobiales; family Nitrobacteraceae; genus Bradyrhizobium; species Bradyrhizobium sp. UBA2491. The sequence continues at coordinate 15,253 of NZ_DDOP01000047.1, forward strand.
CGAGACCGAGGATGCGTTCGAGCGGCTGCGCGTCGCCGGCTATCTCTGATCCAAGTCTGGCGTGAGCACTCCGATGAACATGATCCTTCCGACCGCCTCGATCTCGGCGACCCCGAACGGCACCACGCGTCCCCAGGTCCGCATCGTCATCGTCGGCCATGTCGACCACGGCAAGTCCACGCTGGTGGGCCGTCTGCTGCATGAGACCGGCAGCCTGCCGGACGGCAAGCTGGAGATGCTGAAGGCGGTCAGCGCGCGGCGCGGCATGCCGTTCGAGTGGTCGTTCCTGCTCGACGCGTTGCAGACCGAGCGCGACCAGGGCATCACCATCGACACCACCCAGATCCGCTTCCGCACCCGCTCGCGCGATGTGGTGCTGATCGACGCGCCCGGCCATGCCGAGTTCTTGCGCAACATGATCACCGGTGCCTCGCAGGCCGATGGCGCGGTGCTGATCATCGACGCGCTCGAAGGCGTCCGCTCGCAGACCCGCCGGCACGGCTATCTGCTGCATCTGCTCGGCGTGAAGCAGGTCGCGGTCGTCGTCAACAAGATGGACCGGGTCGATTTCAGCGCCGCTCGATTCAACGAGATCAGCGCGGAGATTTCCGCGCACCTGATCGGCCTGGGCGTAACGCCGACCGCCGTGGTTCCGATCTCCGCGCGCGATGGTGACGGCGTCGCCGAGCACACGCCGCGGATCGACTGGTACAAGGGACCGACCGTGGTCGAGGCGCTCGATGCGCTCGAGCCGGCAAAGCCGCTGGCCGAACTGGCGCTGCGGCTGCCGGTGCAGGCGATCTACAAGTTCGACGACCGTCGCATCGTGGCCGGCCGCGTCGAGTCCGGCAGCCTGAAGGCCGGCGACGAGATCGTGATCATGCCGACCGGCAAGATCGCGAAGATCAAGACGGTCGAGAGCTGGCCGGTGACGCCGGTCAACGGTCCGCAGGGCGCCGGACGCTCGGTCGGCATCACGCTCGACCGCGAACTGTTCCTCGAGCGCGGCGACATCATCGGCCATGCCGGGCAAAGCCCGCGCGACACCCGCCGCATCCGCGCGCGGATCTTCTGGCTGCACGACAAGCCGCTGACCAAGGGCGAGCAGATCCTGATCCGGCTCGGCACCAAGGAAAGCCGCGCCACCGTGGTCGCGATCGAGAAGGCGATCGATCCCGGCGCGCTGTCGAACGAAGAGAACTCAGCGATCGCGCGCAACCATGTCGGCGAGATCGACATCTCGCTGGCGCAGCCGGTCGCGACCGATCCCTACACCGACAATCCGCGCACCGGACGCCTGGTGATCGAAGTCAACGGCCGCATCGCCGGCGGTGGCCTCGTGCTGTCGGTCGACGCCGGCCGGCCCGCGGTGCCGGTCGATATCGTGCCGGTGGAATCCGCGCTGCGGCTGGATGAACGCTCGGCGCGGTACCATCACAATGGCGCGGTGATCTGGCTGACCGGCCTGCCCGGCTCGGGCAAGTCGACTTTGGCGAAAGCGCTGGAGCGGCGCCTGTTCAGCATTGGCGGCTCGCCGATCCTGCTCGACGGCGACACGCTGCGCGCGGGCCTCAACAGCGATCTCGGCTTCTCGTCGCAGGATCGCGCCGAGAACATCCGCCGCCTCGCCGAGGTCGCAACCCATCTGGCGCGCAACGGCCATATCGCGATCGTCGCCGCGGTGTCGCCATCGGCAGCCGACCGCGCCGCCGCACGCCGGATCGCCGACAGTGCATTCCGAGAAATCTATGTCGCGACACCCGCCGAGGTCTGCGAGACCCGCGATCCCAAGGGCCATTACGCCAAGGCGCGCTCGGGCGGATTGCCCTCGTTTACCGGCATCACCAACGACTACCAGCCGCCGACCGGCAATGAGCTGACCATCGACACCTCGAACCGCTCGGTCACCGAGGCCACCGACGAGATCGAGCGGATGCTGGCCGAGACCGGCGTGCTGTTCGATGAGCTGACCGACCTCGCGGCGAACATCTAGGGCTGCCTGATCTGTCGTCGTCCGGCTTGACCGGACGACCCAGTATTCCAGAGACATCGGTGCTTGAGCCGATAGCCCCCGGCGTACTGGATGCCCCGCTTGAAGCGAGGCATGACGGCGGTGTGTAAGACGAGATGTGCATCGTCACGCGACCGCATCGCGCGCAATTATTCCGCGGCGCGCTGGCTTCCCGCCGCCTGCCGCATCATCCCGGGCGATTGCCCGGTGATCCGCTTGAAGGCGCGGCTGAAGGCCGCTTGCGACGCATAGCCGAGTTGGCGCGCGACCAGATCGATCGGCTGGCGTTCATGCTCGATCCACTGCGCCGCAAGGCGCATGCGCAATTCGGCCAGATAGCGCGCGGGCGACAGTCCGGTCATCGACTGGAAGCGTTCGGCAAACAGCGAGCGCGAGCAACCGGCCTCCGCCGCCAGTTCGGCAACCGTCCAGTTGCGGCCGGGTGCGCGATGCAGCGCGCCGATGGCACGGCCGAGACGCGGATCGCGCAGGGCCTCGAACCAGCCAACGGCTTTGTCGCCACCGCACTCAACCCAGGCCCGCACGATCGAGGCGGCAAGAACATCGGCGAGCCGCGCCATGACGCCGACGGAGCCGACCCGCGGCGTACAGGTCTCGCGCTCCATCGCCTTCAGGATCGGTTCGATCTCCGGCTCGCGCGCGAGCATTGTGCCAACCTGCATGACTTCCGGCATCTGGGCGATCAGCGGACGCATGCCGCCGAGATCGAAGTTCATGCACGCGCTGAAGATCAGCACCCGCTCGCCATCCGGGCATCCCTCAGGGCAGGCCGAGGTCACATCGACATTGCCGCACAGCGTCTCGGTCTCGAAGCGCTCGACATCGAAGCTCGGCTCGTCCGCAGCCGAGACGAGATCGTGCGCGCCGCCGCGCGGCAGGAAGATGGCATCACCGCATCCGAGCGGCAGCACCTGCCCATCGGCGTGGCGCAGAAACGCGGTGCCATGCGCAACGAAGTGAAATTGGGCGCGCCCGACCGGCGTCTCGAACCGAAAGCCGAACGGCGCCCTGGTCGCGACCCGGCGGTAGTGAACCCCCTCGAGCCGCATGCCGAGCAGCAGTTCGCTTACCAGATCAACGACGGCGTCTGCCGGAGGGGTGGCAGGTGATTTGGACGCACGATCAAACATTGGAGCGTTTATGGCATAGATACTCCGAAACCTCCAGCCTATGTGTGCGGCACCGCAGCACAGGATGGAAGTCAGTCGATGGATCAGGAAGTAAACCCCGCTCTGGCGCAGGCAGATGATCTGGTCGCGCTGACGGCGCGCGACGTGGCGCGCGGGGCTGAACCGCTCGCGTCGGAACAGCCGGCATGGTTGGCGGTCGCTGCGATGATGCTGGGTGTCACCGCCCTTCTGACAGCAGAGTTCCTGCCGTCCGGATTGCTGACGCCGATGGCAAGGGATCTCGGCGTGAGTCCGGGCCTCGCCGGTCAGGCGGTGACCACGACCTCGCTGGCCGGCCTGGTCGGCGCATTGTTCACCCCGACACTGACGCGCAGCTTCAACCGCAAGCCGGTGCTGCTCAGCTTCGCTGTTCTTCTGGCAATCTCCAATCTGCTAGTGGCGCTGGCGCCCAACATCACCTTCCTGCTCACGGCGCGGATCGTGCTCGGCCTCGCCCTCGGCGGCTTCTGGGCGATGGCGGCGGCGACGACGATCCGCCTGGTGCCGACAGCGCTGGTGCCGCGCGCTTTGTCGATCGTGATGAGCGGCGTTCCCGCCGCGATGATCATCGCCGTGCCGCTCGGCAGCTATCTCGGCGAGGTGATGAGCTGGCGCGCTGTGTTCCTGCTGGCGACGGCGTTTGCCGGCATCGTGTTCGTGGTGCAGGCGCTGGTGCTGCCGCGTCTGGCCCCGAGGGGAGCAGCCGGGTTCGGCACCTTGATCGAGATCCTGCAACGTCCGGGGATCGGCGCCGGCATCCTGGCGGCGACCTTGGTCTTCACCGGACATTTCGGCTATTTCGGCTATATCCGCCCGTTCCTTGAAAACGTGACCGGGCTGAGCGCGGCCGGCGTCGCCGCGACCTTGCTCGCATTCGGCGTCGCCAACTATCTCGGCTCGTTCGTGAGCGGCTTCCTGGCCGAACGCAAACTCAAGCTCACGATGATCGCGATGCCGTTCCTCATCGGCCTGGTCGGCCTGTTGCTTGCGGCCTATGGCAAGGATGTCGTTCCCGCGCTGGTGCTGGTCGCGCTCTGGGGCTTTGCCTTCAGCGGCGTTCCTGTGGCGACGACGACCTGGATCACGCGCATGGTGCCCGATGAGACGGAAAGCGGCACCGGAATGACGGTGGCCTCGATCTTCCTCGGCATCACCACGGGCGCCGCCGGCGGCGGGCTGGTCCTCGACGTCATGGGCGCGCCCGCCGTGTTCGTCGCCGGCGCCATTCCCCTGCTGCTCGCCGTCCTGCTGATCGCGACCAAGGTCCGGACCAAGCCTTCCTGACCGTCGCAAGGCGGGAGAACCGCGACACCCCGGATGCTCCGCCTACAGCGGCATGACGCAGCAGCGGAGCCCGGCAAAGGGGCCTTCTCAGAGCCGTGGCTTTAAGGCTAAAAGAGCCGTGAACGCGGCCCTTTGGCGCGTTTTTTGCTGATTTCGTTCGAAAACAGCGCCTAAACGCCCCATTTCTTTGAGAAAGCCCATCATGACTCGTGTCGATGCCCACGGATTGAAGATCGCCCCTGTCCTGTTCGATTTCATCGCCAAGGAGGCGACGCCCAAGACCGGGATCGCGCCGGACGCGTTCTGGGCCGGACTTGCCGCCATTATCCAGAAGCTCGGACCGAAGAACCGCGAGCTGCTCGCCGTGCGCGACACGCTACAGGCCAAGATCGACGACTGGCATCGCGCCCACAAGGGCAAGGCGTTCGACATCAACGCCTACACCGCCTTCCTCAAGGAGATCGGCTATCTGTTGCCGGAGCCGGCGACCCACAAGGTCGAGACGGCCAATGTGGACGAAGAGATCGGCAAGATCTGCGGCCCGCAGCTCGTGGTGCCGCTGACCAACGCCCGCTACGCGCTGAACGCCGCCAACGCGCGCTGGGGCTCGCTGTACGACGCCTTCTACGGCACCGACGCGATCCCGCACGATCCGAGCGAGGCTGGCCGTGGCTACAACAAGGCCCGCGGCGACAAGGTGATCGCCAAGGCCAAGGCCTTCCTCGATGCCGCCGTCCCGCTTGCGACCGCGAGCCACACCGACGTGACCTCCTACAGCGTGATCTCGGGCCAGCTCTCGGCCAAGCTGAAGAGCGGCAACGCCACCGCGCTGAAGAACGGCGCGCAGTTCGCCGGCTATCAGGGCGACGCCGCGTCCCCGAGCGCGATCCTGCTCGTCAACAACGGCATGCATGTCGAGGTCAAGATCGACCGCAACAACACGATCGGCAAGGACGATCCGGCCGGCGTCGCCGACATGATCCTGGAATCGGCGGTCTCCACCATCCTCGACATGGAAGACTCGGTTGCCGCCGTCGACGCCGAGGACAAGGTGCTGGTCTATCGCAACACGCTCGGCCTGATGAACGGCACGCTGTCGGCCGATTTCGAGAAGGGCGGCAAGACGCTGACGCGCGCGCTCAATGCCGACCGCGTCTACAAGAAGCCTGACGGCGGCGAGCTGAAGCTGCACGGCCGCAGCCTGCTGCTGATGCGCAATGTCGGCCACCACATGTTCACCGACGCGGTGCTCGACGCCAAGGGCGAGGAGATTCCGGAAGGCCTGCTCGATGCTGCGGTCGCCGGGCTGCTCGCGATCCACGACCTCAAGGGCAATTCCAAGACCAAGAACAGCCGCACCGGCTCGGTCTATATCGTCAAGCCGAAGATGCACGGCCCCGATGAAGTGACGCTGACCTGCGACCTGTTCGCCGAGGTCGAAAAGATGCTCGGCCTGCCGGAGAACACCATCAAGGTCGGCATCATGGACGAGGAGCGCCGCACCACGGTCAACCTCAAGGCGTGCATCCAGCGCGCCTCCAAGCGCATCATGTTCATCAACACTGGATTCCTCGACCGCACCGGCGACGAGATCCACACCTCGATGGAAGCGGGTCCGATGATCCGCAAGAACGACATGAAGGCGCAGCCCTGGATCAAGGCCTATGAGGACTGGAACGTCGACACCGGTCTGGTCGATGGCCTGCCCGGCCATGCCCAGATCGGCAAGGGCATGTGGGCCGCGCCCGACAAGATGGCGGACATGCTGGCGCAGAAGATCGGCCATCCGCAGGCCGGCGCCACCACCGCCTGGGTGCCGTCGCCGACCGCCGCCACGCTGCACGCGCTGCACTATCACCAGGTCAACGTGATCGCCCGCCAGCAGGAGCTCGCCAAGGGCGGCCCGCGCGCCAAGCTGTCCGACATCCTCACCATTCCGGTGTCGCAGTCGAACTGGGCGCCCGACGACGTCAAGCAGGAGATCGACAACAACTGCCAGGGCATCCTGGGTTACGTCGTGCGCTGGATCGACCAGGGCGTCGGCTGCTCCAAGGTGCCTGACATCCACGACGTCGGCCTGATGGAAGATCGCGCCACGCTGCGCATCTCGAGCCAGCATCTGGCGAACTGGCTGCATCAGGGCGTCATCACCCGGGATCAGGTGATGGAATCGTTGAAGCGGATGGCCGTCGTGGTCGACAAGCAGAATGCCGGCGACAGTCTCTACAAGCCGATGGCGCCGTCATTCGATGGCGTCGCGTTCAAGGCCGCCTGCGATCTGGTGTTCGAGGGCCGCACCCAACCGAACGGCTACACCGAATACATCCTCACCGCACGCCGCCGCGAGGCCAAGGCCGCGGGCTGATCCGCGAATCCTGCGACAAGCAAAAGCCCCGGCGATGCGCCGGGGCTTTTTTGGTTGGAGACAAGTCGTTTCGCTTGCAACGGCGATCCTAAAACACCGCGAGATATTTCAGCAGCGAGACGATGCCGATGATGATGACGACGACCCGTGCGATCTGCTTGGCGCGGCCGTCGAGCGGCAGCATGTTGATGAGATAAAGAACCAGGATAACGACAAGGAAAGTGACGAGTACGCCGACGAGCATGCGGGGCCCCCTGATGGCATCGGTGATTGTGGTGTTCGCACTGAACTAACGTGCGAAGATGAGACCGGTTCCCTACGCCGGAACCGAATGCGCCTCGTCCGTCGAGGCGATGCTATTCACGCGCCAGCACCGGTGCACGTTCGTACTTGGCGCGGACGCGATCCGGCGCCGGCGTGAAGTTGAGCGACGCGCCGCGGCGATCCGGGCGGCCGACCGCCATCAACCCGTCCTTGCCGGCGACGATATCGCCCTTGCGCAGGGTCGGATCGTCCTCGATCTTGACAGCCGCGAGGCCGACGGGGTCCTTGCCGTTGCAGGTGCAACCCGAAACGATCTGGTCGCGATAGCGGTATGCGTTCGGCAGTTCGGAGTACGGCTTGCCGTCTTCGGTCGCGGCGTTGTCGATGTTGCCGCCATAGACCACCTCGGTCGCGCTCGCCGGACAGAAGCTGTTGCAGCTTTCCGCCTTGCTCTGGTTGCCGGTCGCCGCCAGCGGGAAGTAGCGGCCGTCGCAGGTGCGCACGCAATAGGCCTGGCCGACATCGTAGCGCGCACGGCGTTCGACCCGCGGCGCCATCGGCACCGGGCCGTCGTCGAACGGCATCCGGATCACCGGTGGGCGGTCCTGGATGAAGCCGCCGAACAGTTGCGAGAAGAAATCCTGGGCCTGCGCCGCGGGCGCAAGGGACAAAGCGAGCAATGCCGCCGTCCCGAACGCCCACCGCCTGGAATTGAGCTTCATCATACCGCTCCCCGGTGCAACGCCGATGCTCAGTACAACGACGAACCCGCCGGGATGTTCATTGCCTGACGGCCCGACGGCAGCGTCATGACCGCGGGACGCGGTTGCAGCGGCATCGGCCGGGCCGAGATCTGCGTCGGGGCCGGGCCGATCTCACGCGCGGCCAGATGGGCTGCGTTCTTCGGCAGCACCACGACCTTGGTGCCGACATCGACCCGGCTGAACAGGTCGGAGACGTCTTCATTGGTCAGACGGATGCAGCCCGACGACACGAACTTGCCGATCGTCGTGGGATCATTGGTGCCGTGGATGCGGTACTCGCTCGAACCAAGATACATCGCGCGGGCGCCGAGCGGGTTACCCGGGCCGCCGGCCATGAAGCGCGGCAGATAGGGCTGGCGCTTGATCATCTCGGCCGGCGGATGCCAGTCCGGCCATTCCGCCTTGCGGGTGATGGTCTGGGTGCCGGCCCAGGTGAAGCCCTCGCGGCCGACGCCTACGCCGTAGCGGATCGCCCGACCGCCGCCGAGCACATAATAAAGCGCCGTGTTGCCGGTATCGATGATGATGGTGCCCGGCGCCTCGGTCGTGTTGAGCGCGACCGTGGTCGGACGCAGCCGCGCCGGCAGCGCGCCGTCCTCGGTGGCTTCGGTCGAGGGATCGTTCATCACCTCGTCGGAGGGATATGCGCCAGGCTGCGTCGACGCATAACCGAGCGCGGAAGAACTGACCTGGGCGCTGGCCGGATTGGTGAGGACGAACGGCGCCACGAACAAGACGCTGGCGAAGGCAAAGGTCCGCGCGGCGCGCGACGCAAGCCGGCGGCTGGAGAAAGACTGCTCTGTCATGTGCTGCCCCTGAACGGGATGCGCATCGTGGTGATGCTGTGACGATGCAACGCGCGGGACCGCGCGGGAGTTCCGCCGCGAATCGTCCCGAAAGCGCGATTGTCAACCCGTCACGCCTCACGAAGCCGCGATGGAACTTTTCGGAGAGCGGGCCGTTGTTACGCACATTTTGGCGCGCGGGGCAGGCTCGCGGCGCGACGTTTGTTGTCCTCGTGCGGGAGGAATTTGGTGCGCGCCTTTCCGAGTCAGCGCCTGCTTGGCAATGCGCCCGAAGGCACGCCCATCCCCGACAGCAAGGCCGAATTGCCGCCGGTCATCCGGCGCGCGGAGGTCGTCGCCTTTGCGCTGGTCGCGCTGCTGGTCATCGTCGTGGTGGCTGTGCTGTATCTGGCACGCGCCTTCTTCCTTCCGATCACGATGGCCTTCATCGTCGGCACCATGCTGTCGCCGGCGGCAAGCCTGCTCGAACGCTACCGGATCCCGCGCCCGCTCGGCGCCGTGCTGATCGTGATCGCGGTCGGCGCGGCGGTCGCCTTCATGGTCGGGCTGATCGCCTCCCCGGTGATGGAATGGAGCTCGCGGCTGCCCGAGCTCGGCGCGATGCTGAAGGAGAAGCTGCATGTGTTCGACCGGCCGCTGGCGCTGTGGCAGGAGCTACAGAGCATGGTCGGCGGCTCCGACACGCTGGCCGCGTTCCAGCTGCCGAAATTCGAATGGGTGCAGCCGACGCTGGAATTCCTGTCGCCGACCTTCGCCGAATTCCTGCTGTTCGTCGCGACCCTGATCCTGTTCATCGCGAGCTGGAAGGATTTGCGCCGCGCCCTGGTGATGACCTTCAACGAACGCGCGGCGCGGCTTCGGACGCTGCGGATCCTCAACGAACTCGAGACCCATCTCGGCAACTATCTGCTGACGGTGACCATGATCAATGTCGGCGTCGGCATCGCCACCGGCGTGATCTGCGCGGCGACCGGCACGCCCAATCCGGCGGGGCTCGGCGCGCTCGCTGCGACGCTGAATTTCATTCCGATCATCGGCCCGGTCGCGATGTTCGTGGTGCTGGTCGTGGTCGGCATCATCTCTGCGCCGACCGTCGGTGCCGGGCTGCTGGCGCCGGCCTGCTTCGCGGCCGTAACCTTCATGGAAGGACATTTCGTGACGCCGACGATCGTCGGCCGCAGGCTGTCGCTGAATGCGCTCGCGGTCTTCCTGGCGCTTGCGTTCTGGACTTGGCTGTGGGGCCCGATGGGCGCCTTCCTGTCGTCACCACTGTTGATCGTCGGATTGATCGTCAAGGAGCATTTGATGCCGGTCAATTCGCCGCAGCTGCCGGAGGGCTAACACAGCGTCTTCAATCGAAGCGGGGCACCGCTTCGATTGAAGAGAAAAGAGTCGAGCAACAAAGCCGGTTGCACAATTGGAACCTTGCGTGGAGCGAAACGTTTTTCACGACACGCGAATTCTCCGGGAGCTTTCGATGTCGAGCACGGACAGCGCATTTGGGATCAAGAACATGACGGACAAAGCGACCTATGAACGCCTCGAAAAGGATGTCACCGCCGTGAAGAACGATATCGCAGCCCTCACCGAACAGATCACCGACGCGCTCAATTCGTTTGCGAACAATGCCGGCAAGCAGGCCCGCCGACACTACAAGGATGCACGCGCCAGCGCCGAATCGACCTTGGACGACGTGTCGGAGCGCGGCAGCGCGATGATGGGCGCGGCGCAGGACGCGGCCTCCTCGATCGAGGAAACGCTGGAAGAGGTGATCACGCAACGGCCGCTGGCGACCGTCGGCCTTGCGCTTGGTCTCGGCTTTCTGATCGGCGTCACCTGGCGTCGCTAGCCAGACCGCATGCGCACCCTGCGCAATCCATCCTTCTGGGCGAGATGGCAGCGCTGGTGCGCCGCCACCTCGTTTGTCGATGCGCTTTTCAAGGCAAGATTCAGGGCACGGACCATCAATGCTTCAGCGGCTGATCAATGACGTCAAGGAATCCACCGGCAGCGCGCTGCGGCTGACGTCGCTTGCGGCCGCGGCCGGGATCGCGCTGTTCATCACGGTCGCCTTCCTGTGCGCGGCGGCCTTCGTCTATGTGCTGCAGCACTATGGGCCGGTGGAAGCGTGCCTCTCCGGCGCCGCGGTATTCCTGATCGTCGCGCTGATCGTGATTGCCGTCTACGCGGCACGCAAGCGCGAGATGCAGAGGCGCGCCGAGAAAGCTGCGAAGGCCGCGAAATCAGCCGCGGCAACCGCGTTCGCCGACCCCGCATTGATCGCCACCGGCCTGCAGATCGTCCGCGCCATCGGCGTCAAGCGCCTGATCCCGATCCTCGCGGTCGGTGGGCTGGCGCTCGGCCTGATGGCAAGCCGCGGCGCGGCGAGCGGCGATAGCGAGCCGGACGAAGAAGAATAGCAGCGCCTATCAACCGTCATTCCTGGGCTCGCGCCAAGGGGCGCCCCCAATTGCGCTATTGCGCACCGGGGAATGACGGTGAGATACCGGAGTTCAAGTCACGCAGCGGCCGGGCTGCAGCAGCTTGGCGACCTCGGTCAGGACGCTGACCACGGGCTCGCAGGCCACCTTGCGGGTATCGCCCGGGCTGGCGCGACCGGGTGCTGCCGGGTGATTGCGGGCCTCTTCCCTGGCCACAGGGACGCGGACCAGCACCGATGTATCGGGAAGCCGATCGACCTTCAGCGCGACCGTGCGACTCGCCAGGCCGGCCGCCGGAACCGCGGCGCGGTCGGTCTTCGCAGCGCGATTGACTGCGCTCTCCGGCGCCAATGCGGTCGTGACCTGCTGGCCGCCGATGAGATCATGACCGGATGCGAGCTGGACTGCGCCGAGCGTCAGTCCGACCGCCAACACAGCAAAAACTGCCTTCTGTCTCTTCGACATGGTGATGTCCTTCGCCCCATGGAAATCCGCTAAACAATCCCTCGGCGAGCACGGACACAACGCGAACGAAACCCGTGGGGTTCTCGCGTCCGGCCATCACTTAACCGTGTACGGAAAAATTTTCACACGCGCGGAACGAGTCCGGGGGTCTGCGAGTCATTGCAACAGCCGGTTATTCCCCCTGCCCCATTGACCGGCGACGTAGGGCGCGACCGTGGTGATGCCGGTCGCGCCCTGCTCTTTTTTCAGCGGCTCTTCTGGCCTTTCACGCGCGATGCGTCAGCCGGCCTGTCGTGCATGCTCCGTCTCGCAAGCGGGTCAGTGCACGGACGGCCCTCGCGCCGAGGCGGAAGGGCCGTCTGCTTCACGCATCGTCGCCGGATGGCGCGTCCTGGGATCGAACAACCGTCACCTCACGGCATGACGGGCAACGACCGACATGAAACTTGATTCCGGTCGTCTGGTCGTCGACGAGCATCAATTCGCTCAAGGGCTCGCCGCATTTGCAAGTCACCGTCTTCTTATCGGCAAAATACATCTGATGTCCTCCACAAGCCTGGAGATTTCATCTCGTCATCGGGGCGAGCCCGATTGCGCCGCGCTCGCCCCGCTCGCTTCCACTCCTTCTCGATCTGTCTGATCCGGCCTATCCGGATGCGAGGGGTCGGCTCCCGGCGGCTACTTCGTTGCGGCCTGCGCTGCTTCGCGCGCCTCGCGTTCGGCCTTGAGGCGTTGGAAATTGTCGTAGAAGGCCTTCTCGTTGGCGCGATGCTCTTTCATCGCCTGCGACGCCTCTTGCTGACGCTGCGCGTCACGGTCCTTGCGCTGCTGGGGAGTCAAATTCATACGGCACTCCGATAAGCTATTGAATCGACGATGGATTCAACGCACATCGCGGCAAAAGGTTGCATCCCCGCGGAGCTTTCCGTGGATATGAAGCGGGACGAATGGTCGTGATGGAGCCGCGCGCGCGGCCTATTTGCGCAGGCTCGCCCAGACGCCGCCGAGGATCAGCAAGCCGCCGACCAAATGGATCAGCTTGGGTGGCTCGCCAAGGATCAGCCATGACAACAGTGCGCTGGCGATCGGCGCGACATAGAGCACCAGCGACGTCCGCACCGAGCCGAATCGTGCACCGAGCCAGGCGAAGCCGGCATAGGCGAGCAGGCCGGGCACCAGGCCGGCGAAGACATAGGCCTCGAATGCCCGGGCATTGAAGACCGCCGCCGGCGAGGTCCACATTTCCAGAAGCGCCGGCGGCAGCGAGCACAGCGCACCGGCTGCCGAGAACAGGCTGACCCGCGCCAGCAGCGAAGCGCGCGGCGCGACGCGGGACTGCACCAGCGTGTAGCCCGACCAGCCGAGCATCGCACCGACCACCAACAGATCGCCCCAGGCCGCGCTCGATTGCGTCAGCGCCTCGAGGTGCCCGCCGGAGACGATCAAGAGCGCCCCGGCGAGCGCCAGCGCGGTGCCGAGCCATTGCAGCGGACCGATATGCTCGATGCCGAGCGCGGCCGAGATCAACAGCACCATGATCGGCGACAGCGCGAAGATCAGCGCGATGTGGATCGCGGTGGTCGTGATGCCCGCGATGTAGACCGGGCCGCCGCACAGGAACATGCCGAGGAAGCCGGCGGCGAGGATCGGCCACAGATTCTGCGCCAGCGGGATCTTGCCGTCCCGGACCGCCGCGATCGCGAACGGCGCCAGTCCGATGGCGATGATGCTCCAGCGGAAGAAAGCCAGCGAGAACGGCGGCACCGACCCGGCAAGGCCGCGCGCCAAAACCTGATTGGAGGCCTGCCCAACCGCGACCAGGATGAAGCCGGTCAGCGCGACCGTATCGTCCCAGCCGGTGGCCGGCCGGGCGGCCTGCGCTTTTGGCAGCTCGGCATCCATGACACCGCCCCCTCCGCCAGCGTGCCGCTACTGCTCCGCCGCTTCCTGCTCCATGTCGCGGCCGGACATGTCCTCGCCCTGCATGTTGGCGTATTCGCGCGCCATCTCGCGCATCAGGAATTTGGCCGGGACGTCGTGATAGGTACCGTGGTCGTTGACGTACTGCATGTAGGCACGGCCCTCGCCATCGAACGGATGCAGCAGCGCGTCGGAATGGCCGTCGAAGTCGAGCGGCTTGACGCCGAGCTTGGCGCACAGCGTGTCGTTGAAGGTCGGGGTCGCCTTGCGCCAGGCGCCGTCGACGAACACTTCGGTGAAGCCGTGCCAGGTGAACAGGTCCGAGCCCATGCTCTGGCGCAGCTTCTCGGTGGTGAGGTGGTTGCGGACATCGGCGAAGCCGACCCGGGCCGGGATGCCGTGAACCCGACAGGCCGCGGCATACAGCGCCGCCTTGCCGACGCAGTAGCCGTTGCCGGCCGCGAGCACGCTGGAAGCCCGATAGCTCTCAGGCGAGCGCATGCTGACATAGGGGTTGTAGCGAATGCCGTCGCGGACCGCGGTGTAGAGCCGGCTCGCTTTGTCGCGCGCGCTGGCGCCAGCCGGGACGGCGGCGCGGGCGAACGCCTCGACGGCGGGATGGTCGCTGTCGACATATTCGCCGGGATCGGTGTAGAGGCGGCTGATCGTGTCAGTGAGGTGCTCGGTCATGGCGCAAGCTTAGCAAGCCGTGAGCCCAGTTCAATGCAGCTGACGCAGCCCTGCCCCGCCGGGCCGCCCGTTTGACGGGTTTGCGGTGTCCACTTCGCTCGAAAAAGCTCTAGTTCCTGAAGCGTTCGTCCCACTGCGGCGGCCGGTAGCTGCGCTTCTTCGCCTTGAAATATTCGCGCGCAAAATGGATGCCGATCCCGATCAGGAACGGTGGGGCGAGCGCGGTGGCAATCATCAGCGCGGTGATCGATTTCGGCGTCAGGATGTCCAGCACCATCGACGCCAGCAGCCACAGCGTGGCTGCGATCACCGCGACGTCGACGTGCTTCATTCCCCGTCTTTCCCTTAGGTCCAAAACTGCCATCCGGGTTCCATCCTACCGGCTGGCCCGGCATGCGCCAAGGATTCCGGCGGCAGACGATACCTCCAGTCCTTCACTTTTTTGGAACGCCCCGCGCGCCATGTTGATCCGCATGTAGCGAATCCGGGAGGCCGCAATGGGCAATTCCAGTGACATCCACAATGGCGTCGATCGTCCCGCCAGCCGGAACGACGTCAATGACGCCGTTGGCGACGGACTAGCCAGAGCGATCTGAAGTCATGATGTGAAGTCATGGGGCCGTCGCAGGGCCGCGGCCAAATATCGAAAACAACCCCATGCAAAGCAACCCGTGTCGGCCGGCGTTCAAACCAAGCAACTTGACACGCCGGGCAACTCAGAGACGAACTTCTAATATTCAGAAATTTCCCGGTGTCCACGCCAAGGATGACGGCTGACCATGGTCTGCCGCGCCCGGCAGGAGCATCAGCCTTGCGGCGGTCATCAGGGGACTTCATCCGCATCAACGTGGGAATGGCAGGCAAGCAAGCGGCGGGAGCGAGTTGACGCTCCCGCCGCTCGATTTGTCGCGCTATTCGCTCATCGACAGCATCGCGTTCAGCTCGACGGCCGTGCGCAGCTGCTCGATGCGCGCGGCCGTCTGCTCGCGTTCGGCGCCTTGCGGCAACCGCGCGAGCTGGCTCTCGAGGCGCATCCGATGCTCTTCGAGCCGCTGCTCGAACGTATGAGGCTCAGAACGTTTCCGCTTTTGAATCGTCTTCATCGTTGACCCTTGGCGGTTGCAGACCGGGACTGTTGGCCCAGCGGTCCAGTTGATCGATGACCCGTGCGTGGCTCGGCCGCCGCGGTTTCGGCGCTGCCGGCTCGTCGGATAGTTTTCGGGGAAGCTTGACGTCGTTGGTCATGGCATCTCTCCCTCAACACAACGGGACAGCGGCAGGACCGTTCCAATATTTTCCTACTTAAAGTATTGATTTTGCTTGTTAATTATACTCAATCAACGTTTTTGTCTCAATCCATGGAACCCAATGTGAGTTGGTCGGTTTAGCAAATTACTCATTCAGCTAAGTTTGGGTTTTTCCAATGAACGAGCTGCGCGGCGAACGGTTGCAGGTCATGTTGTCGCCTGAGGAATTGGCTGCCCTCGACGATTTCCGTTTCAAGCACCGTATGCCGACCCGCGCCGCGGCGGTCCGCGAGCTCCTCAAGCTCGGTTTGGCCGGCGTCGGCACCGACGGAACGGCGGGGGTGAAGTCCAGCGAATACGGGGTGTTCGATCGCGGGCCCGAGGGGCACACGCAAGCAGACGCGCCGCAAGAGGATTGACGGCGCATGGGCTTCGATATCGCGGCTCAGCCCGCAACGAACAGGTCCACTATCGCCTTCAAAGTGCAGACAACGAGCGCCGACGTGAACATCGCCGTGCCGAAATCCGCGAGATAAAGCAGCTGCGCCTTCTGCTCTGCATCAAGCTGCGCGATCGCCTTGCGCATGGCCAGGCTCCCTTTTGGGAAGAACGCGATGTGCCAACGTCCGTTCCTGCGCGGCCTCACGCCCGCTGCAACGCCAGCGTCACGCCGCCGAGCGTCAGCGCCATGGCGCCGATCTCGCGCAGCCCCAACGGCTCGCCGAGGATGATCGCCGCCGACACCACGCCGATCACGGGCACCAGCAGCATGCCGGTCGACGCCGATGTCGGCGGCAGGCGGCGCAGCGTCTCGAACCAGGTGAGATAGCAGATGCCCATCGGCATCAGCGTCATATAGGCGAAGCAGCCGAGGCCGAACGGCGTGATCGCGGAGTAATTCGGATGCTCGAACAGAATTCCGAGCACGAGCATCACGAGACAGCCGATGCCGACCTGCCAGGCGACCACCGGCAGCGGCGGCATTGGCAGCGGCTTGCGGTTCAGCACATTGCCGAGCGCGAACAGGATGGCGCAGGCGAGCGCGAGCGCGATGCCGGTGAGCTTGTCGGCGCTGAACGCAAAGCCGCCACTGCCGAGCAGCAGCGCGACGCCGGCAACGCCGAGCACCAGCGCCGCCAGATCCCGCAACGTCGGGCGGCTGTGCAGCACCGGCCAGGCGAACAGCATCGCCCAGATCGGCATCGTGTAGGCCAGCAAGGCGCCCTCGCCGACCGTGACGAACTTCATCGCGATGGTGCCAAAGCCCATCCAGGCGAAGACGTTGGTGAAGGAGGCGAACAACAGCCGCGGGACCGCCTCGCGCGGCACCGCGAGCGACTGGCCGCGCGCCAGCGCCAGGCTGCCCAGGATCACCGCGGCGCAGGTGCCGGCAAGCCCACGGGCGAACAGCGGCGGCCATAGCTGCAACAACAGCTTCATCAACGGCCAGTTCAGGGCCCAGCCGAACGCCGTTACCAGAAGGCAGAGAAAGCCGATCGATCTGTCGCGCCGCGTCGAATCCATGGGCCAGCGCTTAGCAGGCGTGCGGCCGCGATTCTACGTCGTGTGGCGCATGCGGGGCCGCGCCAGACGCGCGAAGACCCCGGATCGCGCCGCGCTCCGGGGACCTCAGGCAAAGGTGCTGATCGTGATCCGCGGCCAGCCCTCGCTGGTCCGCGCGGCGGCAAGCTTGCTGGTCCAGGCATCGATCAGGCTCGCAATCAGAAGGCGGCCGGTGGCGCGCATGTCAGGGAGCTTCATCGTGGGCGTGCCGAGCGTGAGCGCGACCACGCCATGGGTGGCCGCAAGCAGCGCGCTCGCCAGCCGCTGCGGCAGGCCCGGCGCCGGTTCGGCTCCCCGGGCTGCGAGATACTCCCGCACCGAGATCACGAACAGCTCGTAGCTGCGGCGCGCGATCTCGGTCTCGCCGAAATAGACGCCGTCGGGAAACCGGCGATCCTCGATCGTGCCGGACATCGAGAACAGCGATCGGAAATGATCGGGATTGTCGGCCCAATAGTCGAGATAGGTTTCCATCACTTGCCGCAGCCGCAGGTCACTGTCGGCGGTCTGCGCGCGAACCCGCTCGAGCTGGCCCGCGACGGCTTCGAGGTTCTGCTGCTTGACCGCGAGCAGCAGCAGCAGCTTGGTCGGGTAATATTTGAGGACGGTGCCCTTCGAGTAGCCGATCGCGTCGGCGATCTTCTGGATCGAGACGGTCTCCAGCGTGCCGGCGGCGAACTCCTTGCGCGCGGTCTCGAGGATCAGCGCCTTCAGCGCCTCCTTGTCGGCTTCCTGGCGCGCCCTGCGCTGAAAGCGCCGCGCCCCCTTGCTGGATCGCTCCTCGATCGACATTGCCGTCTCCTAGAGACTTTTCCGGTCCGATGGAATCGAAACGAGGTCTCCCCTTGTCATATCCAAGTTAATTGACTATGGTCAATTAACTTGGATATAACGGGAGGATCCGATGAGCATCGCTGTGAGCCCCCTTGCCGGCGACATGGTCCGCAGCGATTTCGATCCGTTCAGCCCGGCGACGCGGGCCGATCCGTACGGCACCTACGCCGGGTTGCGTGCCGCGGCGCCGGTCATTCGCCTGACCAAATACGACATCTGGGCGGTGCCGCGCTTTGCCGAGGTCAAGGCGATCTTCGGAGACCACGTCAATTTCAGCAACGCGGGCGGCGCTGGGCTTGCCAACCACTTCAAGGAGAAGCCGTGGCGGCCGCCGAGCATCGTGCTGGAAGCCGATCCGCCGCTGCACACCCGGACCCGCGCGGTGCTGGCGCGGATCCTCTCGCCTGGCGCGATGCGGCGGCTCGCCGATGACTTCAAGGCCAAGGCTGCAACGCTCGTCGACGGGCTGGTCGAACGCGGATCGTTCGACGCCATCAAGGACATCGCCGAAGTGTTTCCGGTCAGCGTGTTTCCAGACGCACTCGGCATCGACCAGGAGGGCCGCGAGAACTTCCTGACCTATGGCGCGATGGTGTTCGCGGGCTTCGGGCCCGAGAACGACTACTCTCGCGATTTGATGCAGCAGGCGCCTCGCGTGCTGCCCTGGGTCGCTGCGCGCTGCCAGCGCGAGGCGCTGCGCCCAGGCAGCTTTGGCGCGCAGGTCTACGAGGCCGCCGACACCGGCGAGATTAGCACGGAGGAAGCGCCGCTGCTGGTACGCTCGCTGCTCTCGGCGGGGCTCGACACCACGATCAGCGCCATCGGCATGGCACTGTACACGCTGGCGCGCCATCCCGAGCAATGGGCGCTGCTCGCAGCCGATCCTGCGCTGTCGCGCGCGGCCTTCGACGAGACATTGCGCTTCGATTCACCGGCGCCGTTCGTGTTCCGCACCACGCCGCACGAGACCGAGATCGCAGGCGTCACGATCGGCAAGCACGAGAAGGTGCTGCTGCTGCTTGCCTCTGCCAACCGCGACGAGACGCGCTGGGAGCATGCCGACCAGTTCGACGTCAGGCGGCGGCTGTCCGGGCACATGGGCTTCGGCGTCGGCATCCATGGCTGCGTCGGGCAGATGGTGGCGCGGCTGGAGGCGGAGGCCGTGATCGCAGCGCTTGCGAGCCGCGTGAAGCAGTTCGAGATCGCGGGCCCGGTCGCGTTCCGCGACAGCTCCGGCCTGCGGGCGCTCAGCACGATGCCGGTCCGGGTGACGCTGAAGTAGCTTTGCGCAAGGGACCAGACCGGCCGCTGAACAGCCGCCGCTTCCGGATCACGGATTAGATCCCGTCCAGGACCTCGCGGACCTTAGTAGCCAGCTCGTCGATCGAGAACGGCTTCGGCAGCAGATTGGTGCCGGGGTCGAGGATGCCGTTGTGAACGATGGCATTGCGGGTGTAGCCGGTGGTGTAGAGCACCTTGAGGCCCGGGATACGCTCGCGGGCCTGAACTGCGAGTTCATGGCCGGACATCGCGGGCATGACGACATCGGTAAACAGCAGCACGACGGAAAGTCCGCCGTCGAGCAATTGCAAAGCCTCCCGCGGATTGGCCGCGCCAATCACGGTGTAGCCGAGCTCGCGCAGCGCCTCGACCGAGATGACGCGCACACGCTCCTCGTCTTCCACCACCAGGACGACTTCGGTTTTCTGGCCGCGATAGGAGGCGATCGGCGTCCGCCTGACAAAATCGGGCCCCGCCTCGCCGCGATGCCGCGGCAGATAGATCTTGACGGTCGTGCCGACATCGATCTCCGAATAGATCCTGACATGCCCGCCGGACTGACGCACGAAACCATAGACCTGGCTGAGACCGAGGCCGGTGCCCTTGCCGATGCCCTTGGTGGTGAAGAAGGGATCGAATGCCTTGGCCATCACCTCTTCGCTCATGCCGCTGCCGTTATCGGCGACCGCGATCATGACATATTGGCCCGACGGAATGGCGTAAGCCTTGGCCGCGATCTCGTCCACATAGGCGTTGGATGTCTCCAGCGTGAGCTTGCCGCCGTCCGGCATCGCATCGCGGCCATTGACGCAGAGATTGAGGACGGCGTTTTCGAGTTGCCCGGGATCGGCGCGCACCTGCCAAACCCCGGCAGTCAGCACAGCTTCCAGACTGGTGGTCTCGCCGAGCGTCCGCGCCAGCAAGTCCGCCATCCCCGCGATCATCCGGTTGGGATCGAAGGTCACCGGCGCCAGCGGCTGCTGACGCGAGAAGGCGAGCAGACGCTGCGTCAATCCGGCGGCGCGTTGCGCGGCATCCACGGCCGCGTCGAGGAAGCGATCAACGTCGATCTCCCCCTTGGCGAGCTTGCGCTGCATGAGATTGAGCCCGGCGATGATCACGGCGAGCATGTTGTTGAAGTCGTGTGCGATGCCGCCAGTCAACTGTCCGACCGCCTCCATCTTCTGGACCTGACGCAACTGCTCCTCGGCCTTGGTCCGCTCCTGCACCTCCTCCAGGACGCGCTGCTCCAGCGTGGCGTTGAGCGCTTGCAGCGCAGCCTCGGCGCGGCGACGCTCGACCAATTCGCGCTCGGCGGCCTGGAACAGCCGCGCGGTGTCGATCGCGGTCGCAGCCTGCGCCGCGATGCCGGCGATCAGACGCTCCGCCCGTTCATCGAAAATGCCCGGCTCCGGGTGACCGAAGAACAGCCCGCCCAGCACCTCGCCGGATCGCGACACCACGGGCGCGGCGAGATAGCTGCGCACCGGCAGATGTCCTTTCGGCATCCCGTAATGTGGATCGCTCTTGCCGTAACGCGGATCCTCCAGAATGTCGTCCGACCGCACGATCGCATCGCCGCTGAAGGTCGGCGCGAACACCGCGGTGTTGCGCGGCATCGGAAATTGCGAGAATGCCTCGCGCGGCGCGCCGGACAGGGTGTAGAGCGTGTAGCTCTCCCCCGTGTCGTTGATCACATTGTAGAAGAACGAACCGAACGCGGCGCCGGTCAATTCAGTCGCGGCATCGGTGACGATCTGAACCGCCCTATCAAGATTGAGTTCGCCGGCGACCGTGCTGCCCACCTTGTTCAGGAGTTCGAGGACGTGGGCCTCCTCCTCGAGCCTTGCAGAACGTTCAGACCGCGTGGCCGAAAGCTCGAGATTGGCGGCAACACGCGCCAGCAGTTCGCGGGCACTGAACGGCTTGACGAGATAATCATCCGCACCGATCTGCAGGCCCTCGACCTTCGCCTCCTCGCCTGCGCGGGCCGACAGGAAGATCACCGGCAGGCCCTTGAGCTCCTCGTCGGAGCGGAGCGCATTGAGAAGGCTGATGCCGTCGAGGCGCGGCATCATGATGTCGCTCAATACGAGGGCGGGCCGACGCCGCCATGCGGCCTCGAGCGCCGCCTGGCCATCTTCGACGGCCTCGACGTCGTAGAGCGGCGCGAGCAGGCGACGCACATATTCGCGCATGTCGGCATTGTCGTCCGCGAGCAGGATGCGCTGTCGCTGCCCCACGACGGCGGGCGCCACGAAGCCGAGATCCTCCGACGACGACGGATCGGGCCGATCATCGACTCCACCGCCCTCCAGCCATCCCATCGCTTCGTCGAGATAGGCCTGGGCGCGGGCGCTGCTCGGCATGGACGATTTGCCCGCGCCGATCTGCTCGGCAGGCAAATGCTCGGTCCCGAACGGCAGCGTCACCGTGAACGTTGTGCCACGCTCGACCTGGCTTTCGACCGAGATCTGCCCGCCATGCTGCTTGACGAGTTCGCGCACCAGCGCAAGGCCAATGCCGCTTCCTTCGAATGAGCGGCCGCGCGCCCCTTCGACACGCTGAAACCGTTCGAAGATGCGCGACAGCGCGGGTGCGGGAATGCCGGTCCCGGTGTCGCGCACCGCGATCTCGGCGTGAGCGCCATCAGCCGAAGCCTTGATCGAGACCCCGATCTCGCCCGCGAAGGTGAACTTGAAGGCATTTGACAGCAGGTTGAGAACGATCTTCTCCCACATGTCACGGTCGACATAGAGAGGCTGTGGCAGCGGCTGAGCCTCGATCACGAGACGCAGGCCGGCCTTCTCGATGGCCGACCGGAAGTTCGACGCGAGATCCGACGTCAGCGCGACGAGATCGACCGGCTCGAAAGCGGCCGAGACGCGACCTGCCTCGATCCTCGCAAAATCCAGCAGCGTGTTGACGAGCTTCAGCAGGCGCTGGCCATTGCGATGGGCGATATCGGCCAGCGAACGTTGCCCCGGCAGCAGCTGACCACCGGCTTCGGACAGCAGCTCCTCCAGCGGGCTCAACATCAAGGTGAGCGGCGTGCGGAATTCATGGCTGACATTGGAGAAGAAGGTGGTCTTGGCGCGGTCGATCTCGGCCAGCGCCTCGGCGCGACGGCGCTCGTCCTCATAGGCCTGGGCGTTGTTGATGGCCGCCGTGATCTGCGCGGATACGAGCCCGAGAAAGCTCGTGTAGCGTTCGTCATAGAGTCGGACCGGACTGAGGCCCGCGATCAGGAATCCCGCGAGCGCATCACCGGCGGCAAGAATCGGAAGCACGACGGCCTGCTCCGGCGCTTGGCGCCAACCGCCGGACGGGAAATCGACGCCGAACATCGGCTTCAGGTTTTGCACCAAAACGCCGTCGCGGCTCGCCTGCGCCTCGGCGATCGGCCATGCAGCGCTGCCATCGAGCGCGAGCTGCGGGATGACTCCGGCATGGTCGCGAGCGATGCCGCTTGTCGCGGCCAGCCGCGCGACCTGCTCCTGCGAATCGATCAGATAGATCATCGCGAATGGCAGATCCCGAAGATCGGTCGCAATCGCAGCCGCACTGCGTTCGCAGGCCTCGCCGACGCTGCGGGCCTCGGCGGAGCGGCTGGCAAGCTCGCGCAGCAGCGAGAGTTGCCGCTCGCTGATCACCCGCTGGGTATCGTCGGTGTTGGCGCAGAAGATCCCGGCAGGCAGGCCGTCGGCATCGGGAATCGGGCTGTAGGAGAAGGTGTAATAGGTTTCTTCCGGAAAGCCGTTGCGCTCCATGATCAGGAGCTGCGCCTCGACATAAGTCCCTTCGCTCCCGCTCATCGCCTTGGTGAGCAGCGGCGCGATGTCGTTCCAGATCTCGCGCCAGACCACACGGGTCGGCTGCCCGAGCGCACGTGGATGCTTGCCGCCGATGATCGATTTGTAGGGATCGTTGTAGAGGAAGGTAAGATCGTCGCCCCATCCGATCCAGATCGGCTGCTGCGACGTCAGCATGATGCGGACCGCGGTCTTCAGGCTGTCAGGCCAAGTCTCGGGCGGACCTATCGAGGTGCTCGCCCAATCGAAATCCTTGCTGAGCCCGGCCAGCTCGCTGCTTCCGATGAAGAGACGTTCAGTGGTTTCGCCTCGCAATGTCGTCGGAGTCTGCAATCTCGACACAACGGCTCCCGGCAAACCTCAATAATGAAAAGCAAACGCCTTTTGACAATGCCGGTTCCTCGCCGCGCCGTGGCTGTTGCACCGCCCATAGCAAGATCATGGCTCATGAAAAACCGGCGCACCTTGCGGTACGCCGGTCCGAGTTTCCAGCCTAGATCAAATCAGGTCGTCATGCCGACGCCGCGCGCGGCGTGCGGTTGCGCGAGTTGCGCTGGAAGAACAGCGCCTGGCTCGCCACCGCCGACACCATCGCCGGCTGGAACGGCTTGGAGATCAGGAACGCCGGCTCCGGCCGCTCGCCGGTCAGGAAGCGCTCCGGATAGGCGGTGATGAACACCACCGGCACCTCGAAGGTGCGCAGCAACTCGTTCACCGCATCGAGTCCCGACGAGCCGTCGGCGAGCTGGATGTCGGCGAGGATCAGACCGGGCTTCTTGTTCTTGGCAAGCGCGACCGCATCGGAATGCGTGCGCGCAACGCCGATGACGTTATGGCCGAGATTCTTCACCAGGCTCTCGAGGTCCATCGCGATGAAGGTCTCGTCCTCGATGATCAGGACATCGGTGGCGATCTCCGCGGCCATCTCGCGGCCGGCGGCGTCGGTCAACTTGCGCGTCTCGGCGATGTCGGTGCCGAGAATATAGCCGACCTCCTCTTCCGAGAAACCTTCCAGCGACAACAGCAGAAAGGCCTGCCGCGGCAGCGGCGTGATGTTGGAGAGTCGGCGCTCCGGCGGCAGCGACAGCGTCGCCACCTCCTCATTGTCGTTGTTGTTCACCGCCACCGAATTCCATATCTGGGTGAACAGCCGAAACAGGCCGGCGCGCGGGCCGTGCGTCTGGTCGAGCAGCGATCCATCCTGCAACAAGGCCTCGAGCATGGCCCCGACATAGGCGTCCCCTGACGCCTGGTTTCCGGTCAGTGCGCGTGCGTAGCGGCGCAACAGCGGAAGGTGTTCGGCAACGATCTGCGATCGGGACATTCCCACTCCATCCTTGTTCGTGAGGCCTTGCAGCCTGAAACCTTTCGTCTCGGGGCGGCGTACCAATCTGAGCGACCCCGGTTCCCCTGCATGCCCGATTACGCGCGAAAGCCGAAAAAGTTCCACGAAATAGTTCCAGCGTTCCGGAACTTTATCGGCAACTTCGCATTAGCTCCTGACCGACGAGGCAACGCGGCCAGCCTCTCTTTTCGAGGAAATAGCTTGAAAATCAGAGACTTAACTCCCGGGGAAGCGTGGATCACATCATGAAGGAAGTAAAGAAGCAGGGCGGTCTGAACGCCGAGATTCAATCCAGAATCGGCCACCAGCTTCGCGCCATGTACGACGACGTGGTGCGGCAAGGGGTGCCCGACCGCTTTGCGGAGTTGATCCGCAAACTCGACGGCCCTGAGGCTGCCGCGGCGGCCGTCGCCGGGGGCGATACCGACAAGAACAATGGAGGGGACTAATGCCTCTCACGAATGAACTTCGCGACGATATCCTTGCATCGGTCCCTAGCCTGCGTGCGTTCGCGATCTCGCTGTCCGGCAACGGTGACCGCGCCGACGATCTGGTGCAGGAGACGTTGCTGCGCGCGATCGCCAATATCGACTCGTTCCAGCCCGGCTCGAACCTGCCCGCGTGGCTGTTCACGATCCTGCGCAACCTGTTCCGCTCCGACTACCGGAAGCGGCGTCGTGAGGTCGAGGACGCCGAGGGCAACTACGCCAAGACGCTGAAGAGCCAGCCGTCGCAGGCAGCGCATCTGGAGTTCGAGGAATTCCGCACCGCGCTCGAAAAGCTGCCACAGGACCAGCGCGAGGCGTTGATCCTGGTCGGTGCCTCCGGCTTCTCCTACGAGGATGCCGCGGCGATCTGCGGCTGCGCGGTCGGCACCATCAAGAGCCGCGTCAACCGCGCGCGCTCGAAGCTGTCGGCGCTGCTCTATGTCGACAGCGCCGAGGATTTCGGCCCCGACAATACCGTGCGCGCCGTGATCGGCGGCAACGGCGGGTAGACAGACGCGATGCGAGACGGAAAGGCGGCCCGGTCGGGCCGCCTTTTCTTTTGCAAGGGGTCCTGCGGGCCGGAGCGGCGCGCCGCGAGCAGCCCGTCGCGCGGGATGATCGAATGAAGGATCACGAACTGAGTTGGATCCTGACGCCACCAGCCGCGCCGACGGCCTCGCCCTAGAGCCTTTCCGTTCCGATGGAATTGGAACGGGGCTCTAGGTTCTCGTGTTGACGCGTTTTCTTCACGCGAACCGGCATCCACTTCGTTCGAAAACGCTCTAGCTCGCCATCGCATTCCTGACGACGGCAGGCTTGAAGCCGTTGCGCAGCTCGAGAATCTTTCCCGCGATTTCGGTCACCGGGACCGGGTGGCTGAGCAGGAAGCCCTGAGCCTCGTTGCAGCCTTCCGCGCGCATGTGGTTCAGCTGTTCGATGGTCTCGATTCCCTCGGCGATCGTGGTCATGCCGAGGCTCTTGCCGAGACTGATGACGGCGCGGACGATCGATTTCGATCCATGCGTCGCGGTCGCGTCGCGGACGAACGACTTGTCGATCTTGAGCTTGTCGAACGGGAAGCTGCGCAGATAGCTCAGCGAGGAATAGCCGGTGCCAAAATCATCCAGCGCGATGCGCAGCCCGAGCGCCTTCAGCTTGTGCAGCGTCGCCAGCGTCTCGTTGCTGTTGGCGAGAAACACCGATTCGGTGATCTCGAGCTCGAGCCGGCGCGGCGACAATTTCGACGCCGCCAGCGCACCGACGACGACGTCGATGAAGTCAGAATCGCGAAACTGTACCGCGGAGACGTTGACCGCGAGCTTCATCTCGTTCGGCCAGGTGGCGGCCTGTTCGCAGGCACGATTGACCACCCATTCTCCCAGCGGGCGGATCAGCCCAATCTCTTCCGCGATCGGGATGAACTGGTCCGGCGGCACCAGTCCGCGCTTGGGGTGATGCCAGCGCAGCAGGGCCTCGAAGCCGCAGATGCGGTCGAGATGCAGGTCGTAGAGCGGCTGGTAGTACAGCGAGAACTCGTCCTTGCCCATCGCCTCGCGCAGGTCGAGCTCGAGCGCCCGGCGCCGTTGCAGGCTGGCGTCCATCGCCGGCTCGAAGAAGCGCCAGGTGCCGCGGCCCTCCATCTTGGCGCGGTACAGCGCGACGTCGGCGTTCTTCAGCAGCTTCTCGCCGGTGGTGCCGTCGCCCGGCGACATCGAAATGCCGACGCTGCATCCGACCACGACGCGATGGCCGTTCAGCTCGTACGACGCCCCGACGCATTCCACGATGCGGCGGGCGAGACGTTCGGAATCCTCGGCACTCTGCACGCCGCACTGGATCACCGCGAACTCGTCGCCGCCCAAACGCGCGACGGTATCGACCTCGCGGACGCAGGCATTGAGCCGGTCCGCGACCGCGCACAACAGCTCATCGCCGACCGGATGCCCGAGCGTGTCGTTGACCTGCTTGAAATTGTCGAGGTCGAGGCAGAACACCGCAAAGCCGAGTCCGCGGCCGACCTGCCCGACCGCCTGCTCGATCCGCTCGCCGAGCAAGGTGCGGTTCGGCAATTTGGTCAGCGCGTCGTGCCGGGCCATGAACGCGATCTGCGACTCGGCACGCTGCTGCTCGGTGACGTCCTCGCAGGTGACGAGCCAGCCGCCGTCGGATGTCGGCCGCTGCGCGATGGCGATGATCCGCCCGTCGTTGAGATGCTGCAAATAGTTGCCGCCCTCGTGCTGGGCCAGCGATCTCTCACGCTCTGCCAGCAGGTCGGCGACGGTGCGATCGCCATGATTGCCGGCGGCGATGCTGAGGTCGAGCACGTCTTCCATGGTCATCCCGGGAACGACGAGCTCCGGCGAAATATCGAAGATCTCGCAGAACCGGCGATTGGCGACTTGCAGCCGCGCCTCGCTGTTGTAGAGACACAGGCCCTGCGACATGTGGGTGAGCGCCGCGTCGAGCCGCAGATTGGTCGCGTGCAGCTCGGCCTTCTGCTGCTTCAGCGCGGAGATATCGCTGTACACGAGGACGACGCCGCCCTCCTGCGTCTCGCTGCGGCTGACGCGCAGCCAGCGTCCGTCCGCAAGCTGCGCCTCGCTCGCAAACCCATCGACCTCGCGATCGGCCGGCGCCAGGTCGGCGGCATCGAACCGATTCGACTGCAACAACTGCGGCGAAAGGTGGATGAACTCGCTCGCACGCGAATTGGCGAGAGCGACCTGGCCGTCCGCATCGAGCAATACGACACCCTCACGCGACGTCTCGAGCGCGTCCGAGAGCCGCGCCTGCGCGGAACGACGCTGCGACACCTCTTGATTGACCATCCGCCTGATGTTGTCGCGCATGGTTTCCATGGCGGTCAGCAGCGTGCCGAGCTCGTCGGTGCCGCCCTTCGGAATCGTCGCATCGAGGTCGCCGCCGGCGATGCTCCGCGCGGCCCTCGATGCGATGGCGACGGGCCCGATGATGCGGCGCGCCAGCAACCATGAAAACAGCGCCGACAAGAACAGCGCGACGGTGAGCCCCGCCACGTTCAGTTGCAGATCCCGCTTGATCGTCGAGAGCGCGCGCTGCCGGAACAAGAAACCGTCGCCGGCCGTATAGTTCACCAGCAGCTCGACCTGCTGGCCGACGATCCTGGAATAGCGATCGAGGTCGCCGACCGAGGTGCCGGATGCATGCGGATCGGATGCCGGGCTTCCCTGCATTGCGGAGCCGACCGCACGGCGATGCAGCGCCATCCAGGCGTCGGCGGCTTCCTGGACCTTGGCGGCGGCTTGTGCCGCCCGCGAGGACTGCGACCGATCGGCGGCGATCGTCAGGTCTTCGGAGAGCGTCTTCGCGAGCTTTTCGATCTGGCTGTCGAGGCTCGCGCGGAGCTCCGGGTCCGTCGTCAGCAACCGCTCCATCGACGCGACCCGCATCGCGGCAAAGTCGGCGCCGGCGGCCCGCGCGTAGTTGATCGACATCAGGGATTCGTCGAACGTCTTCGCCACCAGATCGCCGGCGTGACGGATGCCGAGGATGGAGTATCCGCCAAGGGCGACCGCAATGGCGCTCATCGCGAGACAGAAAATCAGAATCTGGGCGCGGATCGATCCCTTGGTCAGGGCAAGGCGCGACAGACGGCCGGTTGCGAACCGAAGCGCCTCCTCGCCCTTCACCCTAAGGTTGCTAACCAGGCTGTCCATACCCGCGCTTCGCCGTAGTGCTCGATACTCAAGCCACGCGAAAGGCGCAGCACTGCGAAATATGGTCTTTTCAAAATTGCCTAAGTAGTGACTGGAACTGATGCCAAAATCGTTAAGATCAGCTGGCGATAATCACCCTCACAGGTAATCCGGGACGCACAACTTTGCACCCTGGGGTAGCCGTGTCGGGTGTTCGAGGTTGAAGCGGAGTTTTCATGCAGTCAGGCTTGTTGCGCGCCGCGCGCCTCGGTCAGTTCGGCCGCGCGCCAATTGCGGGAGCTGTCGTCGCCGGCACGCTGGCCGGGGCGGCTCTGGGCGCGGGCCCCTATGCGATTTCGCAGAAGGATCGCGAATTCAGGCCCGCGGAAATCTCGATCAAGCGGGGCGAGGTTTTACGGTTCGTTAACGATGACGGCGAGCTGTTGCATCACGCTTATTTGAGCAGCGATACGTTCAGCTTCGACTCGGGCGACCAGCAGCCGGGCAGCAAGTTCGACGTCACCTTCTCGGTACCCGGCGACTATACGGTGTTGTGCGGCATTCATCCGAAGATGAAACTCGTCGTCCACGTCGCCAAATAGCCCCGCGAGCCGGCGCTGGATCTACAGGACCGAGGTCTTGAACAGCGCCGCATGGCCGAAATAGTAGACGAATAGCGTCACCGACAGCGCGGCGCAGAGTGCGACCGGCGCAAGCCACGGCGCGCGACGATCGCGCGGCAGCACCTTGTTGTCGGCGACGATCGCAAGCAGGACGGCGATGATCGCCGAATGCCCGATCGTGTCGATCTTGCCGAATTCGAAACAGGCGCTGATGAACATCCCCGTCAGCACGGCGGCGGCGCAGCGCCGGATCAGCGGCGTCCAGATCAAGGCAAAGGCGAGTGCGAATTCCACCATGCCGGCGGCGCGCATGTAGAACTCGTTGTCGAAGCCGAGGGTCATCGCGGCATGCTCGATCAGAAGCGGGAAGCTCCATTCCGGGTAGGCCCATTTTTCAACGGAAGCCCACATCAAGGTCACCGCCGCGGCGTACCGCATCACGTCGATCGGCCGAACTCCGAACAGATCCCTGTTCAACCCGACGAGGGCGAAATAGGCGGCGACGCCGAGGAAGATCGGGTAGTCGGCGAGATGGAAGATGCCGTAGTCGCGGATACCGATCCCGAACAGGATCACCATCCCCGCCGCCGACAGCGGCAGCGTGCGCCGCGACAGCATTCCGGCGGCGATGAGAAGTTGCACCGTGGCCACGAACTGCGACGTCGTCTTCAACTCCGGTGTCAGCAGGATGCCGCCCACCGCCCAGATCGAGATGAAGAAGAACGCGCAAACGGCGCGCATCATGTGCTCGGTGTACAGCCGCAGTCCCGCGGTGACGCGATCAAGCGCCCGGATCGTCGCCTCACCGAGCGACGTGGGCTCGATCAGGCAACCCGCAAACAGCCAGAACACGGCGGTGCCGAGCAGCAGTTCGAAATCGAGGCAAAGGACATTCTCAAGTCCGCGCGGCTGGCCGGCGACGTCGTAGGCGCAGAACCATTTGACATGCGCCTCGGCATCGCGCGCGGCCACGACGCAGAACAGAACCGCCGCAAGGCATGTGGTAACAAAGGAGCGCACGGCCGAGCCGGCACCTCGCGCCCATTCACTAAACATCGAACCGACCGCCCACACACTTAAGGACTTGTTTAACTTATATCAAATTTTAGCGTTTTGTGCCGGCCCGACACCTCTTGGTTGTGTCGTGGTTAATGTTGGCGGGCCGGTTCCCGGTGCCGTCCTTCGTGACATCTCTTCAACCGGTTGCTTACAATTTTAGCTAGTTCCGGCAGGGGAGCTCAATTCAACTGTCGTAGTGCAATCCGGACAAATCGGATCGGGAGGCCGGTATCATGTTCGGAGCGTTGAGTATCGTCACTATCGGGGTGGGATCGGCCCTCGCCTACGCGACCAGATCGTACCGATTGCGTGCGGACCTGTTCGAGGCCTGCGCCGGTGTCTGCCTGATCGCCGGACTGGGCCTGCTCGGGGCCTCGCTGCCGCACCTCGCCTGACCAGGCTTGCTGCCAACCATTTTGTTTCTGAGCGGCCATATTCGAAGGTCCTGAAGACCTCGGGCTGAGGTCAGCGCGGCAGCTTGGGCACCCCGGGCAACGGCGGGTTCGTGGCGGTCAGCGATTCAAGAAAGGCGACGAGGTCCTTCTTCTCGCTTGCCGTCAGTGACAAGGGCCTGATATCGGGCGAGCGGCTCGGCCGTTCGATCCCGCCCCTGTTGTAGAGATCGATGACATCTTCCAGCGTCGGGACCGATCCATCGTGCATGTAGGGCGCACGGCGCGCGACGTCACGCAATGTCGGGGTCTTGAACGCATATTTCAGCTTTGCCGAGGTCGGAAAGAAGCGGCCGCGTCCAATGTCATTGCCTTTGGCGGTGCCGATATCCTGAAATGATCCATCGGAGAAGGATGGGCCGCTGTGACAGGACGAGCAACGCGCCTTGCCGTTGAACAGCTCAAAGCCGTGCCGGGCCGATGCGCTGATCGCACTGTCGTCGCCCTTGATCCAGCGGTCGAACGGCGCCTCGCCGGCCACGATCGAGCGCTCGAAGGTCGCCAGCGACTGCTCGATCCTCGGACGCGTGATCGCTGCATCCCCGAACGCATGCGTGAACGCGTCGGCATAGCCTGATATCGCCGAGAGGCGCGCGATCAATTCCGCCTCGGTCATGTTCAGGTTCATCGGACTGAGCAGCGGCCCGAACGCGACGGATTCGAGGTCCCTGAACTTGCCGTCCCACCCCAAGGGCTCGAAGAAGGCGACATCGATCAATGTCGGCGAGCGGATCGGCATGCCTTTGGGGTCCTCCCCGATGGCACGCGGAAGTCCGTCACCCCATGACAGGGTCGGATTGTGGCAGGTCGCGCAGGAGCGCGTCTTGGACCGCGACAGCAGCGGATCGAAGAACAGCATCTGCCCAAGCGCCGACTTCGCCTCGGAATAGGGATTGCTGCTCGGGAACGGAATGACGTCCGGCCGGCGATAGCTGGCGCGGATTGTCGCGGGGTCGCGGGGCGCCGGCGCTGGCGCCGTGGTCAGCGCAAGTGACAGCCCGGCCGGCAAAACTGCCGCGAGCAAGGTCAGGCTGACCCAAAGCCTCATCGGTTCCTCAAGCGGTATCCTGCTCGGTGTATGCCGCAGCATGTTCAACGAAGTTTTAACGGTCGATTGCGTGCAACTACGAATGCCGGGCGTCGATCATCGATGATGTCGACGCTTTCGCGCGCAATCCGCGCAACGGCCACGCCTCACAACCTGAAGCGGCCGCGCCGCTACTTCTTCGCCGGGCGCACCGGCGCGGAGAACTGCTCGGTGCGGTCGCGTTCGGTCATGTCGACGACGGTGTCCATCGGCGCCGTCAGCTCGTAGACATAGGAAACGTCGGTGAAATAGCGCTTCGCGGTGCCGCCCAGCGCCTCGGGCGCGACGCGGTCGAGCAGGATCAGGCCGAAGTCGCTGTCGGCCCGCCGTGTCGCCTGGCTGGTGTTGAACTCCTCCCAACGGAAATGGAACACCGCGTCCGCATCGTCGCCCGTGACCTCCCAATTGGCCACGATGTGCGGGTGCTTGCCGACCAACGACAGCCCTTCGTCGGAGTGCGAGGCGAGTTCGAAGAACAGCAGCGACAGCGATTGCGCGGCGCGGGCGCTGACGGTGATGTCGGGCCCGTTCACCGCAATCCGGTCGGCATGCGGGATCGAGCGCGATTCGAACAGGCCCTTCAGCTTCACGCCCTGCCACTGGCTCTCGCTGAGCAGCGTGACCACGTTCGACATCGCGTGGATGCGCCCGATCAACAGCTCGCGGGCGACGTCGATATCGGCGCCGTGCCGCAGCGTGCGGGTCACGATCGACTGGATCACCGCCAGGATGTTCTTGACCCGGTGATTGAGCTCGTCGATCACGGCGGTCAGCCGGCGCTCGAACCCGATCCGGACCTCGATCTCGCGGCTGAGCCGCAGATTGTTGTAGGCGACATAACCGAACAGGCCGCAGACGATGCCGGTCAGCGCAAGCCCGATCGCCGCGACGATGGTCGCGGTCTGCTGCGCACGCACCGTGGCATTGCTCTTGGCATAGTAGTCCAGCGACCAGTCGCGGCCTCCGAACGTGACCGTGCGGACCATCGACGGCATCGGGCCGTCCTGGCGCACCGCGCGTGAGGTGACGATGCCCTGCTCGTTGGCGGTGAACTCGTCGTTGGAGTCGCGCGGATCCTTCAACGCCACCGCGAACAGCGAGCTGTCGTCGTTGGTCAGCATCAGCGCCGACAGCTCATACGAGAACGTGATGAAGCCGGCCGGCTCGGAGGCGCCTTCCTGGAACACCGGCGCGGCGAGCACGACGCCGACC
>NZ_DDOP01000047.1:48411-48658 GCF_002341725.1 Bradyrhizobium sp. UBA2491
GGGTCCGAGGCCACCGGCTTGGCGTTGGCCATCGCCTTTGCCAGCATCGGGCCGACCACCGAGTGACGGTCGAAAGCGCGGCCCGGGATGCTCAGGGTCTCCGGATTGCGCGGCTCGACGTCCATCAGCACGTTGATCGGCTTGTCGAGCGCCTTGAGGTCGAGCGCCTGGTCGTCGAAATCCCGGATCGTCGGATTGGTGAAGCCATTGGCCTTCAGCTCGGCTTCCGCTGCGGCAAGCTCGTTCG
>NZ_DDOP01000047.1:48996-49438 GCF_002341725.1 Bradyrhizobium sp. UBA2491
GTCGATCGCCCGCGCCAGCGCGATACCGTCGATCGCCAGCTCCTGATCATGCACCCGGTAGGCGGCAAGACCGGACAGCAGGACGCCGATCAGCGCAATCAAGGCAACGATGAAGCCCAGTCGAACCACTCGCTTACTCGGCAATCAGGGGGTGGCGAAAGGGGACGGAAGGCATCTGGCTTCTGCGGGGGCGGCGACAAATCCGGATGCGACAAACGCCAGCCGCAGACGAATATGGAATAGCGATCATCGGTACGCAACAGGAGCCGGTCGGCAACATTAACGACGACGCCACCCGGCGGTCTTTGGCGGCGCCAAAGGTTGCTAATCGGCAAAGTTGGAATTTGTTCCGCCGATTGCGCAGCTTTTTTGCGGCGGGGTGATCGAGATCGTGAAATCACTTTCGTCAGCGCTCGCGGCACACCCCTCTCCCCACCCTCCC
>NZ_DDOP01000004.1:0-36739 GCF_002341725.1 Bradyrhizobium sp. UBA2491
GCGCAACAGATCGTCCATGAATCGGTCCCCTCAAGGTGCTACGGAACGCTCGCCTCGTATCGATAGCTTGGCCGGCTTCACGGCGACGTTAATTTTACCGTCCGTGCAACTACGGACGGTCCGTCTTATCAAGCAGTCGGAAGCAGCGTGACGTGCGCCGGGCCAGCCCCGGAAGAACAGGTACTTACGCCGGCAAAGCACAAGACCGCGTTCCGCGGGTCGCCTCGATTTGAATGAAATGCGAGCTGGCGGCGGTTAAGCCCGGCGGTCCCGCACGCGTCCAGGTGCGAAGACCAAAACCTGATCGTGCAGCGTGCTGCGATCGGGAGTGGCAATGACGGCGAGATAACCTTAGCGAAAAGTAAAGGCGGCGGAGTTGCCTCCGCCGCCTCCGGACTTGATGGATGTCGCGCTTACGCTTAGCGGAGCAGTTGCAGCACGCTCTGCTGCGACTGGTTGGCCAGCGCCAGCGCGGACACCGCGATCGACTGGCGGGTCGACAGCGCCTGGCTGTTGGCCGCTTCCTCGTTGGTGTCGGCCAGCGTCAGGTTGGACGAACCGGTCTGCAACACGTTGATCAGGTTCTTGGAGAAGTCCTGACGGATCTGCACGATCGACAGGTTCGAACCGAGGGTCGAAGCCTGGGTGCGCAGCAGGCCGCTGGCGTTGTTCAGCGTCTTCAGCGTGGCGTTGGCCGAGGCGTTGTCGACGAAGTCGGTGCCGGCGGTCAGCTTGGTGAGGTTGAGGCCGGAGGCATCGAAGGTCACGCCCTGGATCTTCAGCGTCGAGGAGCCCGTCTCGTTGAAGGTCAGCTTGAGCTGATCGCCATTGAGCAGGTTGATGCCATTGTACGAGGCGTCCTGGGCGGTCGTGGTGATCTGGTCCAGGATGTTGTTGTACTGGTTGACCAGGTTGGCGCGATTCGACAGCCCGTTCGGATCCTGCACCGGAGCGCTGCCGGCGAGGCCGTTGAACAGCTTGCCTGAAGCGGCCGCCGTGCCACCGATCGTGCCGATGGTCGCGGACGCCGCATCGTTGGTGGTGCTGATGGTGAGCGCACCGCTCGCGCTGAGCGAGGCCTGCAGGTTGTTGGCCGACAGGGCGTTGTTCAAGTCGTTGAGGGACTTCACCTGACCTGCGCCGCTGCCGAACGTGATATTGGTGGCCTTGCCGTTGCCGGTCGGGTTGATCGTCAGCGTCAAGCCATCGAGCGGCGACGGCGTCGCCACGGTGCGGGCCTTGGTGGTGGCCGTCAAACCAAAGGCGGCCAGACCCGAACCGGAGATGTTGAGATCCTGGTTGACGCCGGTGCTGATCTGGAGCGCGCCGGCCGACACGGTGGAGGCGGTGGTCGCGCCGGTGATGCCGTCGATCGCGGTGAGCAGGTCGCCGACGGTCAGGTTGCTACCCGCGCCGGTGCCGAGGGTCACGTTGCCGGACGCGTCGGTGGTCGACGTGGTCTGCGAGGTCGAGAAGGTGATCGACTTGCCGTTGACGCTGATCGTGCCGGTCGGGGTCGTCGCCAGGCTATCGGAGTTGGTGGCGCTGACGAGCTTGGTGGCAGCCGTGATCGGCGCGGGCGTCGTGAGGTTGTTGTTGACGGCCGTACCGGCGAGGGTGGCGTTGCTGTAGGTGGCGGTGCCGCGGATATCGTCGTTGGTGGCGCCGGTGATCACGGCGGTCGTCACCTGCGACTTCTGGGAATAACCGACCGCAGCCTGCAAGGCCTGGTTGGCGACCGACTTGGCGCTGTCGACCAGCTTCTGGAGCGAGGTGATGCCGGTGTTGGCGGCCTGCAGCACCTGCACGCCGTTGCCGATGCCGTCGAGCAGGTTGTTGATGTCGCTGGCGCGGTTGTCGAGCGACTGCGCCGTGAAGAAGTTGGTCGGATTGTCGAGCGCAGTGTTGACCTTCTTGCCGGTGGACAAGCGGTTCTGCGTGGTGGCGAGGAGATCGGCGGTCGACTGCAGCGAAAGCAGGTTCTGACGGACCGATGACGAAAGGACGATGCCGGACATACTGGTACCCTTCTGGATGAACACGATTGACGCGACGCCGTAAATTTCACACGGCGATCGGTGCCACACTGGGCCGCCGGCGCTACCCGTTCGTTAAAGCGCCGCTCCGTACAAATACCCAGAATGGCTTGACCGGTGGTTCTACGGGCAACGATCGCAGCCGTTGAACAGAGCCGCGCCGGTCAGCCGCACCGCCATGGTCGCCGCGGCGGATTAGTCTCCGCTTTTGCGTGACTTGCCGCGAGCTCGCGCGAACGCGACGGCGTTTCGTGAGCTGCAACCGCGGCCCATCCGCCGGGCGGCCGCGCACCGACCAGAGTTAATGGAAATCAACAAATGCGGGATAACGCCGCAACCGTATTGTCTCGCGATGCGTGCGGCTCGGATCCAACTCGATCGTCGCACAGGCCGATGCGACGGCGGCCGTCTACCCTCTAAAGGGTATAGGCTTCGCACCACAACCCTTGTGCTATTGGACAGGCAAGCTATGTTCGTTGTCATTCCAAACGCCAAGAGTAGGTGATGCGAGACCGTAGTGCTCCCGCCCTCGGCAGGAGCACCAATGTCTGCGGTATCACGCCCGCCCAATCGTCTGTTGCAAGCGCTTCCCCCCGCGGATTACGTGCAACTCCATCCCCTCCTCGAAACCGTCGATTTGACCAAGGAAGCGGTGCTCGCCGATGCCGGCTCACCGGTGCAGCGGGTCTATTTGCCGCACAGCGGCGTGGTCTCGATGATGATCAATCTGTCCGACGGGCAGTCGGTCGAAATTGCAACCATTGGTCGTGACGGCATCGTCGGTGCCTCCGCCGCGTTGCATGAGCGGCCGCTGCTGGCCGATGCGATCGTCGTGGTGCCGGGCATGGCTTCCATGGTGCGGGCGGAGGATTTCCGCGAGGCCGCGAACCGCAGCGCGGATTTCCGGACCCTGGTCGCTCTCTATGAGCAGGCGCTGATGGCGCAGACGCAGCAATCCGTCGCCTGCAACGTTTCGCATCCGGTGGAGGCACGGTTGTCGCGATGGCTGCTGCGCGCACGCGATTTGTGCGGCAGCGAGGCATTGCCGCTGACCCAGGAGATGCTGGCACAGATGATCGGCGTCCGGCGCAACGCGGTCTCGATCGTGGCGCACGGGTTTCAGCAGGCCGGAATCCTCCGCTACAGCCGAGGTCATATCGAAATTGTCGATATCGACGGGCTGCGCAAGGCGGCGTGCGAATGTTATGCGACGGTCAAGGCGCACACCGAACAATTGATCGGGCCGGAGGATTGAACGGAACACAAACGCGCGTGTCCTGCGATAGGCGTATTCCTATTGGAACCAAGACGTGTTTCCATTGGAACCGAGTCATGCCAGAATAAGTTGCAAGAACGACGGGCTACAAGTCATCGCCCGGTGCCCAGAGACAAACTTTGCCAGCAGGCAGGAGATTGCTTTGGATACGGTTCCGCGATCGCCTAACGGCTTCCTGTCCTCGCTTTCGGCGAGCGATTTCGATCTGATCCGGCCGCATTTGCGGACGGTCGACCTCGCCGCCGATTCGGTCCTGACCGAGACCGACGAAATGCTCAAGCGGACATACATGCCGCACAAGGGCGTGATCTCGCTGGTGGTCAAGCTGGCAAGGGGCGAGCGCGTCCAGGTCGCGATGGTCGGCCGTGACAGCATCTACAGTGCATTCGCCCCGTTCGTCGAAGGGCCGGCGATCAGCGACGCGACGGTGCTGGTGCCTGGCCTCGCCTCGATGGTCGAACTCGGGCCGTTGCGGGCCGCCGCCGGCCAGAGCCCGACGCTTCGCGCGGCGTTGATCCGGCACGGGCTCGCCGTCTACGCCCAGGTCCAGCAGACTGCCGGCTGCAACGCAGCGCACACCGTGGAGTCGCGGCTGGCGCGTTGCCTGTTGCACATGCGCGACCTCTCCGGCGGCAACAAGATCGTCCTGACCCAGGAGGCGATGGCGCAGATGATCGGCGCCCGCCGCAACAGCGTGTCGCTGGTCGCACACACTCTGCAACAGGCGGACTTCATCCATTACAGCCGCGGCCACATCGAGATCACCAATGCGGATGGACTGATCAGAACCGCGTGCGAATGCTACGCCACCGTCAAGGCGAAGTATGCCGGACTGCTGAGTTGTCAGCCGGTCGGCGACTGAGCGTCTTCCGATCCGTTGTTCGGGCTCGATACTGCGAGCCGTACTTCTACGGCGTGGGATTTTCACCGTCGGATAACGCTGAATCCGCACAATCGCGTGGACGCACGGGGGAGCCGATGTTCACGT
Source organism: Bradyrhizobium sp. UBA2491 (assembly GCF_002341725.1). Lineage (NCBI taxonomy): Bacteria > Pseudomonadati > Pseudomonadota > Alphaproteobacteria > Hyphomicrobiales > Nitrobacteraceae > Bradyrhizobium > Bradyrhizobium sp. UBA2491. The sequence goes on from NZ_DDOP01000004.1 coordinate 4,301, forward strand.
ACCAGACGACCGACCGGAAGGAAGCGAGGCGCTTCCGCATCGCCCAGTTCAACGGCCGGACCGCCACCGTCCGGTCGGCCGGCGCGACGGTCACGGGACGCGTGCGCGCGATCGTCGAGAGCGGATCTGGCGGGATGACGGCATGGGTGGTCACGATCGTTCCGGACCAGCCGAAGGCGCCCGCGATTGCGCGGCACGCGCCGCGGCTGTGCTTCGCCGCGGAAGACGAGCTCTGAGGACTGATATCTCGCGAACCGGGTCGGCGCTCAGGCGGAGTGCAGCAACGCCTTGCGAACGAGGTCCGCGGTGTTGCGCGCACCGAGCTTGCGCATGGCTTCGGCGCGATGGCTCTCGAAGGTGCGCGGGCTGATATTCATGCGCAGCGCGCCCTGCTTGTTGGAATAACCGTCGCTGATCAGGCTGAGCACTTCGCGCTCGCGCTTGGTCAACGGCTTGCGGCCGGCTTCCGGCGCGAACATGATTTCGGGTGACCGGGCGCCTGCCTGCTTGTCCTCACCCGATGGCTTCAGATCGGTTGCCGGAACGGCGTTCGGATAGAGATCGGAAATCTGCTTCAGCATCGCGGAGACCCGTTCGGTCTGCTCGAGCGCGTTCTCGATCACCTGTCGCAGATAGACGCCGTTTCCGGGCGCGTGGGCGAACTGCTGGCTGTGCTGTTTGAGTTCGTTCATGTAGAGCAGCAGCGCGGTGACCGGCCCATTGAACTGGCGGACGATCGTCGCCGTGTCCGCGGGCGCCTGCGCGCGCGGGGCTGCGTGCTGCGTCTCAAGCGGCGGCGTCTCGAGCGGCGCGGTTCCAGCCATCCATGCCGGATGGCGCGCGTCGGCTCGATTGTCATGTTGCGTCATAAGTATGGTTTACCAAAGGTGAACTTGTGGCCGCGTTAACGCGGGACTCCGTAAAACTACGGGTGACGCAACTGTGATCTCGGGCCCCGACCTGCCAAGGAGGCGCAGATTACCGCTGATTTGGCAATGAATCTCGCATATTTGAGTCGAGTTACAGTATTCTTACGGGACAACGGATCGCTTCATCCCGTTAACATCTGGGGTGGAGGATTACCTTCCCGGGGGCGCCATCGGCGCGATCCGCCCCCTGCCTGCCACTTTGAATGACCGGGATTGGCGCCGTCCCCCCGGCGTTCAGGGGCGCCCGATCCGAAGGAATTTCTGCAGGAATCGTCCCGACAGAACGAACCTGAACCACCAGAACGCGATTCGCCGGGTCGACATCGATCATCCCTCCAGGGATCGGATCGGCTTACCGCACGTTGGGGCTTCACGCGTATGAGACGGTTCACATCGGCCCGGTGACGCGCGCGCGGGCGGCTTCGGTCAGGCGAATGTCAATTTACAGGCCCGGCATACGCCAAGATGATCGCCGCGTTTCGACCACCAACAACAGGGGCGCGACGATGAAGCGAAGCGGATCGAAGATGGCGATGGCGGCGCTGACCGCGACGCTGCTGCTCGGCGTCGGCGCGCGAGCCCAGACCGCGCCGGCCAGCAATGCACCGCCGACCGCAGACAATGCCGTCATGATCACGATCTTCTTCAAGCACGATCAGTCACGCCCGCTGAGCGAGCTCAATGCCCAGCTCGAGCGGCAGGGCTTCTACAAGGCATTTCCGCCCGAAGGTGTCGAGGTCGTCAGCTGGTACGTGATGATGGGGATCGGCCAGGTCGTGACACTGCGACTGCCGGCCTCGCGGCTGCGCGAAGTGAATCGCATCATCGAGAACAGCGCCTGGGGCGCCTATCGCACCGAATTCTATCCGACCTACGACTACAAGGCGGTCGGGATCGGCAATCACGACAAGGCCAAGCAATGATCGGTTGCATCGAAGACCAAGCAGCGTCGCAGCCGTGCGATTGCCGGCCCAGCGCCGAGTGGACTGCCCGCGGCCTATGCGTGGGCCCGAGTCCGCACGCTCAGCCGCCTTGCCAGGATGCGCAGATCCTCGCGGCGCCCGCTGCAAAGCAGGCGGCTGAATTCGTCGGGATCGATGCCGTCAGGCGGAAGGTCTGCTGAGTTGCGCGGGACGCGGCGTAGCCAGGTCAATCTGAAGAGACGCTTGAGCATCTTCATGGTTCATTGCCCCGATGAGCGTTTGTGTTAAATCGCGGTCATGCGGATTGGTTCCGTCCATCGTCGCGTCAACGTACGAATTTCCTCCGCAGCCTGTCAGGCGAGCAACAGCTTGCGCTTTCGCACCCGCGCAATGGAGTGTTGCACCGCGGCCTGATCGAGCGATCCTTCCTTCATCGCATCAGCAACCGCCGCGGCGACGCCGGCCATCTCCTGCTCCTGGTCGAGCAGGTTGTTGCCGATGCAGATCATGTCCATGCCGGCGGCGATCGCCTGCAAACTGGCCGCGCGCGTGCCGAGCGCCATCTGCAATCCCTGCATCTGCATGTCGTCGGTGATCAACAGCGTCTCGGGCAGGCGGCGGCGAAGCCGGCCAATCCCCGCCGGCGACAGCGTCATCGGAAGCCGCGCGTCCCACTGGCGGACAATGGCGTGGCTGACCAATACGGCGTCGCCATGGGTGTCCGGCGCGAGCGAATAGAACAGCTCTTCCTGCTCCGGCCGCAGTGCATCGGAAATGTCCATGAACGCGAGATGCGAATCGACGAGCGCACCGCCGATGCCTGGAAAATGCTTCAGGCAAAGGCCGATCCGTGCCTGCCGCGCCGCAGCGTCGACCAGCCGGGCGTTGGCCGCGACTGCGTCGATATCGGACGAATAGGATCGCTTGATCCTGCCGATATTGGGATTGTCGGGATTGTAATCGACGTCGATGGCCGGCGCGAAATTGTAGCGGATGCCGAGCCGGCGCAGCTCGCCATAGCTCGCCGCCAGGATCGCCTGCTTGTCCGCCGGCGCGAGCAGGTTGAAGTCCTTGGCGCTCGGCAGCGGCTGAAAACCCAGGCCGTCCTTGAGCCGGCGCACCAGACCGCCTTCCTGGTCGATGAAGACCAGCGGCCGCGACGGCAGCGCCGAGATCTCGGCGCAAAGCGACTGCACTTGCGCGGGCGATGCGATGTTGTTGTCGTATTGCCTGGTCTGGCACGAGTAATCGAACAGGATCACGCCGCCGAGCCCGAACCGGGCGGCAAACTCCTTCAGCCAGGGCGGGATGCTCTTGCCGTAAAAGCCGAGGATGAAAAGTTCGCCGACGGACATCGCCGCTCGCTATTGGACGCGCATGGAATCAACCCTGCCCCAACGGCATAGCACGCTGCGTCGGCGGTAAGAATATGACGCAGGCTGCGGCTCGACCGCGTTCCCCGCGCTCGCATCACTATGTTAAGACACGCTGGCACGCCTCGATCGCGCATGCCACGCCACAAGAAAATCCGGAAACTGCCCATGACAGCGCCTTACGTCCCGCAAATGGCCCTTTACCGCCAATGGCTGAAGGAGAGCCGCGGCCTTGCGTTTGCGGATTTCGAGGCGATGCGGCGCTGGTCGGTTACCGACATCGACGGCTTCTGGCAGAGCGTCTGGGACTATTTCGACCTGCGCTCGCCGACACCGCATTCGGCGGTGCTGGCGGACCGCAAGATGCCGGGCGCGGTGTGGTTTCCCGGCGCCTCGGTGAACTACGCGCACCAGGTCTTCCGCCACGTCGCGCCGGCGCATGCCGCCGGCCTGCCGGCGCTGATCTCGAGCGGCGAGGACGGCAAGCTTTCGGAGACCAGCTGGCCCGAGCTGCAACGCAAATCGGCGGCGCTTGCGCTGCATCTGAAGGCGAACGGCGTGCGCGCCGGCGACCGCGTTGCCGCGTACTTGCCGAACATCCCCGAGACCATCATCGCGTTTCTCGCGACCGCCAGTCTCGGCGCGATCTGGAGCGTCTGCGCTCCCGACATGGCGGCGCCGGCGGTGATCGATCGCTTCAAGCAGATCGAGCCCAAGGTGCTGATCGCGTGCGACGCCGTGACCTATGCCGGCCGGCGTCATGACCGTCAGGGGGTGATCGAGGAGCTGCGGCGCGCGCTGCCGACGGTCGGGCACGTCATCCTGCACAGCGACGCCGCACCGTCGGAGACACGATTGTCCACCATTCTCGCGGGCCAGAGTGCTGCGATCGACGCCTTCGAGCCGGAATGGCTGCCGTTCGATCACCCGCTCTGGATCGTCTATTCCTCGGGCACCACGGGATTGCCGAAGCCGATCCTGCACAGCCATGGCGGCGTGATCGTCGTGGCGCTGCCGCTCTCGACGCTGCACAACGACATCGGTTGCAGCTACCAGCCGAACTCGTTCGGCGAACGCTTCCACTGGTATTCGTCGACCGGCTGGATCATGTGGAATTGCCAGGCCAACGGCCTGCTCAACGGCACCACCTGCTGCATCTTCGACGGCAGTCCCGGCGGCACCAAGGACAAGCCGGACTGGACCACGCTGTGGCGCTTCGTCGCCGATGCCAAGGCGACCTTCTTCGGCGCCGGCGCGGCGTTCTTCGCCAATTGCACCAAGGCCGGGATCGATCTCGCCGCCGTCGGCGACCTCTCCGGCCTGCGCACGCTCGGCTCGACCGGCTCGCCGCTCTCGGCCGATACGCAGGCCTGGTTCAACCAACGCTTCGCCGCGCTTTCGAAACGCAACGGCAACGCCGCGCAAGCCGAGATATGGTGGGCCAATATTTCCGGCGGCACCGATTTCGCCGGCGCCTTCATCGGTGGCAATCGCGAGCTGCCGCAGACGCCGGGCATCATGCAATGCCGCCTGCTCGGCTGCGCGGTGGAAGCGTTCGACGAACGGGGCTGCGCCGTGATCGACGAGGTCGGTGAGCTCGTCTGCACCGAACCGCTGCCCTCGATGCCGCTACGGTTCTGGAACGACCCCGGCAATGCGCGCTATTTGTCGAGCTATTTCGAGACCTATCCCGACAATTTCGACGGCTCGGGCCGCGGCCCGGTGTGGCGGCATGGCGACTGGCTGAAGATCAACCCCGACGGCTCCTGCGTGATCTATGGCCGCAGCGACGCCACCATCAACCGCCATGGCCTGCGGATGGGCACCAGCGAGCTGTATTCGGCGATCGAGGCGCTGCCGGAGGTGCTGGATTCGATGGTGGTCGACCTCGAATATCTCGGCCGCGACAGCTACATGCCGCTGTTCGTGGTGCTGCGCGAGGGCGTCGTCTTCGATGCTGCGATGAAGGCGAAGATCAACCAGGCGGTCGAGGCCGGGCTGTCGCGCCGCTTCCTGCCCAACGACATCTTCGTGGTGGCGGAGATTCCACGCACGCTGTCCGGCAAGAAGCAGGAGCTGCCGGTCAAGAAGCTGTTGCTCGGCCATCCCGTCGAAAAGGTCATCAACCGCGATGCGATGGCCAACCCCGGATGCCTCGACTGGTATCTCGATTTTGCCAGGAGTTATCTGGGCAAGCAGGCCGGCGCGGCGTGACATCGACGCGCGGCACTCGTGATCAGGATCTGACGACATGTCTTCACCCAGCTACATCGACCCGCTGAACGGCAAGCTCTATCCGCTGGATGTTCCGCGCTGGTGCTCCGACGAGGGCAAGCCGCTGCTCGTCACACCGCTCGGCGGGATCTCCCGCGACGAGATCGAGCGGAGCACGCGCTCGCTGTGGCGCTACCGCGCCGCGCTGCCGGTCGAGATCAAGCAGCCGATCACGATGGGCGAAGGCTGCACCCCTGCGGTCGAGAAGGCGTGGGACGATCTGCGGCCGCATTTCAAACTGGAATGGTTCAACCCGACCGCAAGCTTCAAGGATCGCGGCACCACGGTGATGCTGTCGTTGCTGCGCCAGCTCGGTGTCGACGCGGTGCTGGAAGACTCTTCCGGCAATGGCGGGGCGTCCGTCTCGGCCTATGGCGCGGCCGGCGGGATGCGGGTGAAAATCCTGGCGCCGGCGACGACATCGCCGATGAAGGTTGCGCAAATGCACGCCTTCGGCGCCGAGGTGCAGCTGGTGGAGGGGCCGCGCGAAGAATCCGAGGCGGAAGCGATCCGGCAGTCGAAGCAGATCTTCTATTCCAGCCACAACTGGCAGCCGTTCTTCCTGCAAGGCACCAAGTCGCTGGCCTACGAAATCTGGGAAGACTTCGGCTTCACCGCGCCCGACAACGTCATCATGCCGGTCGGCGCCGGCAGCAGCCTGCTCGGCTGCTATATCGGCTTCAAGGAGCTGCTGGCGGCCGGGCAGATCACGCGGCTGCCGCGGCTGTTTGCCGCGCAACCCCTGAATTGCTCGCCGGTCGATGCCAGCTTTGCCGCCGGCGTCGACACGCCTGTCGATCGCGCGGTGCACAAAACCATCGCCGAAGGCACCGCGATCAAGCATCCGCTGCGCCTGAAGCAGATGATCGCGGCGCTGAAGGAGAGCGGCGGCGGCAGCGTCGCGATCCCCGAGGACGGCATCGTCGCCGCACTGAAGCGGCTCGCGCGCAGCGGCCTGTTCGTCGAACCGACCTCTGCCTCGGCCGCCGCCGCGCTCGACGTCCTGAAGGCACGCGGCGCGATCCGGCCGGCGGAACGCACCGTCGTCATCATCAGCGGCACCGGGATCAAGGCCGCGGGGCTGATCACGGAGTTGCTGGGCAACTAGCCGTCGAAGCCGGCTTCATGCTCCCGCGGCAACGGCGCGCACAGGCGCGGCATGCGCCCGCCCGATATTGTCGAGGAATTGCCGCACGCTTTCGCGCCAGGTGAAGGTCAACGCGTGGGCGCGGCACTTTTCGCGCGGCACCAGCAGCGCGCCGAGTGCCGCGCGGCGCAGATCGTGATCGAGGCAACCGCAGCCGGACTTGCCGATCACGTCGAGCGGCCCCATCACCGGAAACGCCGCGACCGGCACACCGCAGGCCAGCGCCTCGAGCAGCACCATCCCGAACGTATCGGTCAGGCTTGGAAACACCATGACGTCGGCCGACGCATAGACATCGGCGAGCGCCTGCCCGGTCCGCGTGCCGAGAAAATGCACATGCGGATATCGGGCCTGCATGCTGCCGCGCAACGGTCCATCCCCGACCACGACCTTCGAGCCCGGCAGGTCGAGACCGAGAAAGGCGTCGAGGTTCTTCTCGACCGCGACGCGGCCGACATAGAGAAACACCGGCTCCGGGAAGGCGAGCGGCGGCTCTGCGCGGGGACAGAACAGATCGGCATCGACGCCGCGCGACCACGGCATCAGCTTGCGGAAGCCATGCGCCCTCAGCGCCTGCTCGAGCGATGGCGAGCCGACCATGATGCCGTCGCCGCCATTGTGGAAACGACGCAGCGCCGCGTAGCTCCAGCGCAGCGGGACCGGCAGCCGCGCCGCGAGATACTCGGGAAAGCGGGTGTGATAGCTGGTCGTGAACGGATAGCCGCGCGTCTGGCAGACATGCCGGGCGATCCAGCCGATCGGGCCTTCGGTCGCGATATGCACCGAGTCCGGACGCGCCGCGGCGATCGCGCGCGCGATGCGTCCGATCGACGGCAGCGCAAGCCGGATCTCCCGATAGCCGGGCAATGGCACGGTGCGGAAATCGGCCGGCGTCAGAAAAACGATCTCGGCGCCGAGCGACGGCGCTTCGCTCGCGAGATATTCGAGCGAGCGGACCACGCCATTGACCTGCGGCCGCCAGGCGTCGGTCGCCACCAGCACGCGCATCAGGCGACCGCCTCCGCGAGCGGCACGAGATCCGCTCTGTTCGACGCCGGCTGCGGATCCGTCCAGCGGACGATCTCGAACTGCCCGTCATAGCGCTCGATCACGCCGGTGCAGGACTCCACCCAATCCCCGGTATTGATATAGCGGACGCCGAATTCGTCGTGCATCGCCGCATGGTGGATGTGGCCACAGATCACGCCCTGGGCATCACGGCGCCTGGCCTCGGATGACAGCACCTCCTCGAACCGGCCGATGTGGTTGACCGCCTTCTTGACCCGCAATTTCGCCCAGGACGAGAACGACCAATAGCCGAGCCCGAACCGGCGCCTGATCCAGTTCAGCCAGACATTGGAGGCCAGCGCGGCGCGGTAGCCGACATCGCCGACCAGAGCGAGCCATCGCGCATGCCGCACCACGACGTCGAAATCATCGCCGTGAACGACGAGATAGTCGCGACCATCGAGGCCACGATGGATCGCCCGCTCGACAATCTCGATGCCGCCGAACGACGCGCCGGCATAGTCACGCAGGAACTCGTCGTGATTGCCGGGAATGTAGACCAGACGGCGGCTGCGCCGCGCCAGCCCGATCAGCTCGCGCACGACAGCATTGTGCGCCTCGGGCCAGTACCAATTCGAGCGCAGACACCAGCCGTCGACGATGTCGCCGACCAGGAACAGGGTTTCGGCGTCGTAGTGACGAAGGAAATCGATCAGGCGCTCGGCCTGGCATCCCCTGCTCCCGAGATGAATGTCGGAGATGAATAGGCTCCTGACCCTGGTCGTACTGCGCGCCGCGCCGATGCCGATCCGGCCAGCCCGGGCTTGGATATCCCGATCGAGCACGCCGCTGTCGCGCCGAAACGCCGTCGCCACCGCTTCGGCCAATCCGGCGAGAACCGCCGCGACGTCGCGACTGGCGCGGCGCCTGACGATCGAGTGATGCCAGTAGATGCTCCCGACAAGGACCAGCAGCGCGAACTCGGTCGTGCGATGACGTCCGTCGGAGGCCGCGACGCCGAACTGATAGCTCGCCACCAGCACCAGCAATGTCGCGGCGGCACGTTCGAGCGCGTGCGAACTGGGCCACAGGCGGGACAGCATGGGTCTCATGCCCCCTCCTCCAGCGGCACGCGCGCGGGAAGAGCACGCGGCTGCGCGAGATGCCTCGGCGCGAGCGAGCGCTTGTAGAGACGAAATCCGAGGAAGAGCGCAACCTCCACGGCGATCAGAGCGACCACGACCCAGAAACCGAGACTGACCGGATCGTGACCGCTGCCGCGCAGCGCGTAGCCGAGACTGAGGAACGGCATGTTCCAGATCACGGTGCCGATCGCCGTCGCCATCACGAACGCGCGCGGCTCCAGCCGCAGCACGCCGGCGGGCAGCGCCAGATAGATCCGCACCGTGGGCAGGGTCTGGCCGATCAGCGTCACCCAGAAATGATTGCCCCGGTAGGCGTCGGTGAGCTGCCGATAGAGCGACGGTCGCAGCAGCACGAATTTGCCGAAGCGCGCCACCAACCGCTCGATGCGTTGCGAGCCGAGCGTCCGCCCGAGGCCATACCAGCCGATGGCGCCGACGACCGAGCCGGCACTGGTCGCCAGGATGGTCATCGCGAGCGTCGCGCCGTCGGGGACCGTCAGGCCGAGCAGCATCAGCAGCACATAGGACGGCAGCAGCGGGATGAACTTCTCGGCGATGGCGAGGCAGCCGATGCCCGCCAGGCCGAAATGCAGGAACATCGCGATCGTGCTCGACGTGTCCATGGCGTCCCGGTCAGGCGTGAGGATGACGGCGGCTGATCCGGTACACGGACGCCGGAGGCAGGTTGCGGAAGGTTTGCCCGATGCAACTCGCTTGCAGACCGAGCCGATCGAGGATCGCATCCGCGACAGGACAGCGCGGGCCATAGGTGATCTGGTAGAACGCGCCACCAGGGCGGAGATAGCCAAACGCGCCGTCGAGAATGACCGTGACCTTCTCGGGCGGCATCGTGAGCAAGCCGAGTCCGGAGATGACGGCACCGACCGGCGCGCCCTCGAACACCCGCTCCCGGCGCAGCCAGGCTGCATCCATCCACAGCACCCGTGCCCCGGGGAAGCGGCTTTGCAGCAACGGGATGAATTCGGAGCCGCATTCGACCAGCGTCAGATCCTGCTGCCTGATGCCGCGACCAAGCAACGCACGCGTGAACACGCCGGTGCCCGGACCAAGCTCGAGGACCGGACCGGTCTCGGCCGTGATCTCCTGCGCCATCAGGGACGACACCGCGGGCCCCGACGGCGCGACCGCGGCAACCTGCCACGGATTGCGCACCCAGGCGCGGAAGAACGGCAGGATGTCAGCGGCGGCCATGCCGGAGCCTCCTCGCGGTCAGAGCATGTCCGGTCTCGCGCCGGCGGTTCGTTGACAAGGCCATTCAGATGTCTTTCAGGTTGCGGGTATCGACGATCGAGAGCGGAAGGCCCCGCTGGTTGCGCTTTGTCGGAGCGCGGCAAGTCGGCCCGGTCCGACGACATCTGATTCTCACGCCAAGCTTGCGCGAGCCTGTCGTGAATCCATGACGATTGGAAAAAATCGGCCCGCGACATATTCGACGGACGCGTCCGCAAGGTTGCCGCAATGAATGGGACATAAAACCGGCAATCCGAACGACGGGTCGATGCAGGGATGAACACGGAATATGCGGGTGCTGTTGGTGGAGGATCAGCCGGAGATGGTCGCAGCGCTGCGGGCGGCTCTCGCGCGCCACGACATGCTGATCGATCATGCGGCGGATCTGGAGGAAGCCGAGGCGATCGCGGCTGCCGGCAGCTATGATGCGATCGTGCTCGATCGCCAGTTGCCGGATGGCGACGGCCTGTCACTGATTCCGAGACTGCGCGCGAGCGGCAGCACCGTGCCGGTGCTGGTGTTGACCGCACGCGGCGAGCTCGCCGACCGCGTGGCGGGCCTCGACAGCGGCGCCGACGACTATCTCGGCAAGCCGTTTGCGTTCGAGGAGTTGCTGGCACGGTTGCGGGCGCTGCTGCGGCGGCCGGCGAACGTGCAGCAGCATGTCGCGCGGATCGGCCGCCTGTCGTTCGACTTCACGCATCGCGAGGCCCATGTCGACGGCCGGCCGCTGGAGATGCCGCGGCGTGAACGGCTGGTGCTGGAGACGCTGCTGCATCGGATGGGACGCATGGTGCAGCGCTCCGCACTGATGGAGGCGGTCTACGGCCTCGACGACGACGTGCAGCCCAACGCGCTGGACACCCATGTATCGCGCCTGCGCCGCAGGCTGACCGAGGCCGACGCCGGCGTCACCATCAACGGCGTTCGTGGCCTCGGCTATGTGCTGCGGGAGACGCCGTGAGCCTGCTGCGACCACGCTCGCTCACCTGGCGCCTCGTTGGACGCCTCGCGGGCTTGCAGGCGATCACATTGACCCTCCTGATCCTGCTGATCGGAGCGGTTGCGATCGGGCTGCTGCGGGCGGGGCTCTTGATCGGCGAGTATGAAGGCAGCACCCTCGACAGGCTGAGAGACGCCGTCACCCGCGATGCAGCGGGCGGGCTGATGCTGCGCCCAACGCCGGAGCTGGCTGCCCTGCGCGCCGAGCACGCCGACCTCTGGTTCATCATCCGCGACACCGAAGGTCACCAGCTCTCCGAAGGCACGGTGCCGGCGCAATTCGCGCCGATCGCATCGAGCCTCGATCATGTGAGCGAAGCACGGCTCAAATGGAACGCCGCGGAAGCGATGCGACCCGCGGGTCTCGTCAAATGGGTCGATACCTCGGCAGGGCGAATCCAGATCATGACCGGCACCTATGGCGAGCTCTCGATGTGGCGCGCGCTGGAGAGCACGCCGCTGCTGTTCCTCAACATGATCCTGCCGATCGTGGTGCTGATGACGCTGGCGACCTTGGTTGCAACCCCGTTCGTGGTGCGCCGGGCGATGAAGGGCCTTGCCCATGTCGCAGCGCAGGCCGAACGCATCGACATCGACCAGCGCGGCGTGCAACTGCCGCTCGACGAGGTGCCGGTCGAGATCGCGCCGCTGGTCAAGGCGATCAATGCCGCGCTCGATCGCCTCGACAAGGGCTACGAGCGCCACCGTCGCTTCCTTGCCGATGCCGCGCACGAGCTCCGCACCCCGATCGCTATACTGTCAACGCGGGTGGCCTCGCTCGAGCCCGGGCCGGAGAAGACCTATCTGCTCGAGGACGCCACCCGGCTCAGCGTCATGGCCGGCCAGCTGCTGGACCTGCAACGGCTGGATCAGCAGGCCGATACGTTCGCCGCGGTCGATCTCGTCGCCGTCGCGCGGCAGGTCGTGCTCGATCTCGCGCCGCTCGCCTTCGCCGCCGGCTATGAAATGTCGTTCGAGCACGAGCACGAGGCCACCGTGGTGAGCGGCGACCAGACCTCGCTCGAGCGCGCCCTGACCAATCTGGTGCAGAACGCCATCGACCATGGACGGCGGCGCGGCACCATCCTGGTTCGGGTCACGAAGGCCGGCTCGATCGAAGTCTGCGACGATGGCGACGGCATCGCGCCGGAGCAGCGCGAGCAGATCCTCGAGCCGTTCCGGAGGCTACAGCCGGGCGGACGCGGCGCCGGCCTCGGCCTCGATCTCGTGCAAAGCATCATGCGCCTGCATGGTGGCCGCATCGAGGTCGAGCAGGCGCCGTCCGGCGGCGCCTGCATGCGCATGGTGTTCCCGAAGGTTCTGCCGTCCTGTTGATCCGGCGGCCCCAAAGCGCGATGCGATCCGGCTTGATCGTCATCGCGCTCTGCGGATCGCGCCCTAACCCGCCTTGCGCAGCCTCAGAGATTCGTAGAACGCGGTCTCGAAATTGATGTAGCCGATGAACGACGTCGGATCTCCGAAGGGGAGGATCTGCGTCGCCCAATAGCCACCGAAACCGTTCTGCCGATCGATCCAGTAGAACAAATTGGCAAGACCGGCCCAGCCCAGCGCGCCGGCGGGGCGGCCGGTCGGCGCCTGCTCGTCGTTGATCATGAAACTCAGCGCCCAGGACTTCGACTGACCGGGGAAGAACTCGGCATCGTTGGCGAGCGAGGTGATCACGCCGGTGATCGCGGTGACCTTGTTGTTGCCGAGATGGTTCTTCTCGGCCATCCGCACGGTCTCTGCCTTGAGGACCCGGCCATGCTCGCCGGCTCCGTCATTCAGCCACATCCGGATGAAGCGCATGTAGTCGCCGATCGTGCCGTAGAGCCCGTGACCGCCCATGTGGATTTCCGGATTGGCCGGCAGCTCGAAGTCCATCGGCGTCAGCGAGCCGTCGGCGTTGCGGGCATGGATGCCGGCGAGCTTGCGGCGCATCGCATCGGTGAGTTCGAACGTCGTGTCCGTGATCCCAAGTGGTTCGAAGATGCGCGTCTTGAAGACCTCCCCGAGCCGCCTGCCGGTGATGGCCTCGACGATCTGGCCGCACCAGTCCATGTTGGTGCCGTATTCCCAGCGCTCGCCGGGATCGAACAGCAGCGGGGTCATCAGTGCCGCCTTGGACGCCGTGATGACGCTCGGCTGCCCCTTCTCCTGCGCGAGGCGGTTGTAGGTGTGGTTGATGAAGTCGTAGCTCAGGCCTGCGCTATGGACCATCAGCATGCGGGTCGTGATGTCGCGCTTCGGTGCACGCAACACCGGCTCGCCCTTGTCGTCGAAGCCCTCGATCACCTGAAGCTTGCCGATGTCGGGCGCGTAGACTTTGGCTGGCGCGTCGAGATCGAGCTTGCCGTCCTCGACGAGTTGCAGGATCGCGGTGCCCGTGATCGCCTTGGTGGTCGAGAAGATCGCGAACACGCTGTCGGCCGTCATGTCGGCCGGCTGGTCGATCCGGCGTTTGCCCGCGGCGCCTTCATAGATGTTGCGATGCCGGTCGGTGACCATCGCAACGACGCCGGGGACACGCGGATTCGAGGTGACGACACCATCGAGAATCGCATCTGCTGCTGCACTGAAATTCGTGCTCATTGTCTTCCTCCTGTGCTTTGTTGTTGACCTGCGTAGCCCTACTGCATCGCGAACCCCGGATAGCCGCTCGCCGCGACCTCGTCGCATTTCTGCCGATAGGTGCCGACGCCGCCGCAATAGGACAGCACCCGGCGCGGCTTGCCCTCGACGTTCGAGCCGAGATACCAGGAGTTGGTCTTGGCGATCAGCGTCGCGTTGGCGGTCTCATCATGATGCGCCACCCACTGATCCTCGATCTCCCTGGACGGCTCGATGACCTTCAGGTTGTTGCCGCGCATGTACTTGATGCAATCGTCGATCCACTCGACCTGCTGCTGCAGGCAGGTGGTCATGTTGCAGAGCGCGGCCGAAGGCGCGAGCGGTACCGCCGTGGTGAACAGGTTCGGGTAGCCGTGAACCTGCAGCCCCATGGTGGTGCGGATATCCCGGCCCCAGTCCTCCTTCAGCGAGCGGCCGTCGCGGCCGCGAATGTCGATCCGCGTCAAGGCGCCGGTACCGGCATCGAAGCCGGTCGCCAGGATGATGACGTCGAACTCATGCACCGTGCCATCGGCAGTCTGGATGCCTTCGGGAGTGATGCGGGCAATCGGATTGTCCTTGACGCTGACGATCTCGACATTGGGTCGATGGAAGGCTTCCAGGAAATTCGACTCCAACGGGACCCGATGGGTACCGAAGCCGTAATCCGCCGGAATCAGCTGCTCGCACAGTTTGGGATCCTTGATCCGCTCGCGCATCTTTGCGCGCACGAATTCGGTGATCTCGGCGTTGACAGATTCGTCGAAGAACAATTCGGCGAAGGACGACACCCACAGTTTGAGAGATCCGTCGTTCCAGCAATCCTCGACCACCTGGCGACGCTGCTGCGGCGTCAGGTCGGCCCAGGCGTGCTCGAAGTCGAACTCGAAGCCGGTAAACGTCTTCGGCAGTCGTTCGGTGAGAAACTTGAACTTCGACTTGTAGGCCTCAGCGTCCGTCACATCCCATTTCGGGTTCTTCATCGGGATGATGTATTGCGGGGTGCGGATGAACACCTTGAGATGGCCGACCTCGCCGGCGATCGACTGGATCACCTGGATCCCGGTCGCGCCATTGCCGACCACGCCGACGCACTTGCCCGCAAGATCGGTCGGCCCCTTCGGCCAGCGCGCGGTATGGAACAGCTTGCCCTTGAACGTCTCCTGTCCCGGGAAGGAGACGTGCGGGGCCGAAAGCATGCCACAGCAGGTGACCAGGAACTGGGTGTCGATCACCTCGCCCTTGTCCGTCGTGACCTGCCAGCGTTGCGTCGCCTCATCGAAATGCGCGCTCTTGACCGTGGTCTCGAGCTGGATGTCCTTCTTGAGATCGAGGCGGTCAGCCACATAGTTCAGCCAGCGCTCGATTTCCGGCTGTCCCGGAAACCGCTCGCTCCAGCTCCAGCCTTTGTAGAGCTCCTCGGAGAACAGATACTGATAGGTGTGGCCTTCGGAATCGAAGCGCGCGCCGGGATAGCGGTTCCAGTACCAGGTGCCGCCGACGCTTGATCCTGCGTCAATAGCCCTGACGTTCAGGCCCTGCTCGCGCAGGCGGAACAGTTGATAAAGGCCCGCGACGCCGGCGCCGATCACCACGGCGTCGAGTTTGGATGTCGCGTGCGCGCCATTGCTTCCATTGGACATGGTAGCGGTCGCAGTCATGGTTTCCTCCTGTGTGGTGTCTCGCACGCCCTTTCCCATCCGCTGCATCGCAGGATGACGGTGCGTTGCGCCAATTTCGTCGTTGGCGGCATGAACGGGGCCGCCGGGACGCAGGAGAGGCTATGGCCCCCGCAGCATCCGGGGCTTGGATGAAACCGACAATCTCTGGAACGTTGCTGCGAGCGCCGCTCGGCCATTGGTCTCCTTGGCAAACCACGAAAGCGGCCTATTCTACGCGCAGCCGTCCGGCCAAGAAGAAGCCGTCAATCGTGCCGCGAATTCCAGGGAGGAGGCTCGCGCGATGGGCCAGTTGATCACGGTCGAGGAACTGCCGCGCTACGCTCCCGGCGAGTTGAAGCTGGATAGCACGCCGGTTGGCCGCAACGATTTCCGGCTACGGATATTCCGCTATGGGCCATCCGACATCTGGGTCCCGCCGTCGGAGAACTATCTCATCGTGATCTATCGCGACGGCACCACGTCGATGAACCGCCGCGTCACCGGTGCGTGGAAGCAGGATCATGTCGGCCGCGGGGTCACGACGCTCTTGACGCGCGCTGAGCCCTCGAACTGGCGCTGGCAGCACGATATCGAAGTCAGCCATTTCTACATTTCGCCGACGCTGATGACGAAGACCGCGAGCGAAGCCTTCGACCGTGACGCCGAAACGGTCGAACTTCACGACCTGCTCAAGGTCGAGGATCCGATGCTGAGCTGGATCAACGATCAGATGGTTCAGGAGGTCGCCGCGGGCGGTCCCGGTGGCCGCCTCTGCTACGATGCACTGGCGCTGCAAGCCAGCGTGCACATCCTGCGCAAATACGCCGCAATCGAATTCAAGATGCCCTGTGCGCAGGGGCGCTTCAGGCCGGCCCATGCGCGACTGATCGAGGACTATGTCGAGCAGAACATCTTCCGGAACATCACGCTGGAGGAGCTCGCCAACATCTGCAACTGCACGCCGGTGCAGTTCGCGCGGAAATTCCGCGTGCATTACGGCATGCGGCCGCACGCTTATGTGCTGCGGCGCAAGGTCGAGCATGCCTGCCAGCATCTGCGCAAAGATCGCGTGGCGCTGAAGGAGATCGCGTTGCTCGCCGGCTTCGCCGACCAGAGCCACCTCAATCGCGTATTCCGGCAGCACATGAACGTGACGCCGGCGGAGTACCGCCGGCAGGTCTGCGAGACCAAGCACGAGGCGTGAGAGCAAACCGCGCGCTACACGGGCGGCGGATTGATCCGCGCAAAACCCTCCTGGATCCGGTAAGGATAGTAAGGATAGGCCGGCATCACCGCGCTTGCCTTGTCGAGACGCGCGATCTGCTCCGGCGTCAGCGACCATCCGACTGCGCCGAGATTGTCGCGCAGCTGCGCTTCGTCGCGCGCACCGATGATGACGGACGACACGCTCGGCCGCGTGAGCAGCCAGGCAATGGCAATCTGCGGCACGGTGCGGCCGGTCTCCG
This sequence comes from Bradyrhizobium sp. UBA2491, assembly GCF_002341725.1. Classification (NCBI taxonomy): domain Bacteria; kingdom Pseudomonadati; phylum Pseudomonadota; class Alphaproteobacteria; order Hyphomicrobiales; family Nitrobacteraceae; genus Bradyrhizobium; species Bradyrhizobium sp. UBA2491. Next base: position 21,090 of record NZ_DDOP01000004.1, read on the forward strand.
CGGCCACAACGTCCAGCGCGTCGACGATCGCATAGAGTCTCTCGTCGTCGACCGCCGGCCCGAACTGCGCGGTCTCGTGCAGGCGGCTGTTCTCCGGCAGCGGCTGGCCGCGCCTGACCTTGCCGGTGAGGCGTCCCCAGCCGAGCGGACTCCAGACCAGCGCGCCGACGCCTTGGTCGAGCGCGAGTGGCATCAGTTCGGATTCATAGTCGCGGCCGACCAGCGAATAATACACCTGATGCGCCACATGGCGCGGCCAGCCGTGCCGTTCGGCGGTCGCCAGCGACTTCATCAAATGCCAGCCGGAGAAATTCGAGGCGCCGACATAGCGCAGCTTGCCGGCGCGCACCAGCGTGTCGAGCGTCGACAGCACCTCGTCGACCGGCGTGAAAGCGTCGAAGGCATGGAGCTGCAACAGGTCGATGTAGTCGGTGCCGAGCCGACGCAACGCAGCGTCGACCGCGGCGACCAGGCGATGGCGCGAGGTGCCGGCATCGAGCGGACCATCGCCCATCGGCAGCCCGGTCTTGGTCGAGATCAGGACCTTGTCGCGCCGACCCTTGATCGCGGCGCCGAGGATCTCCTCCGAGGCGCCGTTCGAATAGACGTCGGCAGTGTCGAACAGGTTGACGCCGGCCTCCATGCAGATGTCGATCAGCCGCCGCGCCTCGCTGGCGTCGCTGCGGCCCCAGGCCGAGAACAAAGGCCCCTGGCCGCCGAACGTGCCGGTGCCGAAGCTGAGCACGGGTACTTTCAAACCCGACGAGCCGAGATTGCGATAGTCCATGGTCGTACTCCTTGTGATGCTGATCATTCTGCCGGGCACTGCGTGGCCAGCACGGCGGGCCGATCAAGCCGCAGGCTCCACAGTGCGAGCAGCAGCCCGATCGCGGTGATGACGGCGGCAACCAGCGGCAGCACGCCGAGGCCAAGACCACGATCGATGGTGACGCCGCCGGCCCAGGCCCCGAGCGCATTGCCGAGATTGAAGGCTGCGATGTTCAGGCTGGACGCCAGCGTCCGGCCTTCCACGCCGGCGGCTTCGAGCACGCGAAGCTGCAACGGCGCGACGGTTGCGAACGCGGCGATGCCGAGCACGAACAGCAGCACGACCACCAATGCCTTGATCGAGATCACCGCCGCCAGCGCGACGAGGACGGCGGCGAGACCGCCAAGCGACACCAGCAACGCGCGCGCAACGCCCTTGTCGGCGAGCCGGCCGCCGGCGACATTGCCGATCGCAAGGCCGGCCCCGAACACCAGCAGGATCGGAGACACCGCCGCATCGGAGAATCCGGTGAGCCGGGTCAGGATCGGCTGCACATAGGTGAAGACCGCGAACAGGCCGCCGAAGCCGAACACCGTCATGGCGAGCCCGAGCAGGACCTGCGGGCGGCCGAGCACGGCAAGCTCTTCACGCAACTGCGCCGGCTTGTCGTTGGCGCCGACATGGCCGGGGACCAGCGCCGCCAGCACGATGAACGCGATCACGCCGATCGCCGCCACCGCCCAGAACGCCGCGCGCCAACCCAGCATCAGGCCGAACCAGGCGCCGAACGGAACGCCGAGCAGGGTCGCGACCGTGAGGCCGATGAACATCGTGGCGATCGCCGACGCCTTCTTGTCCTCCGGGACGAGGCTCGTCGCGACCACCGAACCGACGCCGAAGAAGGTGCCGTGCGCCAGCGAGGTCAGGATGCGCGCCGCCATCAGGAGCTCGTAGTTTGGCGCCAGCGCGCAGGCCGCGTTGCCGAGCGTGAAGATCGCCATCAGCGCCAGCAGCACCGCCTTGCGCGGCATTTTGCGCGTCCCGAGGGTGAGGATCGGCGCGCCGACGAACACGCCGAGCGCATAGCCGGAGATCAACAGGCCCGCCGCGGAGACCGACACATGCATGTCGGCGGCGACCTGCAGCAACAGCCCCATGATGAGGAATTCGGTGGTGCCGATGCCAAAGGCACCGGCGGTCAGGGCAAGAACTGCGAGAGGCATCTGTCGCTCCGGAGGGTGAGGATTCCGCAATGCGAGATAGCGGTCCGGGCGAGGAAGGATTAGAATGGCCGCAAGCCAATCATTTGTGACTTGAAATCAACATGGCTCGCACAGACACCAACCGCTCCGGCGAAATGGACGTCTTCGTCCGCGTCGTCGATCTCGGCGGCTTCACGGCCGCCGCGAACAGCCTGCGGCAGACGCCATCCGGCGTCAGCAAGCTGGTGTCCCGTCTGGAAACGCGGCTCGGCACAAGGCTGGTCAACCGCACCACGCGCAAGCTGCAGCTCACCGAGGAGGGCCAGGCGTTCTACCAGCGTGCGCAACGCATCCTCGCCGACATCGACGAGGCCGAGCGCGAGGCCGCCTCCTGCGTGCCGCGCGGCCATCTCACCGTGAACAGCAACATCCCGTTCGGCATGCTGCATGTGATGCCGCTCTTGCCGCGCTTCATGCGCGAGCACCCCGACATCACGGTCGACATCGTGCTGACCGACACGCTGGTCGACCTGATGCAGGCGCGCGCCGATGTCGCGATCCGCGCCGGGCCGCTCGGCGCCTCACGGCTGATCGCGCGTAAGCTCGGCACCAGCCGGATGGCGGTGGTCGCTGCACCATCCTATCTCGCCCGCCACGGCATTCCGAAGACGCCGGCCGACCTCGCCGCGCATCGCGGCATCGGCTGGACCTTTCCGCGCAGCATCCGCGGCTGGCCGTTCCGCCGCGCCGAAAAGATCGAGGAGACGTTGCCGCCGCCGGTCGCCCGCGCCAGCGACGGCGAGACCGCGCGCCAACTCACGCTTGGCGGCATCGGCGTGGCGCGGCTGGCATTGTTTCATATCGGTCCCGACATCGAGGCCGGCCGTCTGGTGCCGGTGTTGCAGAACCTGAATCCGGGCGACCGCGAGGACATCCACGCTGTCTATGTCGGCCACGCCGGCCCGCTGCCGGCGCGGGTGCGCGCCTTCATCGATTTCCTCGCACAGCACATCCGCATCGGCGACCCGGCGCTGCGGCGTGGCGCCGATGGAAAATGGAAGATCGTGGACGACAAGTGAGCGTGCGATGACGAACGATCCCATGCCCTTGCAGCCCGTGACCGAGTCGATCCGCATCGCCGCGGAACCAAAGCAGGTGTGGGATGCGATCATGGCTCCCGATGCGGACGAGACATGGCGCAACGCTCACTTCAGAACGGATTGGCAGATCGGCGCGCCGATCGAGATCGAGGCGGAGATCGGCGCCAAGCGTTATCACGACAAGGGCCACGTTCTCCGCGTCCAACCGCCAATGCTGCTCGAATTCTCCTATTGGTCGCAGGTCTCCGGCCTGCCGGACGTTCCGCAATGCTATGCGACGGTCACGATGACGCTCGCGGCTGACGGTGGCGAGACGGTGCTGACAGTCGCCCAGCAGGTGCCGCCGTCCCCGATCCGCCGCGGGAACGGATGGGAAATCGGCGCCGACTCCGGCGCCAGGCATGTCGCGTTCTACTGGCGCATGGCGCTGCCGCGCCTGAAGCAGGCCGTCGAGCAAAGGCACTGCGCGCGATGACCTGCCTTGAGAACGTTACGTCCTCTTCAGCAGATAGAGGTTCGTGATGTAGGGAAACACCACCTCGTCCGCGTCACCGAGACCGGCCTGACGCAGGATGTCGTCGGTCTTCTGGCGAAGCACCGCCTTCTCGCTGTCGGGAAGATTGGCGACATAGCTCGTCGAGGCGACCCGCTCGAAGACATCCCGGCGCGCCATCCGGTGCGGATGGTCCTGCACGATCTCCTTCTCGAGCACGAAGCGCGGATCGCTCAGGACCCAGCGCCAGCGTCCCGTCCGTTGCCGCGGCGTGTCTCCCGCATAGCCTTCGATCATGACCGACAACGCGTCAACCCATGGTGTACGATCATCCCGGTTGTTCCAGACCAGCGCCAGCGTGCCGCCGGGATGCAGCAGCCGCGCGATCTCGGCGACCGAGGCCTCGTTGTCGAACCAGTGGAATGCCTGGGCACAGGTGACGAGATCGACGCTGCCGGTCTCGAGCGCGATCGCATCGGCGCGGCTGTTGATGACCTCGATTCCGGCCTCGGTCGCGAGCTTCGCCGACATCTCGGCGACGGGCTCGACGGCGATCAGGCGGGCCGTCTCGGACAGATGCCGTAGCAACAGGCGGGTGAACTTGCCGGTTCCGGCACCGAGATCGACGATGCAATGCGCCGTCGCGAGCGGCAGCGCGGCGACGATCTCCGCCGGATAGCTCGGCCGTCCCGCCTCATAGGCGCCGACCGCGCCGCGATAGTTCAGCGCCGTGGGATTCAGTGTCATTGGCTTCTCCTGCACACCCTGCTGTTCGCACGAAGCTATAGAGCAGCACCCGCGAACACGGGAAGGGCACGCCGATTCAAAATTCGCTGAGCACGCGCATTTTGCGGGCATTTTGTTCCGGCATGTTCCGGCATGGCAGCCGTACACGCAGATGTTGCATCTGCATCGCAGGTTCCGGGTTGCGAGTTGCCGGTGATTGGACCAAGCTTGCCGAAAGCGGACGCGGTCTGTGGCGCTTGCGCGAGACAAGCCCAGTGCCTCTTCCCACCGGAGCAGCCATGCAACGATCCAGGGCCGTTTTCATCACAGCGATCGTCTACGGCTTGATCGGCCTGGTGCTCGCGGCCGGCGGGATCTGGCTTGCCGCGCTGGGCGGATCGATCTTCTATCTCGTCCTCGGCATCGGCATTCTCGCTACCGCGGCGCTGTTGCTGGCGCAGCGCCGTCAGGCGCTGTGGCTGTTCGCGATCGTGCTGGTCGGTACGTTGGCATGGGCGGTCCACGAGGTGAAATTCGACTGGTGGCCGCTCGCTGCGCGCGGCGACATCGTCTTTCCGATGGCACTCTGGCTGCTGACGCCGATGATCGTCCGCGGCCTTTCGCGAAACCAATCCGTATCCTACGCCAGCGCGACCGCGCCGCTCTGGGCCGGCGTGTTGGCAGCTTCTGCCGTCCTCGTCGTCGGGCTGCTGTCGAGCTATCACGACATCGACGGCACCATCGCGGAAGCCGGCGCCCCGGTGCCGCAAAGCGAAACCGATCCGCAGCCGGACGGCGACTGGCGCGCCTATGGCCGCACGCAGTTCGGACAGCGCTATTCGCCGCTGAAGCAGATCACACCCGACAATGTCAGCAAGCTCAAGGTCGCCTGGACCTTCCGCACCGGCGACGTGGAAACACCTAACGATTCCGGCGAGACGACCTTCGAGGTCACTCCGATCAAGGTACGCGACACGCTCTATCTGTGCTCGCAGCACCAGGTGCTGTTCGCGCTCGACGCCAGGACCGGCACGGAACGCTGGCGCTACGACCCCAAGCTTGTGTTCAACAAGACGTTCCAGCACATGACCTGCCGCGGGGTCTCCTATCACGAGACCGCACAGGGCGCCGTCGACGCCAGCGGCAATCCGGCACCGGCCGAATGCCCGCGGCGGATCTTCCTGCCGGTCAATGACGGCCGCATGATCGCGCTCGATGCCGACAGCGGCAAGCTGTGCGATGGCTTTGCCGATCACGGCGTCCTCGACCTGCAACAGGGAATGGCGATCAAGACGGCGGGCTTCTTCGAGCCGACGTCGCCGCCAGTGGTCAGCGACAAGATTTTGGTGGTTGCCGCCGCCGTCATCGACAATTACGCGGTCGAGGTGCCGTCGGGCGTGATCCGCGGCTTCGATGTCTACACCGGCAAGCTGGTCTGGGCCTGGGATTCCGGCGCGGTGGACGAGAACGCGCTGCCATCCCCGGACCGGCATTACATCACCGGCTCGCCGAATTCCTGGATCACGGCCTCGTTCGATCCGAAATTGAATCTGGTCTACATCCCGACCGGCAACAACGGACCCGACATCTGGGGCGGCAATCGCGATGCGCTGGTCGAACGTTATTCCAGCTCGATCGTTGCGCTCGACGTCAACACCGGCAAGCGCGCCTGGTCGTACCAGACCGTGCATCACGATCTCTGGGACATGGATGTTCCCTCGCAGCCGAGCCTGGTCGACGTCACCACGGCGAAGGGCGTCATCCCTGCGATCATCCAGCCGACCAAGGTCGGCAACATCTTCGTGCTCGACCGCAGGACCGGCGAGTTGATCGTGCCGGCGCCTGAACGTCCGGTGCCTCAGGGAGCAGCGCCCGGCGACCGCAGCGCACCGACGCAACCGTTCTCCGAACTGACCTTCCGCCCGGAGGCGAAGCTGACCGGCGCCGACATGTGGGGCGGTACGATCTTCGACCAGTTGCTGTGCCGGATCATGTTCCATCGCCTGCGCTACGAGGGCACGTTCACGCCGCCCTCGTTGCAGGGCACGCTGGTCTTCCCCGGCAATCTCGGCATGTTCGAATGGGGCGGCATTGCGATCGATCCTGTCAGGCAGATCGCGATCGCCAATCCGATGTCGCTGCCGTTTGCGTCGCGGCTGATTCCGCGCGGGCCAAACAATCCGCCGGCACCGACGGCGGACAAGCCGGTCGGCAGCGAGGTCGGCGTGCAGCCGATGTACGGCACGCCGTTCGGGGTGGACATCTGGAGCTTCCTGTCGCCGCTGTCCGTGCCGTGCTACCGGCCGCCATGGGGCTCGATGGCGGCGATCGACCTCCGGACGATGAAGGTCGTCTGGCAGCATCCGAACGGCACGATCCGGGACACCACGCCGTTGCCGCTTCCCTTCAAGATGGGCGTGCCGATGCTGGGCGGCCCGATCACCACCGCCGGCGGCGTCGCGTTCTACACCGGGACCTATGAATACACGATCCGGGCCTACGACGTGCGCGACGGCAAGGTGCTGTGGGAAGATCGACTGCCGGCCGGCGCGCAATCGACACCGATGAGCTACGAGGCCGGCGGCAAGCAATATGTCGTCACCGCGGCCGGCGGCCACGGTTCGTTCGGCACCAAGCGCGGCGACTACGTCATCGCCTACGCATTGCAGGATTAGGCCGCAACACGGCGTCATCGTCGCGTCATGCGGCGGTTCCGCTGCGGACCACCGCGCTGTTGCCGCCCGTCCCGCGATCGTGAATTTTGCGGCCTCGGGGCGGGTTGGCAAACGCGGCCAAAGCCGCTAAAGGTCCGCCCCCTTTCACAGACAATCCCGAGCATGACATGTCGAGCGCCCCGCCCGCCGTCTCGATTGGCGTCGATTTTGGCACCAGCAACACCGTGGTCGCACTGTCCGATGCCGATGGCCGTGTCGAGGCCATCCGCTTCGATCATGGCGGACGCACGCATAGCGTCTATGTCTCCGCGCTGTGCTTCTGGGAGGACCGGCCCGGCGCCGGCCTGCATCCGCGCGCCGAGGGCGGGCCGTGGGCGATCGAGCAGTTCCTGGAGGGACGCACGATCCATCGCTTCATCCAGTCGTTCAAGACGTTCGCGGCAAGCTCAGCCTTCAACACCACGCAGATCTTCCGGCAGCGCTACAAGTTCGAGGATCTGCTCGCCGCGTTCCTGCGCACGCTGACGCGCCATGCCGGCGAGGGCTTCGATCTCGGCGCACCGACCATCATGGTCGGCCGTCCGGTGAAGTTTGCTGGCGGCAATCCCAATGACGAGCTCGCGATGCAGCGCTACCGCGCCGCATTCGAGCGGCTCGGCGCCGGACACGCGCGCTACGTCTACGAGCCGGTCGGCGCGGCGTTCTCCTTTGCGCGCAGCCTCGACCATGACGCCACGGTGCTGGTGGCCGATTTCGGTGGCGGCACCAGCGACTTCTCGGTGATGCGATTCTCGCGCCAGGGCGGCGTGCTGCGCGCCGAGCCGCTGGGACATGCCGGCATCGGCATCGCCGGCGACACCTTCGACTATCGCATCGTCGACCACATCGTCTCGCCGCGGCTCGGCAAGGGCACCAACTACCGCTCGTTCGACAAGGTGCTGCCGATCCCCAACCACTACTATTCGAGCCTCGCGCGCTGGCACCAGCTCGCGATGATGCGGGGCAATGGCGATCTGCGCGAATTGCAGCAGCTGGCGCGCACCGCGCTCGATCCGGCGCCGCTCAACGATTTCATCACCATCGTCGACTACGATCTCGGCTTCGCACTCTACCGTGCCGTGTCCGATACCAAGGTCGCGCTGTCGAGCCGCGACCGCGTCGAGTTCCGCTTTGCCCGCCAAGGCATCGATATCGGCGCCACCGTGACGCGCGACGATTTCGAATCCTGGATCGCCGACGACATCGAGCGGCTGGGCGCGACGGTGGACGAGGCGCTGGCGAAATCCGGCATCACCGCGCGCGACGTCGAGAAGGTGTTCTTGACCGGCGGCACCTCGTTCGTGCCGGCGGTGCAGCGCCTGTTCGCGGAACGCTTCGGCGAGGCGCGATTGACCTCGGCGGACCAGTTCGAATCGATCGCCTATGGTCTCGCCCTGATCGGCCACACCCCCGATCCCGACCGCTGGACCTTCGCCGAAGCGGCGTGACGTTTCGCTCTGCGTCTTGATGTCGGCGCAATACGCGACTACATCTCGTCAATCATCAATCCGAGAGGATGCCGACGACCATGGATTTCACCCTGACCGCAATGCCCATCAGCCTTGCCCACGGGGATATCCATGCCAGCATCGATCACGCTCTCCCATCTGACCCTGTCCGCGCCTGACGGCCGGGTTCTCCTTTCCAACATCGATCTCAGTTTCGGCCCCGAACGCACCGGCCTTGTCGGCCGTAACGGCATCGGCAAGACGACGCTGCTCGGCCTGATCGCAGGCCGGCAGGCGCCGCAATCCGGCACGGTCTCGGTGCAGGGACGCGTCGGGATGCTGCATCAGACGGTGCAGGTGAAGCCGGACCAATCCGTCATCGACCTGTTCGGCGCACGCCGCGCATTGGCCGCGTTGCGCCGTGCCGAGCAGGGCCTGGCGACGGCCGAGGAGCTTGCGGATATCGACTGGACGCTCGACAGTCGCATCGCGGCCGCGCTCGCGCGTGTCGGATTGGACGATGTTCTCGACACCCCGCTGGCGATGCTATCAGGCGGACAGGCGACCCGGGCGCGCCTCGCGGCGCTCACCTTCGCACGGCCTGACTTCCTGCTACTCGACGAGCCCACCAACAATCTCGACCGTGCCGGACGCCAGGCCGTGATCGATCTGCTCGCCGGTTGGCGGCATGGCGCCATCGTCGTCAGCCACGATCGCGAGCTGCTCGAGACCATGGATGCGATCGTCGAACTGACCTCGCTGGAGGCACGGCGCTATGGCGGCAATTGGAGCCAATACCGCGCGCGCAAGGCGATCGAGCTCTCGGCGGCGCGACACGATCTTGACGATGCCGAGAAGCGTGTCGCCGAGATCGACCGCAAGACGCGGGAAGCGACCGAGAAGAAGGCGCGCAAGGACGGCGCCGGCGCGAGGAAGCGCGCCAAGGGCGACATGCCACGCATTGCCGCCGGGCTGCGCAAGGACCGCAGCGAGGACAGCGGCGGCGAGACCGCCCGGCTCGCCGAGCGCAGGCGAACGCAAGCAACAGAACTTGCCGCCAATACGCGCCAGCGCATCGAGGTGCTGCAACCGTTCACGGTGCAACTGCCGTCGACGCGTCTGCCTGCGGGCAAGGTGGTGCTGCGCATCGAGGCCGCCGATGCGGGTTACAGCGCGGAGGCACCGATCCTGCGCGGCCTCACCTTCTCCATGGCAGGCCCGGAGCGCGTCGCCATCACAGGCCCCAACGGCGCCGGCAAGACGACGTTGCTCAAGCTCGTCAGCGGCGCCCTCACCGCGACGCGCGGCACCGTCGAGGTGATGACCCGCTTTGCGATGTTCGATCAGGCGGTCAGCCTGCTCGATGCGCAAGCATCGATCCTCGCCAACTTCCGGCGCATCAATCCGGATGCCGACGAGAACGCCTGTCGCGCCGCGCTGGCGCGCTTTATGTTTCGCGCCGATGCGGCCTTGCAGACCGTCGCGAGCCTGAGCGGCGGCCAGTTGCTCCGCGCCGGCCTCGCCTGCGTCCTCGGCGGGCCAACGCCGCCGCCGCTGCTGATCCTCGACGAGCCGACCAACCATCTCGACATTGATTCCATGGAAGCGGTCGAGGCCGGGCTGCGCGCCTATGACGGCGCCCTGCTGGTCGTGAGCCACGACGAGGCCTTCCTGGAGGCGATCGGGGTCACCCGCAGGTTCGAGCTCGATGGCCGGCTCCCACCGAAATAGCCAAAACAACCCCATGCAAAGCAGCCAGCGGCCACCACTCCGGCCCGAGTGACCGTCAAATGGAGCCCCTCCGGACAAAAATTCGGACGTCATGTCACGTTTCGACGCCCTGCCTTGTCCTAGCTTCTGTAATGGCAGCAGCAGAGGACAGCATGCACACTATCGGAACCGGTGGCGGTCGCACCCTTGTCGCGATCGTCTATCATAGCGCTTACGGCCACACCCGGCGCCAGGCGGAGGCCGTCAGGTCTGGCATTCAAGATATCGATGGCGCGGAGGCGCTGCTGGTGCCTGTCGAGGACGCGGAACAGAGTTGGGATCACCTGCTGGATGCGGACGCATTGATCTTCGGCACGCCCACCTACATGGGCGCCGCCTCCGCGGCGTTCAAAGCGTTTCAGGAAGCAACCTCGACCGCGGTGATGTCGAAAGGCTACCGATGGAAGGACAAGCTCGCGGCCGGCTTCACCAATTCGGGCGCCCACGCCGGCGACAAGCTGTCGACATTGATCCAGCTTGCCCTGTTCGCCGCGCAGCACGGCATGCATTGGGTCAATCTCGATCTACCGCCAGGCAACAACTCCGCAGCGGGATCGGACGCCGATCCGAACCGGCTGGGATTTTGGCTAGGTGCCGGGGCGCAGTCGAACACCGACGAAGGTGCCGACACCGCGCCGCCTGAATCGGACCTCGCGACCGCCCGCCACCTCGGGCGGCGCGTGGCGATGACGGCGATTCAATTCGCACGTGGCCGTGAGGCGGCCGCGGCCATTCGGGCGGCGTCATGAAGGATGCGGCTGAAACCGCAGCGGCTGAGATCTTCGCCGACCTGCGGCCGCGCCTGATCCGGCTGGCCTACCGGATGCTGGGCTCGGTGGCCGACGCGGAGGATGTCGTGCACGATGCCTGGCTGCGCTGGCTCGCCGCCGATCGCGAGCGGATGCGCGATCCCAGGGCGCTGCTCTACACCATCGTCACCCGCCTGTCCCTGAACGAGCTGAAATCCGCGCGGCGCCGGCGCGCCGCCTATATCGGACCATGGCTGCCCGAGCCGTTCTTCGATCCCGAGCAGGAAGAGACCGCCGACGACCTGATCCTGCCGTTGATGATCGCGCTGGAGCGGCTGTCGCCGTTGGAACGGGCGGCCTTCCTGCTGCATGATGTGTTCGGGATGGAGTTCGATGCGGTCTCCGAGACGATCGGCCGCGAGGCCGCGACCTGCCGCAAGCTCGCCAGCCGCGCACGCGCGCATATCCACGATGCCAGGCCGCGGTTCGTGGTCGGCAATGAAGACGGCCTGCGGCTCGCCAATGTCTTCTTCACGGCGACGCGGACCGGCGACCTCGCCGCGTTGCGCGCGATGCTCGCCGAGGATGTCGTGGTCTACGCCGATGGCGGCGGCCGGGTGCCGGCGCCGGTTCGCCCGCTGGTCGGGTGTGATGCAGCGATGGAGCGTTTCGCGGGGCTCGCCCGCCTGTTCGCCGTGCATCCCTCACGCTTGATCCGCTACGCAACGATCAACGGATTGCCCGGCTTCGTCACGATGGAGGGCGACCTCGTTCAAACCACAGCATTGCAGTTCGAGAACGAACGGATCGTCGCGGTCTATGTGACGCGCAATCCCGACAAGCTGCACAACGTGCCGGGATGGCCGAACTGATCGCTCAGCTCACCCGATAGCGATAGACGAGATCGTCGGGGTTTTCCCTTGGCGCCGATCAGCGCACGATCCGCCACGTTTGCCGATCCGGCGTAAGCCGAATGGCCTTCGACCTGGAGCGGAACGCCCTTCACTCCCTCGATAACCCATTCAGCAGGGAGGTTGTCACCCAGCTAGCGGGGGCGAGTATCAAGATACCAGAAGAGTGCCACCTCCTCGGCCGTGTCCGAGCCCAGCTCGCGATAGAGAAATCGATCGTAGCCGCCGAGGACAAAGCCATAGCGCTGATAGAAGCTGCAAGCTGCGACATTGTTGGATTGGGTCTCCAACCGGATCGCTCCCAGCCCTTTGTCACGCGCCCAATCGGCAAGCCGATCCATCAACGCGGTCGCCAATCCTCGTCGGCGAAATGATCGGGCCACTGCAAAATCATCGACCACGGCGCAGCCGTTCCATCCTCGGCTCGCGGTAATGTATCCAGCGAGATTTCCCGCCTCGTTTGCCAGGAACAGCACCTTGTCGGTACCGTCGCATCGTTCAAACAGCGCCTCGTCCAGCCCATAGGCTTTGCGCCTTTGCGAGAGTGGTTCGACACGCAACGGCACCGCATCGAACGGCTCTACGATGATGCTATCAATCTCGAAGGAAAAATCGACTTCCTCAGCCGATCCCGGGAGCGCGTCCGCGCGAATGATTTCCATATCGCTTAGGATATCGGGTCGCGCACGAGAAGCTAGCGGGTCACTATTGATGCGCATCGTCGCGGCTTACCTGACGCGCAATCCCGACGAGCTGCACAACGTGCCGGGATGGCCGAACTGATCGCTCAGCCCGCCCGATAGCGATAGACGAGATCGTCGGGGTCCTCGCGCGGCGCCGACGGATCGAGCACACCGCCCAACCGCTTCGCCACCGCAGCCGACATCGCATTGTCCGGCGCCATATAGCTGACCAGCGTCGAAAGCTTCAATGTCGCGAACGCCCAGTCGCGCAGCGCGACCGCGGCCTCCGTGGCATAGCCATGCCCCTCGTGCCCGTCATAGAGCAGCCAGCCGAGTTCCTTCTCCGGAAACAGCGGCCCGTGGTTGATGCCGACCTGGCCGATGCACTGCTTCGACGCATTGAGCTCGATCATCAGCGCGCCATGCCCGAACAGACGCCAGCACGCCAGATCATGACAAAACATTCCCCACGCCGCGCGCACGTCGAACGGGCCGCCCATGCCGCCCGATCGGGACGAAGCCAGGAAGGCGAGGTAGGCGGGGAAGTCATCGATCACCTGCGGACGCAGTGTCAACCTAGCGGTGCTAAGCATCGGAACTTCATGGAGCATTGACCAACCTTCAGGTGCGGCCGAGATCGCGGCTGCGCGATCTCGGCTTCAAAGTCATCTTCGAGCGAAACGTTCGAACCTATACACTGGTTCAGGACGACTGACTCGTACTGGTTGAAACCTGCTGATTCAGTCTCAACTCCTCGCGCTCCAACTTTGCCCCAGGACATCAAGTACGGCTTGTGTGGACTAAGGCACAGCGTCCGATTGCCGGACGGCGATTACCGGCTTGCAGTTCCTTAGTGGGGAAGCAGGAGAAATACTCCGTTCTGAAGAACCCGGCTTTGCTCCAAACCAGAGTTGGTCGACGCTGAGGGAGCGCCCAGCGCGACTTGCAGGATGTGCGTACGGTTTAGAGTAGCCGCAACAAATGGCGAATTGATACCTGGGCCCTTAAAATAGATGAGAGACCAGCTCGGAGTTACGCCAGCCCCCATCGCGACCTCGAACTGGATTGTCGTGCTAATCGAATCCACCGGAGCATCTGGCTGTGTTGGAGCTTGCTGGGCAAGACCTTGCGTATAATCGGCAAGGGTCTTCGAATTTGCCTGATTTGTTTTTGCAGAGTCGGCAGAATCCCTCACGAAGCCCAGCTCCTCGCTGTAAAGTATGGGAAAGCGACGCGCTTCATCGCGCCCGGTCAGGGCGCATGCCTTCTCCTGCATCGAGCCATAGTTTTTAGACTCGTCATACGCCTTCCCGCCATTTTGTGGATCGCCGGGCGACGACGCGCAAGTCAATGCTCTGCACTGGTCATCTATCTCCCAACGCTGCCTCCACCGCTCGACGGGTGCACCCAGGAATTTGCTACAATCTCCGTAGGCATTTCCACACGCTTGTTGAAGTACGCAATCTTTGGCGCTCTGAGCGTTCTTCAAAAGTTTGCGGAACGTCGCTACTTGGTCGCGGAGAGTCTTGAGGGCTGGTCCCGTCGCAATGGGTGTATAGTTTGTCAGCTCGTCGTTCGCTTTCTCCAGATTTCCTTTAATCTGATTATAGGCTTTGTTGACCGCATCATGATTCGCGATGGTCTCTTGATTTGCCTCGGTTGCAAGCGCCACTAGATCGTCAAGTTTCTTGTTTTGCTCCGAATCCAATGACTTAGGCTGCGCCGAATTCTTGAATTCCAGGATCTTCTCTGCGGTTAAAGCAGGGTTACCGGTTATCGCAGTTGGTTTAGGAGTCACTTGCGGTTTCGTCGCGCTCGCTGTCCCCGGCGCCTTGTGTTTTCCGGCGAAAAGAACACTACCAACGGGAGAAAGCGAAGCGTCAGCCCATTCCTTTAGACGCAGATTGCCGAGAAGGCCTATGTCCTCTGCCGGCTTGCACATCTTGAAGTACTCTGCGCTTTTGCGAAATGCCGCAAGTTCAGCAACAGATATCGTGAAGCTTTCTGCCTGGATTGCCGTCATCTGCGCTCCAACGTTCGCATTGACCGCCGTTGTAAAGGACTGCTGCACGAGGCCAAGCGCCGAGCTTGTCGTCGTAGCTGGCCCAGCGCCGACATTGACCGCACTTCTTTGAAATTGGGTGTAGGACAGAGTCGGCGTTATTCCGCCCTGCTCGTTGATTTGAAGACTAAGGTCGGTTTTGACCGTCCAATCCTTGAGCCAAAGGTATTTGTCTTGGATGCTCTTGTCGCCGTAGGCCGACGCCAATTCGCATTTGACCCGCGTCACGACGTCATTGATGAATAGCTTGCTGTCTCGAGCGCCGGTCGTCTCTTCAATGGAAGGAACGATTGTGCAACTCGACAGCAGTACGACAACAAAGGCAACGCTCACAGGATTTGAAAACCGAACACGCCGCATGGAAAATTTACCCGCTACTTTGGGTTGAAAATACTCATAACCTAAAGCGGGAAACTGTCTGTTTGCAATCGAACACAGCTCTTTTCCCCGACAGACGTCGAACTTGTTTTCTGAATGTTTCTATATGTCCTCGTGATGAGACAAACATCAGAACCGGCTCGGCTGATCGACTGACGAGAGGGCTGAGGCCTATGTTACTCGGGGCGATGCTTCGACGACTTATCGTTGGTCTCGGTACGGAAGGCTTCGGATCCAACGATCTCCTCGTTCATCGTTCTTCGAAGCGCGCAAATGGAGTCAGCAGTGTCTACTGGGCTGGCGATAGACGGCCGGGAGTCAACTTCTCGATCCATTCGGTATTTGCTCCCTCCACCAACCTCGGCTTCGATGCGCAACAGATTCGCGTCGCGCTGGATATCCGAAGCAGTCACTCCGTCGTCGACCTGGATCTCTTCAGCGACCGGGCGGAGAAGGAAGAATTCACTGGCAAGCAGATCCATGTGGACTTCGCACCACTTCCGCCGGCCTACCGGAACTGGCCTATCCGTTCCATGATCGCGAGTTCTTGTGCCCCCTTAAGGGCGTCTTTGCTTGCGCCGGAAGCGCATCAACATCTCCACCGTCCCGGCCGGCCAGAAACTCGGCATCAAGGAGGTCGACGAC
>NZ_DDOP01000004.1:36947-45278 GCF_002341725.1 Bradyrhizobium sp. UBA2491
GCATTTGGCTCGCCAGCTTCATGCACTATGATTTGGGATACTTTGACCTGGAGCAGAAAACCCTGCAACCACTCGACAACCCGTTCGGCACGAGGTTTGTCACCCATGTCTTAGGTACGATCTGTTACCCATCTGTCTGGGCCGGACAGGCGAAGGGTGGCGGAGAGGGAGGGATTCGAACCCCCGATAGGCTTGCACCTATGCCGCATTTCGAGTGCGGTGCATTCAACCACTCTGCCACCTCTCCAGTGGCCCGGGTGATTTGCGCCACCCGCGGTCGGGGCGTGTTCTAGGCGAGGATGGCGGGACAGACAAGGCGCTGCAATAATATTTCCGTCACTGCCGCCTCGCTCCGTCAAAGCACCGGGGCGGCGCAAGAAAGCGCGCGGAAACAAAGCACTAGCTGGACACCTCTGGCTTTCTCGGCGCGCAAGCGAGCCAAAGGCAGCAGGAGCGGACCATGGATCATGTGACGATTCGAGCCAACGGCGCGGCGTTCCACGTCGCGCGGACCGGCAGCGGCAGGCCGCTTTTGCTGTTGCACGGCTGGCCGGAGTTCTGGCTGACCTGGAAGCCGGTCATGGCGCGGCTCGCCGACCGCTACAGCCTGATCGCGCCCGACCTGCGCGGCTTCGGCGACAGCGACAAGCCGCACGGCCCTTACGGCCCCGATCAGCATACCGACGACATACTGGCGCTGCTCGACGCCCTCGGCATCGACCAGGCCGGCGTGGTCGGCCACGACGTCGGCGGCGCCGTGATGCAGCCGTTGGCGCGCAAGGCGCCGGAGCGGATCGCTGGGCTGATGTTGTTCGATTTCGTCTATCCCGGCATCGGGGCGCGGATGGCCGCGCCCGACCGGCTGAACCACATCTGGTACCAGTCGTTCCATCAGATGGAGATGGCGCCCGCGCTGGTCGGCGCCACCAGGGAGAGCTGCCGCACCTACATCGGCCATTTCCTGCGCAACTGGTCGCACCGCAAGGCGGCGTTCGACGACGTGATCGAGGATTTCGCCGACAATTTCTTCAAGCCGGGCAACCTCGCCGGCGGCTTTGCGCATTATCGCGCGTCGCATGCGGGGCGCGTGAAGATGATGCAGGGCGAGGCCCCCGCGCTGCCGCCGATCACGGTGCCGACCTGCATCCGCTGGGCCGAGCACGACCCGCTGTTTCCTTACTCATGGACAGATCGGCTGGGCGAGACCTTCTCCAACCTCGACCTCGCGATGTTTCCCGATGTCGGGCATTTCCCGCATCGCGAGGATCCCGACCGCGCGGCTGCCGAGATCGCCGGCTTCTTCGCGCGGATCAATTGGAAGTAGAAATGGGTGGGACCGCCAGGACGCGACAAAAACTGGCGGCCCCGTGCCGCTTCTGAATATTGCTGGCCGGGAAGTGCGGCTTCGCCGGTCGGCGGGAGCGACGCCTGCACGGTAGCGGCAGGCGCTGGATCGGCAACGCGAAGCCGGTCTTAACCTAACCGGTCAACCTTACCGCGCGGTCCCAGGCCGTAAGATCACGGGTGAAATCTTCAGGCGTCGGCTTTCTTGGCCTTTTTTGCCTTCTTCTCGCCGTTGTCGGCCTCGTCGCTCTTGTCTTTCTCGGCCTTCTTCTCGCTTTTGCCGTTGTCCTTCTTGCGATTGGTGAAGCGGGCATTGCCGAGCCCGGTTCCGATCGTCAGCACGCCCCAACGCGTGACATCCTGCATGAACGGCGCCTCGGACAGGCCCTGTGCCACGCCGTCATTGTGCATCACGATCGCGGTGTCATGGTCGCCGATCTGCGGGATCGCCTCGACCAGGCTCGCCGGCAGGTTGAATTTGCTGCTCTCCCAATTGCCTGGCAGGTTCTGCGCGCCCTTCTCGATTCCGCCGTCCTCCTTGATGACGCCGGGACAGGCGATGCCGATGAACGGCGCGAGCTTGAGATTCTCCTTCTCGGCGGCGGTGATCAGGTCCTTCAGCATCTTCACCAGCCGCTTCACCGCGCCTTCACGCGTCGGCTCGTCATCGGCATGGCGCCACAGCTCGGATTTCCACACCGTCGCCTTGGACAGGTCGGGCGCCTTCTTCCAGCGCGTCTCGACGATGCCGCAACGGATATTGGTGCCGCCGATATCGACGGCGAGCACGCCGTCATGGGCCTCGAAGATCCAGGACGGCGCCAGATGCAGCGTACCGATCAGGCCGGCATCGTCGGGATGGAAGCGGATCGGCACCAGGTCGACCTTGAAATCCTCTGCCTTCAGGATGATGTCGGTGCGCGCGATCGCCAGTTCGCCGAGCCTGGAGTCGCGGAAGCCGCCGCCGACCACGATGCGCTCGGTCTTGGCCCAGGCCTTGGTGTTGAGGAAGCGCCGCGTCACATAAGCGAGCTCCTGGGCGAACTCCTCGATCGCGCTGTGCACCACCGCGGACGCCTCGGTGTCGTCGCCGACCAGCATCTCGTCGAGCTTCTTCTTGCTGATCTTGTCCGACGGCTCGTCGCCGAACGGGTCCTCGCCGGATTTGCGCAACGGCTTGCGCCAGCGATCGAGGATCTTGCGGAACGCGCCCTTGGAGGCGCGATCGCCGAGAAAGCCCTCGTCGTCCTTCAGCTCGATGTTGAAACTGTCGATGTCGACGGAGGGCAGCCGCGCGGCACCGTGGTGCGCGATGCCCGTGGTCAGTCCTGCGTCGTCCGCCATTCGCCTTTGCCCTGCCCGCTCGAGGTTCCCAGCGACAACGACCGGGAACCCGAAAGGTTGCGTCCCGCACTGCGCGCCTTGGCCGGCGCGGGACGCGATTTCTACCGGCCTCACGCCAGGGTGCACACAGCAGCGAATGTTCTTGCGCTGCCCACACGCGTCATGGCCGGGCTTGTCCCGGCCATCCACGTCTCCTTTCACGCGACGGTCAAGACGTGGATGCCCGGCACAAGGCCGGGCATGACGGAGTTTGTGAGAACCGAGCGCGTCCCAGAGGCTCAGGCGGCCTTCACCCCGTAGCGCGCCGCGGGCGCGCTACGCGACAGGTTCGGCATCAGCTTCTGACGGGCCGCCTCATAGGCGTGCCAGTCCGCGGCCTCCGGCAACGACGGCACGGTGAACACCTCGCCCTGGTCGAGGCCGGCGAGCGCGGCATCGACCATGTCCTCGGCCTTCATCACGATCTCGCCCGGCAGATGCGCAACCGGCGTGCCGGCGATGTCCCAGAACTCGGTGGCCGTGGCGCCCGGCAGCACGGCCTGGACCCGGACATTCTTGTCCTTCAGCTCGTGCTGCAACGAATGGGTCAGCGCCAGCACGAAGGCCTTGCTGCCGCCGTAGACGCCGTTGAGCAGCTCCGGCTGCACGCCGACGACGGAGGCGATGTTGACGATGGTGCCGCCGCCGCGCGCGACGAAGCCCGGCACCGCCGCATAGGTCAGGCGCATCAGCGCATCGACATTGAGCGCGATCATGTCGCTCATCTTGTCGACATCTGATGCGAGCAGCGGCGCGGTCGCGCCGACGCCGGCATTGTTCACCAGCACGCTGATGCCGGCATTGTCGCGCAGAATGGATTCGATCCGCGACACGTCACCGCGCTTGCTGAGGTCGGCGGTAACGATCTCGATCGATCGGCCTGTCTCCGCCACGAGACGCCTGGCGAGCCCATCGAGGCGCTCGCGGTTACGTGCGACGAGGATCAGATCGTAGCCACGCCGTGCGAGCCGGTCCGCATAGATGGCACCGATTCCGGACGACGCACCGGTAACGAGCGCCGTGCCCTTGGCTGACTTGGTCATGTTGGTCTCCTGTTTGACCTTGGGCGGCCGGTTTGGCCGCTGGTCAGGTTCTACAGGCCCCCTTGCATGTCTCAAATGTCATATATACACCTTTTTAGGACACAGATTATCGCCGCCGGAGGGTTCCATGCAGGAGATCGGCTTCGTCGTTTTTCCGGAGTTCCAGGTGATGGGCTTCACCGCCATCACCGCCTTCGAGGTCGCCAACCTGATCGCGGGCGAGCCGTTCTATGAGGTCACGCTGCTGTCGGAGAATGGCGGCCCGGTGCGGTCGTCCGCCGGCTTCAATGTCGAGACCACAGCCTTTGGCGAGCGCAGCTTCGACACGCTGTTCATCGGCGCCGGCCATGAGCTGCATCCGGCGTCGCCGAAATTGATCGACTACATTCGCCGCGCCATGACGGCATCGCAGCGGATCGCCGCGCCCTGCATCGGCGCCTTCTCACTGGCCGAGGCCGGCTTGCTCGACGGCAGGCGCGTCTCGACGCACTGGCAATTCGCGCCCGAATTGCAGGCACGGTTTCCTAGCCTCAAGGTCGAGCAGGACCGCATCTACATCACCGATGGGCCGATCTGGACCTCCGCCGGCATGACCGCGACGATCGACCTGGCGCTGGCGATGATCGAACATGATCTCGGCGTCGAGGTCGCGCGCTCGGTGGCCCGCAAGCTCGTGGTCTATCACCGCCGCACCGGCGGACAGTCGCAGTTCTCGGCGCTGCTCGAGCTCGACCCGAAATCCGACCGCATCCAGAACGCGCTGCACTACGCCAAGGCGCATCTGCGCAACGAGCTCTCGGTGGAGGAGCTGGCCGAGGTGGCGCGGCTCAGCCCGCGCCAGTTCAGCCGGGCCTTCCGCGCCGAGACCGGGCAGTCGCCCGCCAAGGCGATCGAGCAGCTTCGGGTCGAAGCGGCGCGCGAACTGATCGGCGACGGCCGCCATTCGATGGACGAGATTGCCGGCGAGACCGGGTTTGCCGACCGCGAACGGATGCGGCGGGCATTCCTGCGGGTGCTGGGACAGCCGCCGCAGAGCATCCGCCGGCACGCCCGGGCCGTGGCTCAGGCCGCCGCCTGAACGCCAAAGCGGGCCAAAAACACGCCAAACCCTTCATGTTTGGCTGGTTTTTGCCCTGCTTTACCTTGACTCCCTGCCGTTTGCGGCTATAAGTCCGCTCCATCCGGCGCGGGGATTTCTCGCGCCGATTGTTTTTGTGCGAACCATTTGGGAATTCATTCCCTTCGTGCAAAACACCTAACCCATAGCGACTGAACAAAAAGCCGACCCGGGCGAACCGTCCGAGGCTGGTATCGAACACGAAGGAATCAAACGATGTTCGCAGTCATCAAAACCGGCGGCCGGCAATACCGCGTCGTTCCGAATGATGTACTCGAGATTGGCAAGATCGCCGGCGATGTCGGCACGATCGTGCAGCTAGGCGAAGTTCTGGTGCTCGGCGGTGACACGCCGGTGCTGGGAACGCCCACCGTCGCGGGCGCGACCGTTGCAGCGGAAGTGTTGCAGCACAAGCGCGGCGCCAAGGTGATCGCGTTCAAGAAGCGTCGCCGCAAGAATTCACGCCGCAAGCGCGGCTATCGCGACGAGCTCACGGTGCTTCGCATCACCGAGATCCTCGCCGATAACGCCAAGCCGACCATCGGTCCGCGGCCGAAGAAGGCAAAGGTCGAAGCGCCCGCCGAGGCAGCCGAATAGGCCGCTCG
The DNA here is from genome assembly GCF_002341725.1 of Bradyrhizobium sp. UBA2491. NCBI lineage: Bacteria > Pseudomonadati > Pseudomonadota > Alphaproteobacteria > Hyphomicrobiales > Nitrobacteraceae > Bradyrhizobium > Bradyrhizobium sp. UBA2491. The sequence goes on from NZ_DDOP01000004.1 coordinate 42,440, forward strand.
CGAGGCGCGCGCAAAAAGGTGATCGTCGCGCTTCCGGATTTGAAGCGTGACAAAACGTGAAATGATTCCGTCAAGGAATTGATTTAGAGATCAAAGCGAAGTCGGAGACGAGCCATGGCTCATAAAAAAGCAGGCGGTTCATCGCGCAACGGACGTGATTCCAAGGGCAAGCGCCTTGGCATCAAGGCGTTCGGTGGCGAGCGCGTGATCCCCGGAAACATCATCGCGCGTCAGCGCGGCACCACCTGGCATCCTGGCCTTAATGTCGGCATGGGCACCGATCATACTCTCTTCGCCAAGGTCGAGGGTCATGTCGAGTTCCGTGCCAAAGCCAATGGCCGCACATTCATCTCGGTTATTCCGATGGCAGAGGCGGCCGAGTAGACGGTGGACACACATGAGTCCGCCGGGTCCTGTTGAACCGGCGGAGTCGCAAAGGGCTCCAAGGGGAGGCGGGATGACCGGCCTCCCCTTTTTGTTGCGCGCGATCCGGTTCGACCGCGCGTGACGTTCCAAGCGTTGCGTACCAATCGTCGCATCACAGGAGCTCGACATGTTGCAGGACATCCCGACGCCGACCTTGCGCGAGGCAAGAGCTTGCGTCCTCGAGACCGAACGGCTGACATTGCGCAAGCCGACGCTCGCGGACGTAAAAGCCATCGCACGCCTCGCCAATGATCGCCGCATCGCGGAGAACACCCGCCGCCTGCCACATCCCTATACCCAGGACGACGCCATCGACTTCGTGCGCGCACTCGGCGCCGGCGGCCGCGAGACCGTTTTCCTGATCGAGAACAATCACACGCCGATCGGCATGGTCGGCATCGACTGGCGCGAAGAGAGCACGGCCGAGCTCGGCTACTGGCTCGGCGTCGACCATTGGGGCCAGGGCTTTGGCACCGAGGCCGCACGCGCCGTGATCGATTACTTCTTCGAGGAGTTCGATCTCGACCAGCTGATCTCGGGTGCCCGCGTCGTCAACCCGTCGTCGCGCAACATCCTCGAGAAGTGCGGCTTCCAGTGGGGCGGCGTCGAGCTGCACCGCTTCGAGGCGCTGGGCTCGTCGAGCCCGGTCGACTGCTTCCGCCTGTCGCGCAGCGTCTGGGCGTCGCTGAAGAGCTGGAACAGTTCGCGGCGGCGGGAGAGCTAGTTCTCGACCGTTCCGCAACCAAGGCCGTCGTCCCGGCGAAAGCCGGGACGACAACGCGGTCACGCCGGCGGATTCACCGGCGGCTGCTCGCGTCCGAGCTGCTGCTCGCGCACGAAGATGTAGAGGCCGGCGGCGATGATGATCGACGCGCCGATGATCGTGGCCCAGGACGGCACGTCGCCGAACACCGCGAAGCCGAAGATCACCGCCCAGACGATCATCGAATATTGGTAAGGCACCACCACGCTCGCCGGCGCGAGCTTGAGCGAGCGATTGACGCAAAACAGCGCCGCGACCGAGATGAGGCCGGCGGTGAAGAACAGCACCAGGCTGCCCGGGGTCGGCGTCACCCAGCCGAACGGCGACAGCACCAGGCCCAGGATGAAGGTGCCGCCGAATTGCGACGTCGCCAGCACGATATCGGGCGTGGCGCGCAGCGAGCGCGTGATCAGCATCAACACCGCGAACGACAGGCTGCCGCCGAGCGCGATCATCGCCGGCCAGCTGATGGTCTGCGCCGACGGCCGGAGCGCGATCAGCACCCCGCAGAAGCCGACCAGGATCGCGGTCCAGCGCCGCCAGCCGACATGCTCGCCGAGCACGAGGCCGGACATCGCGGTGACGAAGATCGGCCCGGCCAGATAATAGGTGATGACGTCGGCGAGCGGCAGATAGACCGTCGCCAGGAAGAACGCTGCGACCTCCACCGTCGACAGCGTGACGCGCAGCAATTGCAGCCACGGCCGTTCCAGATGCAGGAAATCCGCCCGGCGCGTCCACACCATCGGCAGCAGCACGAGCAGCGCCGCGCAGGCCCGCAGCCACAGCAATTGCCCGACCGAATAGGTGGCGACGATGAACTTGCCCATCGCGTCGCCGAACGAGAACATGAAGATCGACAGCAGCATCAGGCCGATGCCGGCGAGCCGCGCCGATCGATCGTCATAGGAGGACAGTTTTGCGAACAGGCTCATGGAAGGATTCCCGGGTCGTCCGGTTTAGGAGCCGTGGGCGGCCGGGACAAGCCCGCCCATGACGAATTGAACGGAGACGAATTGAACGGATTGCCGCACCCGCACCGCTGCGATACCGGTAGCTCATCCCCGGCAACAACAAGAGCAGGAAACGCCGCATGAGCGAATTCGACCCCACCCAGCATCGCATGGTGCCCGCGCAGCGCTGGTTCGAGGATTTCGTGCTCGGCGAGCGCTTCGTGATTCCGAGCCGGACCCAGACCTCGGCGGTGTTCGCCGCGTTCCAGACCGCGAGCGGCGACACCCATCCGATCCATTACGACGTCGAATATTGCCGCACCCGCGGCATGCCCGATTTGCTCGCCCACGGCTTCCAGACCCTGGTGCACACCGCGCCCGGCGCCGGACTGTTTCCCTATGTCGTGGAGGAATCGCTGGTCGGCTTCCTGGAACAGTCGAGCAAGTTCCTGAAGCCGGTCTATGCCGGCGACACCATCTACCCCGCGCTGGAGGTGATCGAGCTGTCGCCGGGCAAGACCACCGGCGTGGTGACATTGCGCTCCACCGTGCACAACCAGCGCCGCGAGCTGGTGCTGGAGGGGATGCAGAAATTCCTGGTCCGGCGGCGGCCCAGCTAGGAACGAGATTAGGAACGGCGTAGCAAGTTCACCTCTCCCTTGGGAGAGGTCGATTTGCGCAGCAAATCGGGTGAGGG
>NZ_DDOP01000018.1:0-108131 GCF_002341725.1 Bradyrhizobium sp. UBA2491
CCTCGATGACGTGGCCGGCGGACAGGTCGGCGTCGATCGCCATCTGCTTGCCGGGCATCGAGTCCAGTTGGAAGCGCGCCGCGACTTCGGCGATACGGCCCGAACCCTTGGTGATGACCACGAAGTTCACGATCACCAGGATCGCGAACACGATGATGCCGATCACGAAGTTGCCGCCCATCACGAAGTTGCCGAACGCCTCGATGACGTGGCCGGCGGCCGCCGTGCCCTCGTGGCCATGGCTCAGGATCAGCCGGGTCGAGGCCATGTTCAGCGACAGCCGCAGCATGGTCGAGATCAGCAGGATGGTCGGGAATGACGAGAATTCCAGCGGCGCCTGGATGAACAGCGAGGTCATCAGGATCAGGATCGAGACCGTGATCGAGACCGCCAGGAAGAGATCGAGCACGATCGCGGGCAGCGGCAGGATCAGCACCACCAGGATGGTGAGGACGCCGAGTGCCAGCGCGAGATCGCCGCGCTTCAAAACATCGGCGATCTCGCCGAGGCTCGGCAATCCGCTCTTGCCTGCCGTGCCCTGACCCGCCGTGACGTCGACCATGGTAGCCGCTCTCCCCCGCGACTGGCGGCTGCGGCCGCCAAGCGTCTGCGCGACGGCCGCAGGGCCGCCGTTCCGAAAGTGAGGCACCGCGCTGGCGTCCACGGGGATCTCCACCCGTCATACGCGTTCGACGACACTCGACTTCACTGGGCAATTCTTGCCGGGTGTATGGTTAGCAAAGGGTTAATAAGTGCTGGCTATGGCACTGCGCAGGTCGTCGCAGGCGCCGGGCAGGGGGACCTCGCCCGGCGACCGCCCCATGGCGCCCGCGGATTGCTCAATGGGCGGAATGCATCCAGCTGCGCCACTGCGTCGGCTGGATGTCGAGCTGCCTGCTGCTGGCATGGTCGACCCAGTCGGCACCGTCCTTGTGGCATGGGAATGTCAGCGCATGGACCATGCCGTCGTAATCGAGGACACAGACCTCGAGCTCGCGGTCCGTCGGCGCTGACGCAACGGGTAGCCATTCGGTTGACGACGCATGCATGATGATCCTCCGACACTGTGCGCTTCGATGCTGACCTTGCTAGCGGCGCGCCGTCCCGGTGCGCCACCGGTGTGAGGCGGCTCGCATTGTATCAATCGTTCTCGTCAGCATGGATCACCGTTCGGCGACCGATATTCCCGCAATGGTCGGTCTGGCCACGACCGGCGCGGCATCCGATGCGGGTTGAACTTTCGCGGCCCGCCCTCCGACCAAGTTGCGAGCAACGCAATTCAGAGGCATCGATGTCGAAGCGGGCAGGTCGAGCGATGCTGATCGGATCTGCTGCGGTTGTTGCGTTGTGGTCGGCGCAGGTCCCGGCCGCGACGCTCCCCGACGACCGGAGCTGGCTGATCCGCATGATCGCCTGCAAGGCCAATGGCGCACTGATGGAGGTCTACCTCCCGCAATCCGTCGTGCTCGCCCCGCGCGGCGGCATGGCCGCCGGCCAAACCGTGGACGGCTACTACACGCTCGATCTCACCGAATTCAACAAGGGCAAGGGCCTCGAGCCGGTGCACGTGACGATGAGCGCGGACAAGAAGTTCGTGACGGTCGATCAATACACGCGCGGGCTGTCGCCGACGCGCATTCCCGTCGGTGGCGGTACGGTCGATTTCGATCACCGGTTCGGGCTCGACGCCAAATGCGGTCCGTTCCAGGCGCAGGATCCGAACTACCGCAATTGAAACGTCTCACGCGCCGGTGGGTTCACCGCGCCCCCTTGCTGCTGCATGCCTAATCTCTCGGCAATGTGGCTTGACCTTGAGCCGAATGCCGACGAAGTTCCGGCTGCCGTGGTCATTTCTTCTCAATTTTCCCCTGAAGCCGCAACGTTCATTCCCGACTCGCGCCGGGCGTGGCTGCGCCTCATCGTCGCCGTGGTGATCGGTTCGCTCGGCAGCGTCGGCATGTGGTCGGTGGTGGTGGCCTTGCCGGCGGTGCAAACCGACTTCGGCGCGAGCCGTGGAACGGCCTCGCTCGCCTTCACGCTGGTGATGCTCGGCTTCGGCATCGGCCAGGTCGTAACCGGCAAGATCAGCGACCGCTACGGCATCGTCGCTGCGATCGGAGCCGGGATCGGCATTCTTGGCCTCGGCTATATCGGCGCCGGTTATGCGCCGTCGATCTGGGCTTTCATTCTGCTGCATTTCGCCATCGGCCTGTCGTCGGCCGCGACCTTCGGTCCGCTGATGGCGGAGGCGTCGCACTGGTTCGAGCGCTACCGCGGGCTCGCGGTCGCGATCGCCGCCAGCGGCAATTATGTCGGCGGCACGGTGTGGCCGCCGCTGGTCAATTTCGGCATCCAGAGCGTCGGCTGGCGCACCACCCATATCGCGATCGGCATCTTCACCGCGGTCGCGATGGCGCTCGCGCTCGCCGTGCTGCGGATGCTGATGGGGGCTGCGACCCGGCGCAGCCATGTCAATGCGGCGCCGCCGCGGGTCGACCTCAGGCTGTCGACCAACGCGCTGACTGCGATCCTGTCGCTGGCGTCGATATCCTGCTGCGTGGCGATGTCGATGCCGCAGGTCCACATCGTCGCCTATTGCGGCGATCTCGGCTACGGCGTGGCGCGCGGCGCCGAGATGCTGTCGCTGATGCTGGGCTTCGGCATCATCAGCCGGATCGGCTCCGGCTTCCTCGCCGACCGGATCGGCGGCATCCGAACGCTGTTGATTGGCTCGGTGGCGCAGGGCTCGGCGCTGCTGTTCTACCTGTTCTTCGACAGCCTGACCTCGCTCTATGTCATCTCGGCGATGTTCGGCCTGTTCCAGGGCGGCATCGTGCCGAGCTATGCCATCATCGTGCGCGAGGCGATGCCGGCATCGGAAGCGGCGACGCGGATCGGCATCGTGATCTTCGCCTCGGTGTTCGGCATGTCGTTCGGCGGCTGGATCTCCGGCGTGATCTTCGACGCCACCGGCTCCTATGCCGCGGCCTTTGCCAACGGTCTGGCCTGGAACCTGCTCAATGTCAGCATCGTCCTGCTGCTCCTGATGCGGGCGCGGCAGCGGCTGGCCGTGGCCTGATCCGGAACGCACGCCACCCGCCGCAAAGCGACGAGACCATGATGCGCTTCCGTCGCAGCGCACCAAGAACTAAAGACCGGCCGAAATCCTGGCGATCGCCTTCTCCAGGCGATTCTTGATGGAGTCCATCTTGCCAGCGAGCTGCACCAGCTCGCGCAGATCGAGGTCGGCATAGACGAACTCGTTCAACTCCCGCCGCTGCGAGGACAGGTTCGCCATCTGCTTCTTGGCGTGATCGGTCAACGACAGGTTCACGACACGGGCATCTTCGGTCGAGCTCTTGCGGCGCAGCAAATTCTTCTTCTCGAGCAGTTTCGACTGGGTGACCACGAACGATTGATCGACGCGCAGCGCCCGCGAAACGGCGCCGACGGGCAGGCCGACATTGCGGTCCTCGGCATTCGCCAGCACGGTCATGATCATCCATTGCGGACCCGTGATTCCGATCATCTTGGCCCAGATGCTGCGCAACTCCTCCAGGCGGGTGCTGGTCGACACGATTTCCCAGGCCAGTCGTTCGGCTGCGTCCTGCAGTTTGTCGGTCGATCTGCGCTCGGTCATGGCGTCCCTTAACAAAAATTCATCTTCACAGATATCGAGCGATTTTTGAAGGCGGCCAGACAAAAATGTTCGTCGATGCGTTGCCTGAAGGACACATGGGTGCGCAAACATAGAATGACTAACTAATATAAGTTGAATATGTGACTGCCCAATAGCATTGTTCCGCCCCGTAGATGGGGGGCATCCACCATCTCACGCCTGCAGTGGCCGAGTTGACCACGAGCATCTTGAAAGCGGCTGCGCGGCAGCGGTTTTCGAGACGGGGAACGTTTGTCGCTTTGCCGTCGCGCAAGGCATCACTTGGAGGATAGCATGAATATCGTTAAGGGCCTTTTGTTGGGCTCGGTGGCAGCTCTCGTTGCGAGCAGTGGCGCTATGGCGGCCGACCTTCCGGTCAAGGCCAAGGCGGTCGAGTATGTGAAGGTCTGCTCGCTCTATGGTCCGGGCTTCTATTTCATTCCGGGCACCGACACGTGCATCAAGCTCGGCGGCTATTTGCGTGTCGACGTTCTCGCCAACACCAACTCGGATCATACCGGCAACTATGCCGGTCAGGCCGGCGCACAGAACCGCTTCACCAACGGCTACACTTGGCGTTCTCGTGAAGACCTCAACGTCGATACCCGCACCGCCACCGAATACGGCGTGGTGCGCACCTTCTTCGACGCGACCTTCAACTGGACCTCGGACAGCTATGGCGCCGGCGCCGCTGCCGGCTCGACCGTCTACTCGCCGATCGGAACCAATGCTGCGCCGAACAATGGCAGCTCGGGCGGTGTCGCCGCCGGTACGGTTGGCGTCTACTACGCCTTCATCCAGTTCGCCGGCTTCACCATCGGTAAGGCGGTCTCGCAGTTCTCGGCGCCGTGGGCCAACTATCCCGGCAACAACTTCGACGGTCTGGTCGGCGGCGGCGGCACCATCACCGGCGTCAACCAGTTCACCTACACCGCGCAGTTCGGCAACGGCGTGTCGCTGTCGCTGTCGGCTCAGGATCAGTCGGCCTATACCCAGGCCGGCGTGCAGAATCTCGGCGCGCTCGGGACCGGTGCGCTCGGCGTCTACGGCGCGAGCGATTATGCCGGCACCATTGCGCCTGACCTGATCGCGGCTCTCCGCGTCGACCAGGCCTGGGGCCTGTTCCAGGCGTCGTTCGCGGCGCACGACAATCATGCGGCCTACTACGGCGGCACTGAGTTGACCGGTCATCCGGACGACAAGTGGGGCTGGGCCGGTGCACTGGCTCTGTCGATCAAGAACATCCCGACCGGAGCCGGCGACACCATCAACGTCCAGGGCGTCTATACCAACGGCGCGACGCGCTACAACATCCAGGATCTTTCGGGAGCCGGCGCGTTCACCTATTTCGGCAACACCAGCGTTCCCGGCGCCTACCAGAGCATCGGCTTCGGCATCGCGCCGGACAGCGTGTTCGTCACCGGCGGTCAGCAGCAGCTGATCACGACCTACGGCCTGCGCGGTGCTTACATTCACAACTGGAACCCGTACTGGAACACCAGCATCTATGGTGCGTGGGCCCAGGTGAACTACAACGGCACGGCCAAGAGCTACATCTGCGGGCCGGGCGGAACGGGTGTGGGTGGATCGTTCGGCATCCTGCTCGGTGCCACCTCGAACCTGACGTCGTGCAACCCCGACTACAGCATTGCCCAGATCGGCACGCAGACCCAGTGGACGCCGGTGAAGAACCTGACGTTCTCGGCCGACTTCACCTACACCCATCTGGATCAGAACTACGCTGGTACGGTCACCTATCCTGGCAGCGCTTCGATCGGCAAGCCGGCTGCTGTGTACTCTCTCAGCAACCAGGACACCTACATGCTGCTGCTCCGCGCTCAGCGCAACTGGTAAGCGCTTGAGCTGATCACCAAGGGGCCCCGGCGGGTAACCATCGGGGCCCTGATCTTTGAGCAAGACGTTGTTATATGATTTACTAACATTATTGCATCATGTACAAACGCGTGTCGGTTGCTCTGCCGACCATGATGATGAGGAGATATTGGACGTCTTCATGAACTAACCTCCAAAGCCTCCGGCAATGCCCTGCCGGAGGCTTTTTCATTTCAGCACCATCGGGCGTGCGTTTCAGCGGAGCACCGGCATCGCCGCGCAATGCTCCGGCGGGGCGCAAATCATCGTGAAGTCCGGGATCGAAATCCGGCTCGCATCGTGATGCGCGACGCGAGCGGATGATCTGGACGAACGAAGTTGCGTCAGTTATGTGACTATATCATTTAATTGTGCCGCTCTCAGGAAGCGCCGCTCGGCATGACGAAGGCAACCGCAGAATCCGGCCGCAACCGCAGGCCTTCGTCGGCCCAGTCCCGGCGCGCGTCCGGCGCTCCGCCGCGAACCGGTCGTGTCGCGAAGGCGACCGAGTTGCAGTTGCAGCGGCTCACCGGCTGCCTGCACTCCCTGTCGTCGCGCCACCATCACCTGACGCAGGGCTATGCGGCGCATGCCGGCATCGCGGGCATTCAATACACGATCCTGACCACGATCCGCTATCTCGAGACCAAAGGCGACGTCTTCCCGGTGACCATCGCCGCTTATCTCCGCCTGACCAGCGCCGGCGTGACGAAGGCGATCCAGCACCTGAGCGAACTCGGGCTGGTCGAGAAGGCCGGGGATCTGGATGATCGTCGCCGCACCAAGCTGGCTGTCACGCAAGGCGGCTGCGCGCTGCTGGACTCGCTCGCGCCGATGCAGTCGAACGTCAACGATGTCTGGCTGGAGTGCATGAGCGACGAGGAATTCTCGATCTTTCTCGATCTCGTGGAGCGATTCGTCAGATCGAGTGATCGCGCGCTCGCGGTGCAGGGCTACCTCGGCAAGGATGGCAGCATCGTCGCTCTTTAGCTTGCTGATCGACTGGCGCAACGCCGGCGTGTTCAAGCGGCTTGTGGTGAAGTCACGCTCGAGTGATTGGCGGTGCGCCAGTACTCGCGAACCCGTGAGCGCGCGTGGCGCGGCGGCCGGTTCGGCACGCTTCGCCACACGCAATGAGCCAGTCGAACACATTCGAGGCATTTACCGAGCATCTGCTCGGCAGACGATTGCTGCGGCAACATTCTGCCGCAGGCATAAGCGCAACGCATTCCTGCGCCGCCTTATCGACGATTGTCGCCGCCGAACGACTTCAATTAAATGAACGCCCATTGGAATAAGTTTGTGGGAGAGCCGGGTGATTGGCGTTTGCGATTTCGGCGCCAACGTCGCGTGGCGACAGACGCGGCGGCTCGTCGGCTCGGATTGGCGGACTCGTATCGATAATTCGTACCTGCCGCAGAGCCGGGTGCCAACGAGTTGACCACATATGCATGACAACCGTGAGGTGCGAGGCACCGCGTCAAGCAGCGTCGAGTTCGACGACAAGGGCTGGCCCGCGTGGCCGGAACGCGAGGATCTGTCGGCGGAGTTCATCAAGCTCCTGGCTGCCGCGCAGGAAGGTGGCTCGTCGGTCTCCGAATGTTGGTTGACGTTGAGCAAGATCGACCTCGCCTCGGAGAATTCGTGGTCGGGAGAGTGGATCAAGACCGCCGAACTGAACGAAGCGAGAGCCGAACATGCGTCGCTCGGCGGAAACATGATAACCGCCCGTCGCAACTGGCTTCGCGCGACGACGTACTTTCACGCCGCCGCAAGGCCACCCGGATACTCGAATGATCTGCTGAAGCGTGCCGTCGACGGCATGCGGCGATGCGCGATCAACTTTCTGAAGAGCCGGGTTCCGGCCGGCCAGGTGCTCTCGATTCCGTGGACCGATGAATTGTCGCTCCAGGCCTATTATTTGCCGTCGGCGTTTCGCGATGACGGGCCCGTCATTGTCTGCATCGGCGAGCCGGGTTCCTACAAGGAAGAGTTGATCACCAAATACGCCAGCCATGCCAACGAGCGCGGATTCTCGCTGCTCGCCGTGGATCTGCTCGGGACTCAGACGGCCCTGCCTCCGCAATGGCTCGACGGCCACAAGTTCGAGGCCGCCATGAGCCGCGTGCTGGATTTTCTTTCGGAGAAGCCGGGGGTCGACGACACCCGGATCGCCATCGTGGCGGACGCGTGCAATTCGTCCCTGGTCGCCCGCGCGGCGGCCACCGACGCCAGGTTTGCCGCGGCCGTTTGCGACGCCGGGATCTGGGACTTGCACGAGAGAAGTTTCTTCCATCGGCAAGCAGGCGACGACACGCAAATCTGCTGGATCGACGAAGCCAACGCGATTTCACGCGGCATCGAATGTCCGGTGCTCGTCACGGCCGGCGAAGCCGGCTGGCTTCTGCCGGGTGCCTTGACGAAATTCGGCGACCAATTGAGCCACATTCATCGCGACGCCAGGCTGATCCTGTTCCGGCGTGCCGAAACCGGTGCCATGCAGGGACACATCGACAACCCCACATTGGCCAATGAGGTGATCTTCGATTGGCTCGAGGACAGGCTCCGGATAAGGAAGGGCCTGTCCTAGGGGATCACCGGCGGATCCGGAGGCCGCGATCACACCGACTGGCCGGCCTTGAGCAGCGCGCAGCCGGTGATCTTCAAACTGCCGTCGGCCTGCCGCTCCAGCGTGTAGAGCGCCTCCCACGCCTCGCCGTTGGCGTCGACGATGTGGACGCGTTGCGCGATCCGGCCGCCGTCGCTCTGCGCCGCGCCGAACTCGAAGCTGCGGTGGCGGTAGACCGGCGCGTATTTGCTCTGCACCATCGACATGAAGATGTCGGCCTGCGGAAAGATCTGCCGGATCGCGGGCGCGGCATAGGAATAGGCGCCCGCGGCGTCGTCCCGGCCGAACGCCTGCTCCTGGGCGCGGATCACGTCCTGCGCGGCGCCGACGTCGTCGGCCCGGGCGGGCGAGGTGAGGGCGAACAGGATGGCGGCAATGAGGACGATCGCGCGCATGCGGGGCTCCGTGTCGGATACCTGTTGTTACGGATGACACCCCACGCCGGTTTCCGCCGCAAGCAACGAAGTTGCCGCTCAGTGCCGCATCCCGCGCAGGTTCTGCTTCGCCTCGGGATTGCCGAGCGCGGCAGCCTTCTCGAACCATTGCCGCGCAAGCCTGGCGCTGCGGGCAACGCCGTCGCCCTCGTTGTAGATCACGCCGAGGCCGTTCATGCTGGCGGCGTTGTTCAGCGCGGTGCCCAGCTCGAACAGGCGAAGGGCCTCGGCATAGTCGCGCCCGGTGCATTTGCCGCGCAGATAGAGCAGGCCGAGATTGTTCATGGCGTCGGGATCGCCGGCCGCCACCGCGCTTTCGTAGAGCCTGACCGCCTCGGCGCAGTTGCGGCCCACGCCACGTCCCATCTCGTAGAGCCAGCCGAGGTCGACCATCGCGATCGGCTCACCGGCATCGACCGACTTCCTGTACCACCGTGCGGCTTCGGCACTGTCGAGCGGCACGCCGTTGCCGCCCTCATACATGACGCCGATATTGTGGGCGGCGAGCGGATAGCTTGCCGCGGCCGCCTGGTCGAACAAGCGGCGTGCCTCGGCATAGTCCTTGCGCGCGCTGGCGACCCGGCCGGCCTCGAAGGCGAAGCGGCCGACGCCGGGATAGGCCTGCATCGCCGCGTTGCAGGCCGCGGTCGCCTCCGGAATCCTGATCTTGTCGATGTCGACGCCCGGCTCGCTGGCGGCATGGCCGAGGTCGTAGGGCATCGCGGCGAGACGATCGCAGTCGGTCACGAGATCGCGGCGCAGCGCCTCGTCCGACGGCCGCGATTGCGCGGCGGTCGCCTCCGAGGTCAGTGATGCCTTAACCGCTTGCGGCACCGGCTCGCCGGCAAAATAGAATTTGGTCGCGATCGGCGAGGAGGCGAGCCACGGCAGCTGCCGGCCGCGGGTCGCCTTCTCCACCGCAAGCCCGACCTCGTTGAAGGTCCTGAACAGGCCATAGCCCCGATGCCGGATGGTCTCGGCCAGCGCACGCGTGTACGGGCTGTGGCCATTATCGCCGTCGAGCGCGACGCTGCGCGGCTGGGTCGCGAACGAGATCAGCGTGCCGGGCGGCGCCTGCATCTGCGCCAGGCCGCCGGTCCTGGAATGCACGCCGCGATCGCGAAACGGATTGTCGCGGCAGGCATCCAGCAGCACGAGGTTGATGCCGGCGCCGGACTTTTCCATCTGGTCGATCACGCCGGCCATCCCGATGCCCTGCATGAATACGTCACCATCGTCGCCGGGATTGGCGTCGACCGGAACGAGGTAATTGAGGCCGTGGGTCTCGACGCCGTGGCCGGCGTAATAGAACAGCGCCACATCGGCGCCGTCGAGTTCGCGTCCGAATGCCTGCAATGCCGCCTCGAAGCCTGGCTTGGTCAGATCGACCTGCGCGCCGCCGCCGACCACCAGGAAACCGAGCGAGGCGAGCGTATCCGACATCAGCCTGGCGTCGCCGGCCGGGTTCGGCAGTTGCGGCGCGCTCCGGTAGGCGGAATTGCCGATCACCAGCGCGACGCGTTTCTCCGCCTGCGCCGAGGTGCCGATGCACAGCACGAATGCCGCGACGATCAGGCGCGACAGGATGCCGTTTCGGCCGGACATGGGGATGCGCTCCGCGGGGCGGGATGGCCTTGCTCGTGATTGGTCGGAATGGCCGGGGCGAAGGTTCGACCCGACGCTTCGCCCACGGTCCGGTCACCGGCGGCTGGTGGAGCGCCGGGCGTGCCGGCGCGGATTCCTGCCGCTCACGCCATGGCCATGAGAAGTGCCCCGGCCAGCATCAGGGTCCACGCGCAGGCGGGCCCGAACAGGATCCGGAGCAGGGCGCCGTCCGGCCGGTATCCGATGCCATGGACGAACGCAGCCGCGACGCCGAGCATCAGCACCGGCAGCGCGGTATGCAGTCGTGCCTCCGCCACGTGGCGGAGCAGGAACGGAAACAGCATCAGCGCGACACTGACCGCCAGCGCGGCGGCGAAGGACGCCGCGCGGACGGCCGCCGCCACCGTGCCGTCACGGCGCATTGCGGTCGTTGGCGCTGTCCTGGGCATTGAGCTCGAACCACATGGCGTTGAGGATGGCGAAGGTCGCGGCGAAGCCGACGCCGAGGATCCATGAAAAGTACCACATTGCTGGTGATCTCCCTCAGTAGGAATGTCCGCCGCGTTCGATCATCGCGGCCGTGATCGGTCCGCGCAGCACGCGGTAGACCCAGGCGGTGTAGAGCAGGATGATCGGCAGGAAGACGGCGGTCGCGAACAGCATGATCTTCAGCGTCAGGTGGCTCGACGAGGAGTCCCAGACCGTGAGGCTGGCGTGCGGGTCGAGCGACGACGGCAGCATGAACGGAAACACGCTGAGCCCCGCGGTGGCGACGACGCCGGCAACGCCGACGCTGCTGCACAGGAACGCCGCCATCGCGCGCCGTGCCGACACCAGCGCCGCGGCGAGCGCCAGCATCGCGATGGCGGCGATTGGCGCGGCCATGCTCCATGGATAGGCATGGTAATTGTCGAGCCAGGCGCCGGCGCGCCGCGTCACCTGCTTGGCGAGCGGGCTCGACGGTCCGTCATGCGCGAGCTGCGATGTGATGGTGTAGCCGTCGATGCCGAACGCGACCCAGGCGCCGGCGAGCACGAACAGCACGATCGCGACGGGCCCGGCCAGCCGCGCGGCCCGCGCCGCGCGATCGGCGACCGGTCCGCTCGCCTTCAGCGCCAGATAGCATGCCCCGTGCAGCGTCAGCATCGCGACGCTGACGAGGCCGCAGACCAGCGCGAACGGGTTGAGCAGGCCGAGCAGGTTGCCCTCATAGATCATCCGCAGCGTATCGTCGAAGCGGAACGGGACGCCGACGATCACGTTGCCGAAGGCGACGCCGAAGATCAGCGCCGGGACCAGCCCGCTGACGAAGATCGCGACGTCCCATGCAACCCGCCAGCGCGGGCGGTCCAGCTTGCTGCGGAACTTGAACGCGACCGGGCGCAGGATCAGCGCCGCCAGCACCAGGAACATCGCGAGATAGAAGCCGGAGAACGCCACCGCATAGAGCATCGGCCACGCCGCAAAGATCGCGCCGCCGCCCAGGATCAGCCAGACTTGATTGCCTTCCCATACCGGGCCAACGGTGTTGATCGCGATGCGGCGCTCGATGTCGGTGCGCGCCACGAATGGCAGCAGGATCGCCACGCCGAGATCGAAGCCGTCCATCACCGCGAAGCCGATCAGCAGGATCCCGAGCAGCGCCCACCAGATCAATCGCATCGTTTCGTAGTCGAACATGACAGTCTCCCTATTCGGCGGGGCTTGCGGCGAGCCGCAATGCGGGCTGCTCCGACGGGGCACCCGAGGGAGGCCCGTCCTTCACGGTCTTCACCATCAGGTAGACGTCGACCACCGCGAGCGTCGAATAGAACACGACGAATCCGATCAGCGTGGTCCACACATCGGCCGCGGAGATGCTCGAGACCGCGAGGAAGGTCGGCAATACGCCTTCGATCACCCAGGGCTGCCGCCCCACCTCGGCGACGATCCAGCCGAGCTCGGCCGCGACCCATGGCAGCGGCAGGCTGATCAGCGCCAGCCACAGGAAGCTGCGATAGCGCTCGAGCTGCCGCAGGCTCGCCAGCATGAAGGCGAGCGCGAACAGCGCAATGAAATAGAAGCCGAGTCCGACCATGATCCGGAAGCTCCAGAACAGCGGCGATACCGCCGGCACGGTGCTCCACGCCGCGGCGGCGATCTCGTCGGCCGTGGCATTGCCGATGTCGGGACGGATCCGCTTCAAGAGCAGCGCATAGCCGAGATCGGCGGCGGTCGCATCGAGCCGCGCCCGTTCGGCGTCCGATGGCTGCTTGCGCAGCTTCTCGAGCGCGTCATAGGCGATCAGGCCGGAGCGGATGCGCTGCTCGGCGTGGCCGACCAGCTCCTTGATGCCCGGCACGGTCTTGTCGATCGAGCGGGTCGCGATCAGACCGAGCATCCAGGGGATCTTGACCTCGTAATTGGTGCGCCGGTTGGCGAGGTCGGGCAGCCCGAACAGCGTGAACGAGGCGGGGGCCGGCTCGGTGTCCCACATCGCCTCGATCGCCGCGATCTTCATCTTCTGGTTCTCGCCGGCAGTGTAGCCGCTCTCGTCGCCGAGCACGACGACGGAGAGCGCGGCGGCGAGCCCGAAGCTCGCCGCGACCGTCATCGATCGCTTGGCGAGCTCGATGGGGCGGCCGCGCAGCAGATAGAACGCGCTGATCGAGAGCACGAACATCGCTCCGGTGACGTAGCCGGCGCTGACGGTGTGGACGAACTTGGCCTGCGCGACCGGGTT
The DNA here is from genome assembly GCF_002341725.1 of Bradyrhizobium sp. UBA2491. NCBI lineage: Bacteria > Pseudomonadati > Pseudomonadota > Alphaproteobacteria > Hyphomicrobiales > Nitrobacteraceae > Bradyrhizobium > Bradyrhizobium sp. UBA2491. The sequence continues at coordinate 12,921 of NZ_DDOP01000018.1, forward strand.
GAACAGCACGGCCATGAAGTCGGAGACTTCCATCCGCATCGTGTCGGGATTGAACTTGGCGCCGACCGGATACTGCATCCAGCCATTGGCGATCAGGATCCAGAGCGCCGACAGGTTGGAGCCGAGCGCGACCAGCCATGTCACCGTGAGATGCTGGATGCGGCCGAGCCTGTCCCAGCCGAAGAAGAACAGGCCGATGAAGGTCGCCTCGAGGAAGAACGCCATCAGGCCCTCGATCGCCAGCGGCGCGCCGAAGATGTCGCCGACATAGTGGCTGTAATAGGCCCAGTTCATGCCGAACTGGAATTCCATCGTGATGCCGGTGGCGACGCCCATCGCGAAGTTGATGCCGAACAGCACGCCCCAGAACTTGGTCATCTCCTTCCAGATCGTGCGTCCCGTCATCACATAGACGCTCTCCATCACGCCGAGCAGCACGGCGAGGCCCAGCGTCAAGGGCACGAACAGGAAGTGATAGAGCGCGGTCAACCCGAATTGCAGCCGCGATAGCGATACGACATCCATTGACGTCATCGGATGGATTCCCGGTTGTTGAGGGGTGGATGGTTCAGGATCTGGCGGTCGAGCGTGTCGGCATCGATGCGGGGGCGGCGGTCCGGTCCGAACACGAAGATCGCTGCGAGCACGACGATCACGATCTTGATCGCGACCACGGTCAGGACATTTCGCTTGAGATCGGAGGTGCTCATGGCACTCGGATCATACAGCAACTCAAGATTGCGTGCACTGATCCAGATCAAGACAGATTGTATCAATTGATCCGCCGGCTGGCGCGGCGCAGCGCCGCGGCGGTCGGGCATCCCGGGCCTCGCATATCCGATGTCACGAAGGGACGTTCGATGGTGACGGCCTGGCAGCCGTACTGCCGCGCAACATCGGCGATGACATCGGCCACCGCGTCGTCGATCTGCGATCCGGCAAGGTGGGCCACGATCAAATCGCTGATGCTGAGCCGCTTGCGGACGCGCAGGTCGCTGTCGATGCGATAGCTGAACAGCGCATGGATCACGCCGCGGCGATCGCGGATCGCGATCAGCCCGGTGCGGGGTGAACTGCTGCGGCCGTGCCGGCGTACGAATTGCAGCCACTGATCCGTGGTAATACTGGCATCATGCATGAAGACCAGCGGATAGGCCGCGATGGCGTAATGCTGGTCGATCGGATGTGCCTGGAATTGCTCGTTCATCGTCCGAATTCCCCGATGAGCAGCGAAACTGTCGGGGAACGGCCGATGCGGCATTGATCTGCATCAATGCCGCGGACGGTTGATCCAGGTCAAATGACAGCCGATATAGTCGGGATCGAAACCATGCGGACCCCTGAGCGATGAGCATTGCCGGCCCCCAGCACGAGACCTGTGCCGGCGCGACAGCGCGCGATTGCAAGCATGGCCGTGCCGCAAATGGCTGCGAGGACTGCAAGGTCAGGCTGTTCAGCGTCTGCGCGGCGCTGGAGGCGACCGAGCTCGACGAACTCGACCGCATCAGCCAGGCGAAGCTGGTCCCGGCCAGGACGACATTGTTCGAGCAGGGCGCGCTGGCGGGCAGTGTGTTCAACGTCACCGATGGCGTGGTGCGGCTCTACAAATCGTTGCCGGACGGCCGCCGGCAGATCGTCGGGTTTGCGCTGCCGGGCGATTTCCTCGGGCTCGCATTGCAGGACCGTTACGGCGTCACCGCCGAGGCGGTCACCGCGGTCTCGGTCTGTCGGTTCGCGCGGTCGGCCTTCCTCGGCTATATCGACGGCAAGCCGCATCTGTTGCGCCGCTTGCACGAATTCGCCGGGCATGAATTGAGCCTCGCGCAGGACCAGATGCTGCTGCTCGGCCGGCGCACCGCCGAGGAGAAGATTGCCGCGTTCTTGCTCAACATGCAGGCGCGTCATGCGCGCATCGGGGCGGTGTCGGTCACCGTGGCGCTGCCGATGAGCCGGCAGGACATCGCCGATTATCTCGGTCTCACCATCGAGACGGTGAGCCGCACGCTGACGCGGCTTGCGCGTGAGAAGGCGGTGTTGATCGTGCCGGACGGCGTCCGCCTGCTCGATCTGGAACGGCTCAAGCTCGCCGGCGCGGGCTGATCGTCACGATGTCGGTTTTGATCCAGCGCAAGGTGATGGGGGCGTCCGCGCGCTAGGCTTTCTCCGCAACATGCAGGAGAACAACGATGCCTCTCGACACCATCCTGGTCCTGATCGCCACCGTCGCGATGTTTGCCACCGTTGCCGCCGTGATCGCCTATGGCGATCGGCAGACCCGCGACCTCTGACGATGCTGCGGCCGCTGCCGGCAGCGGATCTCAAAATGTCGGCGGCGTGCAGGCCGAGATCACCTCGCACGGCTTGGCGCCGATGCAGCGGAAGCGGTGCGGGCGGCGACTCTCGAAATAATAGGCATCGCCGGCATTGAGCACCCGCCGCTCGTCGTCGACCGTGACCTCGAGCCGGCCCGAGACCACGATGCCGCCTTCCTCGCCCTCATGCACCAGCGGCACCCGGCCGGTGTCGCTGCCGGGCTCGTAGCGCTCTTTCAGGATCTGCAACGCCCGGCCGAACAGATTGTCGCCGACCTGGAGGTAGGAGATCGGCTTCTTGCCGATCTCGGTCAGCTCGTCGGCGCGGTAGAACGCCCTGCGCGGCCGCTCCGGCTCGATCGCGAAGAATTCGGCGAGCCCCATCGGGATGCCGTCGAGGATGCGCTTCAGGGCGCCGACCGACGGGTTCATCTGGTTGGATTCGATCAGCGAAATCGTCGAATTGGTCACCCCGGAGCGCTTGGCGAGCTCGCGTTGCGACAGCTTGTGCCGCGCGCGGATGAATCGAAGCCGACCGCCAATGTCGACGCTCATGGCAAATCCCTGTTGCAGGTGTTGCGGATCGAACAAATCTTCGCAGACTGCCTCAACAAGATCAATGGCTTGCGCTGCGACAGAAAAGGACTTGTTGAGTGCCGGGAAGAGTGGTCCGACTAGGCAAACCCAGCCCATGGAGTGCACCGTGACCGTTCATCAGATTCCGAACACCATCAAGACCGATTCGTTCTGGATGCCGTTCACGGCCAACCGGCAGTTCAAGAAGGCGCCGCGGCTGTTCTCCTCCGCCAAGGGCATGTACTACACCTCGGTCGATGGCCGGCAGGTGATCGATGGCTCCGCCGGTCTGTGGTGCGTCAACGCCGGCCACAGCCGCCCGCAGATCGCAGCCGCCGTCGAGCGCCAGCTCTCCACGCTGGATTTTGCGCCCTCGTTCAACATGGGCCACCCGATGGCGTTCGACTTCGCCGAGCGTCTCGCCGAGATCGCCCCGAAGGGGCTGGATCGTATCTTCTTCACCAATTCGGGCTCTGAATCGGTCGACACCGCGCTGAAGATCGCGCTGGCCTATCACCGCGCCGCCGGCCAGCCGACCCGCACCCGTCTGATCGGCCGCGAGCGCGGCTATCACGGTGTCGGCTTCGGCGGCATGTCGGTCGGCGGCATGGTGGCCAACCGCCGCCAGTTCGCCAACCACCTGCCGAGCATCGACCATATCCGCCACACCCACGACATGGCGCGCAACGCCTTCGCCAAGGACCAGCCGGAGCATGGCGCCGAGCTCGCTGACGATGTCGAGCGGATGGTGGCGCTGCACGGCGCCGACACCATCGCGGCCGTGATCGTCGAGCCGGTGCCGGGTTCGACCGCGGTGCTGCCGCCGCCGAAGGGCTATCTGCAACGGCTGCGCGAGCTCTGCACCAAGCACGGCATCCTGTTGATCTTCGACGAGGTCATCACCGGCTTCGGCCGCCTCGGCGCGCCATTCGCCGCCAACTTCTTCGGCGTCACGCCGGACATGATGACGACCGCCAAGGGCATCACCAACGGCACCGTGCCGTGCGGCGCGGTGTTCGCCAGCCGCCAGATCCATGATGGGCTGATGGTCGGTCCCGACAACGCGATGGAGCTGTTCCACGGCTACACCTATTCGGCGCATCCGGTGGCCTGCGCGGCGGGTCTTGCCACGCTCGACATCTACAAGGACGAAGGCCTGCTGACCCGTGGCGCCTCGCTCGCCGAGTACTGGCGCGATGGCCTGCATTCGCTGAAGGGCCTGCCGAACGTCGTCGACATCCGCAATGTCGGCCTGATGGGCGCGGTCGAGCTCTCGCCGCGCGACGGCGCCGTCGGCGCACGCGGCTACGACGTCATGGTCGACTGCTTCAATCGCGGCCTCTACTTCCGCATGAGCGGCGACTCGCTGGCGTTGTCGCCCCCCTTGATCGTCGAGAAGTCGCATATCGACGACATCGTCTCGATCCTCGGCGACGCCATCAAGCGCGTGGCCTGATAATTGCTAGCTATTTTCTAGCTAGCTCTACAAATTGCTGTCGCCGTTGCGAAGCAGAATGGTTTCGCAGCGGCGATTGCGTTTTCGTTGCAGGATGTGAGGAAAAGTGAAGGTCCTTGTTCTCGGCAGTGGCGTGATCGGCGTCACCTCGGCCTATTACCTCGCGCGTGCCGGCCATGAGGTGACGGTGATCGACCGGCAGCCGAAGCCCGCGCTGGAAACCTCCTTCGCCAATGCCGGCGAGGTGTCGCCGGGTTATTCGTCGCCCTGGGCCGGCCCGGGCGTGCCGGTGAAGGCGGTGAAGTGGCTGCTGATGAGACACGGCCCGCTGGTGATCCGACCGAAGCTCGATCCGGTGATGTGGCTGTGGCTGCTCAAGATGCTGCGCAACTGCACCACGGCGCGCTACGCCGTGAACAAGAGCCGGATGATCCCGATCGCGGAATACAGCCGCGACTGCCTGCAAGCGCTGCGCGGCGAGATCGGCATCAAATACGACGAGCGCGCGCAGGGCACGTTGCAGCTGTTTCGCGAGCAGGCCCAGCTCGATCACACCGGCGACGACATCGCCGTGCTCAAGCAATATGGCGTGCCGTTCGAGGTGCTCGACCGCGAGGGCTGCATCAAAGCCGAGCCGGCACTTGCCGGCGTCAAGCAGAAATTCGCCGGCGGGCTGCGTTTGCCGCACGACGAGACCGGCGACTGCCACATGTTCACGCAGGCCCTGGCGCTTGAAGCCGAGAAGCTCGGCGTGCGCTTCAACTTCAATACCGGCATCGACGGGCTGAACGCCGACGCGACCCGGATCACCGGCGTTGCGACCAGCGCCGGCGTGATGACCGCGGACGCCTATGTGCTGGCGCTCGGCAGCTATTCGCCGCATCTGGTGCGGCCGCTCGGCATCTCGTTGCCGGTCTATCCGGTCAAGGGCTATTCGATCACGGTGCCGATCAAGGACGCCAGCGGCGCGCCTGAATCGACCGTGATGGACGAGAGCTACAAGGTCGCGATCACTCGGCTCGGCGATCGCATCCGGGTCGGCGGCACCGCCGAGATTTCCGGCTACTCGACCAAGCTCTACGACGCGCGGCGCGCGACATTGGATCATTCGCTGACCGACCTGTTTCCGCGCGGCGGCGACCTGCCCAAGGCGACCTTCTGGTGCGGCCTGCGCCCGATGACGCCGGATGGTCCGCCGGTGATCGGCGCGACGCGCTATGCGAACCTGCACCTCAACACCGGCCACGGCACGCTGGGCTGGACCATGGCCTGCGGCTCGGGCCGGGTGCTGGCCGACATGCTGTCCGGCAAGACGCCGGAGATCGACACCAAGGAGCTGTCGATCAATCGCTACGATCATCGCTTTGGATAGCATGTCGCGTCGCGGGCCGGTCGCGTGAATAGCGCTATTCGGCTTCTTGCGGGGGGAGTAGACTCGCGCAACAGTCCTTTCAGGATAGCGAGCCCGACGTGCCGAGAGCGGCGCCATCAGATCAAGAGTCCGACGCCGAAGAAGCCAACGAGCTGCTCCATTTCATCGAGCAGAACGAGCTCGGCGAGGGCGACCGTCTGCCGCCGGAGCGCGAGCTCGCCACCGAGCTCGGCATCAGCCGCCGCGCGTTGCGCAAGATCCTCACCCAGATGGAGCTCGAGGGGCAGCTCTGGCGCGGCCGCCGCAACGGCACGTTTCTCGGCCGCCGCACCGCCGGTCCCGTCAGCATCGAACGCCTGATCGCGCGCGGCAGTCCGGCCGCCGTGCTCGAGGCCCGCCTCGCCGTCGAACCCTCGATCGCCGCGATCGCGGCGGTCAACGCCAGCGAAGCCGATCTCGCCAACATCGAGACCTGCATGCGCCGCACCACCGAGGTGAAGGACGATGAGGCCTGGGTGCGCTGGGACGGCGCGTTCCACCTCGCGATCGCGGAGGCGACCCGCAATGACATCCTGGTCGGCCTGGTAACGGCGTTCAACGCCGCGCGATCGACCGGGGACTGGCAGGCCTTGCGGCTAGCCGCGATCACGCCCGAAAAGCGGCGCCGCTCGTTCGCCCATCACCGCGCGATCTGCGAGACGCTGCGGCGGCGCTCGGCCGACGACGCGGCCCGCGCGATGCGCGATCATCTGCTGACGACGCGACGAAACCTGTTCGAGTAACCGTCAGCCGATTGACTTGGCCCGTCGCCCGAGGTGATAGGCCGCGCGCCAGTAGTGGATGGCGGCCCACGCCGACATCAGCGACATGATCCCGAGCGACCAGCGCAGCGACTCGGCGCCGACGAACGGCACCAGGCGGTCGCTCAACAATCCCGTCAGGAAAGCGCCGCCGGCGATGCCGACGGCGTTGATGCAGAACATCGTCACCGCCGATGCGAAGCTGCGCGCATTCGGTTTTGCCAGCGACTGGATCGTCGCATAGGTCGGCCCGGGATAGAACAGCTGTAAGAAGGCCGAGACCGCGCCGAACGCCAGGAACAGGACATAGCTTGAGGTCAGCAGCGAGATGATCTTGGCGATGGTCGAGATCAGGAACGCCGCCGCGAGCAGCCGGAAGCCATACCTGACGTCCTTGTTCGAGAGCCAGCCGGCGATCAATCCGCCTGCCAGCGTGCCGACGATCGCAAGGATGCCGAGCAGCGTGCCGTAGGTCGCGCCGGTTGCCGCGGCCGACAGGTGGAAGGTGCGCATGATGTAGGCCGGCCCCCACGCGCTCACCGAGCCGTTGGCGATGCCGAGGATCATGCCGCCGACGATGGTGTTGCGGATCGCCGGATCGCTCAGCAGCGCGACCAGGCTGCCTTCCGACATCTGCCGGCCCGAGGTGCTGAGATCGCGCGCCGGTTCGCGGACGGTGGCAGCGACGATGAAGGACAGCGCCAGGCCGACACCGCCGACGATCATCAAGGTGGTGCGCCAGCCCAGCCGATCGGACAGCGCGCCGCCGACGGTCAATGCGATGAAGCTGCCGATCGCAATCCCGCAGGAGTAGATCGCGATCACCTTGGAGCGCTGGCCCGCCGGGAAATAGTCCGCGAACATCGAATGTGCGGCGGGCGTCAGCGCCGACTCGCCGAGTGCGACGCCGGTGCGGCTGAGCATGAATGAGAGGAACGAGTGGGTGGCGCCACCGGCGGCCGTGAAGCCGCTCCAGATCGTCACCGCAACCGCGATGACGTATTTGCGCGCGATGCGGTCCGACAGTTTTGCGATCGGCATCGCGCCGGCGGCATACATCAGCGAGAAGGCAGGCCCCGCGATGATGCCGAGCTGGGTGTCGGTCAGCGCCAGGTCGCTCTTGATCGCCTGCACCAGGATGAACGGGATTTTCGAATCCACGAAGGCGAGCGTGTAGCAGGCGGTGAGGATGAACACGACGTACCACGCGTACCAACCGGCATCGGCGGCCGCCTGCTCCGATCGAGGGGCTTCCTGCGTATCCGGTACGGCGATCGTCACGGCAATCTCCCCGTTCGGCGGCGCAGAGGCTGGATCGTCGGCGGCCGATTGATGCTCATTGCAGGATCGCTGCGTGGACGAGCGTGCTCAGCGTATCCATGCGCTTGTTGTGCCATTCATTGTCCCTGCGGCAGTTGCTGAGGAAGGCGAACGACACGCCGCTGGTCGGATCGGCCCAGCAATACGACGTGCCGACCCCGCTATGCCCGAAGGTTCTCGGATGCGCGATCGCGCCAAGTCCGCGCACCGTCAGCGAATGGCCGCGGCAGAACGGTCCGAGGCCGCGATGCATCGGGTAGCCCATGTCATCGTCGACCATGTCGCCGGTGAAGTCGCGCGTCACGTAGTCGATCATCCGTGGCGACGCGATGCGCGTGCCCCGCCAGATGCCGCCTTGCGCCATCATCTGGTAGAAGACCGCCATCGCGCGCGCGGTCGCGTAGCCTCCGGCGCCGGGGATGCCTGCGCGCCTGAAGTGCGGCGTCGCTTCGATCGCGTCGGGTGGCCAGCGATCGTCCTGCTTCGGCGAATACATCAACGATCTGCGCCGGTCCTCACTCTCCGGCAGTCCGAGCACGATCTCGTCGGCGAGCCCGAGCGGCGCGATCACCCGCTTGCGGATCTCGTCGCGATAGTCGGCGCCGGTCAGCGCCTCGATGAGCACCGCGATGACCCAGTGCGCCGACATCCGATGATAGCTCAGCCGTGATCCGGGCGGCCAATCCAGCCTGAAATCGCAAACCGCCCGGCGCAGCAATTGGTGGTCGGTGAAGCATGCCGCTGGCACCTCGGCGGCGGGAAAGCCGGCCTGATGGGTCAAGAGATGCGCGACGGTGACGTCCTGCTTGCCGTGCGCGTCGAAGCCAGGCACATGCTCGGCGACGCGGTCGGTGAAGCGCAGCCGGCCGTCCTCGACCAGCGTCCAGACCGCGGCGGCGGTGATCACCTTGGTGTTGGAGAACAGCGGGAAGAGGGTGGTCTCGCCGACGGCATGCGCGGGATCGAGCATGGCGTGGCCGAAGCAGCGGTAGGTCGCCAGCCGGCCGTGCCGCGCGACGGCGAGCTGCGCGCCGGGATGAAAACCCGCCGCGATGTGGCCGTCGATGATGCCGCAGGCCCGTTCGAGCTTGGCCGGGTCGAGGCCGAGCTCTTGCGGAGAGGTGACAGCAGTTTGCGACGTCGCTCCGACAGCCATCGGTCAGGCCGCTTGCGTGCCGGCCTGGCGACCGAACAGGTGGGCGAACGCGTCGGCGAGCGCGCGCGCCGGATCGTTCGGCAGGGTGGCAACGCGCCAGGCCACATATCCATCCGGTCGGACCAGGACGGCGCCACCGTCCTGGACTCCATAGACGTCCATCCAGTTGCCTTCGATGTCGACGACATCTTCGCCGAGGATGTGCAGGTCGATACGCGGCAGGCCGCGCTGGCTGACCGCCGTCCGCCATGCCGCGCCATGCGAGGCCGCCAGCAGCACGAAGCCTCTGCCGAACAGATCGATTGTCGAGACCGGCTGACCCTTGCGCGTGAGCGGCACGTGCGGCGCGCGACAACCGGGATGCGCCGACGGCACGTAGTCCGTCACCGGGTCGCTGACGGCAGGCGGGTTCGAGCCGTCCGGGACCACGGCCGCGGACTTGTAGCAGGCGCCGAAGATCAGGCCGCGCTCGTTGAGGAATTCCTTGCGCGGAAGTTTTGCCTCGGCCTGACGCGCGGTGCGGTCGAAGCTCTGCATGTTGAGCAAAGTGGTCCGCACGACGTCGGAGGCGTGCGGCCGGCGTTCGGCGTCGTAGCTGTCGAGCAGTGCGGCATCGGCCTCGCCGTGCAACACGGCCGCCATCTTCCATGCCAGGTTCTGCGCATCCTGCACGCCGAGATTCATACCGAACCCGCCGCTCGGCGTGGTTTCATGCGCGGAGTCGCCGACCAGGAAAACGTTGCCGTCGCTGAACCTGTCGGCGACCATGGCCGAGCAGTTCCAGAAGCTGATGCCGACGAGCTCGACCGGCAGCTCCGGCACGCCGACGGCCTGGCGCACCAGCGCGATGCATCGCTCGGGCGTAAGGTTTTCGCGGGTGAAGCCATAGACGCTGAGGCTGTGGATCAGGAATCCCCACCGGTCGGTGCCGTTCACGGTCAGGAACGTGGCGCGGAGGTCCGGCTGCTCGATCAGGTACAGCGCCGCCGGCCGGTCTTCGACCCACGGCCGCAGATCCGCGCGGATATGGAGATTGACGGAATCGTAGATGTCCCGCTCGCCGGTCCTGCCGATGCCAAGCGTGTCGCGCACGAAGCTGCGCGTACCGTCGGCGCCGATGACGTAACGGGCGCGGAACGGAATCGTGTCGCGGTTCACGGCATCGGTCAGGGTGCCGCTCACCCCGCTCGCGTCCTGCCTGAGATCGCTGAGCTCGGTGTTGAACCTGATGCTGCCGGGCGCCAGCGCTTCGGCGTGACGCCGCAGGATGGGCTCGAGGATATCCTGCGAGCAGCCGCAATTGCCGGCCGGCGACATCGTCAGGCTCGCCGCCGAGCCGCGTCCGGGCGCGAGACGGTTGATCTCCTTTCCGGCCAGGCTTTCCGCCCACAGGATCATCTTGCCGTATTGCGCCGGCATCCCGGCCGCGCGGATGTCGTCCTCGATGCCCATCTGCCGGTACATCTCCATCGTGCGCGCGTTGATGCCGCGGGCCTTGGGCGCGATGGAGGTCGATGGATGGCGTTCGACCAGCACGGAGCGGACGCCATGCTGCGAGAGTGCGATGGCGGCCGTCAAACCGACAGGTCCGGCGCCGACGATCAGGACAGGCGTTTCCAACATGGCACTTCCTCTCGCGTCGCTGACGCCGCAGCGTTTCGACCTTTGCAGGGCGGCAGCTTGTTTTGTCCGGTCGTAAGTCTTTGGCCCACGCCATGTCAAGATCAATCGCGAATGGTACCGATGGTTTGATCTTGCTGGCGAGATATTCTGCGGATATTTGCGTGAACACCAGCTCTTTGCTGGAACCAATATATTGATTGGTATCAAATGGAGCGAGCAAATCGATGTCGGAAAATTCTCGTGCGGCTTGGCCGAAAGAGCTTCAGGACGCCTATGAAGCGGGCAAATGGAACGGTGCGGTCGGCAGCCTTCTGGTGTCCGAGACCGCAAAGCTCAGGGTCTGGCATCTGCACATACCCGCCGGGACCTGGTTCGGCTTTCATCGTCATGTGCTGAGCCATTTCTGGACCGCGATGGCGGATGGACGTTCGCGCAACTGGTTCGAGGATGGCTCCTCAGCCGAGCGCGTGCTCTACAAGGGTTTCACCCAGCACCGCGAGCTGGCCGCGAACCAATATCTCGTGCACGCCGTCCACAATATCGGCGACACCGATCTCGCCTTCACGACGGTCGAATTTCTCGACGGACCCAACAAGCCGTTGCCGGTTCCCGATCATGTTCGCCTGAAACCGCCGGAATAACCGGAATAAGGCCGTCAGGCGACGAAAAGGCCCGGCGCGATGGCCGGGCCGGATCGCAAATATGATCTAGGCGTTGGCAATGCGGCGATCTAGCCGAATGTCGGTCGGGCGGTCTGTACACTTTCGCACAACTCGCGGCTCTCTTGCCGGCGGCCACGGGCGCGGGGGCCCGTCGCGAACCTATGCCGCGCCTATGCGGTACATCGCGCGGCGCTCTCGAATTCATATCCCGTCCTGAAGATATTGGTCCCGAACGCTCCCGCATCGTGCAGGCTGGCCGATACATGGCCGGTTGCCCGCGTGGGCGAACGCGAACGGGTGACATGATGTCTTCAATTGAATTGGCCGCAGGCGACCGGATTATCGAGCCGATGATCGCGCTGGCCGGCTGCTCGACGCAGCAGCGCATCGTCGTGGCTGGCACGAGGAGCATCGAATTGATGCTCGAATTGCAGCGGCGCGGTTTCCTGCGAACGGCTGCTACCGCCAATTGCGGCCACCCGGCCGCGCAATATGACGCAGCGCTGGTCGATTGGCGGCGCCGCACGCTGCATGCGCTCGAACCGACGCTCGACTGGCTGACCGGTTTCCTCAGTGCCCGCGCGGTGCTGGTGGTGTGGCTCGACGCGCAGAAGCCCGCGGCCAGCCAGAGCCTGCGTACCGCGCTGGAGCAGCGCGGCTTCGTGGTCGAGCAGGGCATCGTGCATCAATGCGGATGCGCGCTGTCGGCGCGGCGGTCGCAGGCGCATCTGCTGCGGCTCGCGGCCTGACGCAGGGAAGGAGATGGCGATGTCCAAAGTGCGACGCGCGGTCATTCGCGAGTGGATGACGCTGGCGCCAGCAAGGCGGCAATCCGGCGCACAGGCATCGGCGTTCGCGACGGCCGCGCTGGAGCGGTACCACCTGCCGCGCCGCCGGCGGACGCCGCATGCGATCATCATGGCCTGGCTGGAGCCGCGCACGGGTCGTCCCTGAAGCGATCCGCCATCTAGCGTGACGGTTTTCGACTGGCCTTCCTCGCAGCCGTCGCCTCGCTCTCCGGCCGCACTCGCAAGCCATCGACGAACACATCCAGCAGCCGCAGCGCGGTGGTCTGCCAGCCTGCCTGGTCGTGCATGTAGCACATGCCGATCAGCGCCCGCAGCACGTCCTCGGCGCTGATGTCGTCGCGGATCGCGCCGGCCGCAACGGCGCGCGCAAGCAGCGTGCCGATCGACTTGGTCAGGCGATCGAACGAATAGGCCTGCAACTCGCTCGAGCCGGCCGCGACCAGCGCCAGTGCCGCCACCATGCCCTTCTTGGTCGCGACGAATTGCACATTGGCGCGCAGCCAGCGCCGTAACGCCTCGACCGGTTCGGGCGCGTTCTGGAGCTGCTCGGCGAGATCGCCGAGCTGCTCGACCTCGCGGCGATAGACCGCCTCATACAGCGCCTCGCGGGTCGGGAAGTGGCGATACAGCGTGCCGATGCCGACGCCGGCATGGCGCGCCACCGCCTCGAGGCTGGCCTCGCTGCCGCCGGCCGAGAACACGGCCTTGGCCGCTTCCAGCACGCGCTCGCGATTGCGCACGGCATCGGCGCGCGGCTTGCGGACAGTTTCTGGTGATGACCCGGCCATTGCTTTTTCTTCTCACCCTCCCTTGTAAACGGAGGATGCCTCCGTATATGGCGACCAGCACCGGGCCTGACAAGGCGCGCCGACCCCCCTGGATCGGCGGCCACAGGTGCGCGTTGCCTCGATTCAACCCGACCATACACGGATCGGAGCCCTGCATGAATCTCCCACTCAGTCTCACCATCAACGGCGTTCGACGGGACATTGTCCTCGACGACCCCCGCGTCACCCTGCTCGACCTGTTGCGGGAGCGGCTCGACCTCACCGGAACCAAGAAGGGATGCGACCGCGGCCAGTGCGGCGCGTGCACCATCCTGGTCGACGGCCGCCGCATCAACTCCTGCCTCGCGCTCGCCGTCAGCCATGACGGCGCCGACATCGTCACCATCGAAGGCGTCGCACGCGGCGGCGAGCTGCACCCGGTGCAGGCCGCCTTCATCGCCCATGACGGCTTCCAGTGCGGCTTCTGCACCCCGGGCCAGATCATGAGCGGCATCGGCCTGATTGGGGAAGGCCAGGCCGGCGACGATCCGGAGCGGGTCCGCGAATGCATGAGCGGCAATCTCTGCCGCTGCGGCGCCTATCAGGGCATCACCGAAGCCGTGCTCGAGGCCCAATCCAACATGACCGCCACCAAGCAGAGGCGCTCCGCATGATGAACTTCGATTATGTCAGGCCGGCCAATGTCGCGGACGCGATCGCGGCGGCCTCCGAGAAGGGCGCGAGCTATCTGGCGTCCGGCACCAACCTGCTCGATTTGATGAAAGGCGGCGTCAGCCGGCCGAGCCGTCTCGTCGACGTTACGCGCCTGCCCGGGCTCGATCGCATCGAGCATCTCTCCGACGGCGGCTTGCGGATCGGCGCGCTGGTGCGCAATGCCGATCTCGCGCATGACCCGGAGTTCGCGCGCAACTATCCCGCGATCGCCGAGGCGCTGCTGTCAGGTGCGTCCGCCCAGCTCCGCAATGCTGCGACCGTCGGCGGCAATCTGATGCAGCGGACGCGCTGCGCCTATTTCTACGACGCCGGCAGCGCCTGCAACCGGCGCTGGCCGGGCGCCGGCTGCGACGCCGTGAAGGGCGAGAACCGCCTGCACGCGGTGCTCGGCTGGAGCGAGGGCTGCATCGCAACCCATCCGTCCGATTTCTGCGTGCCGCTGGTCGCGCTCGATGCCGTCGTCGAGATCGAGGGCAAGGCCGGCCGGCGCGAGCTGCCGCTCGGCGAACTGCATCGGCTGCCCGGCGAGACGCCGGAGCGCGAGACCGCGCTCGAGCGCGGCGATTTGATCGTCGCGCTGCGGTTGCCGGCCGAGGCGAAAGACTTCGCCGGCCATGCCCGTTACATCAAGGTCCGTGAGCGCACCTCCTATGCTTTCGCCGTGGTGTCGGCTGCCGCGGCGTTGCGGATCGAGGACGGCAGGATCCGCGACGCGCGGCTCGCGCTCGGCGGCGTCGCGGCCAAGCCGTGGCGGGCGCGCGAAGCGGAGCAACTGCTCGCCGGCGCCGCGCCCGATGCGGCGCGCTACCGCGAGGCGGCACGCGCCGCGCTGTCAGACGCCAAGCCGTCCGGCGACAACGCTTTCAAGATCGAGCTCGCGCAACGCATCATCGTGCGCGCGCTCACCCTTGCCGCCCGGGGCACGCCGGATCGCATTGCCGCGCTGCCGGGCTCTCCCTTCTCCTCCGTTGCAGGAGCGTGACGCATGACGCTTGAGATCAGCCTGACCCGCGACCCCGCCCATATCCGTCATGGCTCGAACATCGGCCAGCCGCTGACCCGCACCGACGGCGTGCTCAAGGTCACTGGCAAGGCGCGCTATGCCGCCGACAATCATCCGCCCGGCATGCTCCATGCCGTGATCGCAAGCAGCTGCATCGCGCGCGGCCGCGTCACATCGCTCGACGTCGCCGCCGCGAAGCGCCATCCCGGCGTGATCGACGTGATGACGCCGGCGCACAAGCCGGAGCTTGCGGAAGACCCGGACGCCAAGGGCAATCCGTTCGCCTTCCGCATGGAGCTGTTGCAGAGCGACGAGGTGCGCTACGCCAACCAGGCGATCGCGGTGGTGATCGCCGAGACGCTAGAGGCCGCGACCGAAGGCGCCGCGCTGCTGTCGCCGCGCTACCAGGTCGAGATCGCGCGCGTCGGCCTCGATGCCGGCGAGGCCTATGCGCCGCCCGTGGTCGGCATCGGCAATCCGGCCGAGGTCCGCCATGGTGACATCGATGCCGGCATGGCTGCCGCTTCGAAGCTGACTGACGCGACCTACGAGACGCCGGCGCAGTATCACAACGCGATGGAGCCGCACGCGATCGTCGCGGTGTGGGACGGCGACCGCCTGTTCATCGACACGCCGAGCCAGGGCATGGGGTTCGCGCAGATGCGCGTTGCCGGGCTGTTCGGCATCTCGCCGGCCAACATCCACATCAACAGTCCGTTCCTCGGTGGTGGCTTCGGCTCCAAGGGGCTGATCTCCGGC
Organism: Bradyrhizobium sp. UBA2491; assembly: GCF_002341725.1. Lineage (NCBI taxonomy): Bacteria > Pseudomonadati > Pseudomonadota > Alphaproteobacteria > Hyphomicrobiales > Nitrobacteraceae > Bradyrhizobium > Bradyrhizobium sp. UBA2491. The sequence continues at coordinate 28,271 of NZ_DDOP01000018.1, forward strand.
CCGCAGGTGCTCGGCATCATGGCTGCGAAGCTGACCGGTCGTCCGGTCAAGCTGGTGCTGCGCCGTGGCCAGATGTATGGCCCGGTCGGCCATCGTCCGCCGACCCGCCAGCGCATCCGGATCGGCACCGACGATGCCGGGGCGCTGACCGCGATCAACCACGAGGCGCGCGTCACGACGTCGAGCTTCGATGATTTCTACGAGCCCGCGGCCGACGCCTCGCACACGCTCTATGCCAGCCCCGCGATCCGCACCGCGCATGAAGCCGTGCGCGTCGACACTGGCACGCCGCTGTTCATGCGCGCACCGGGCGAGGCCACCGGATCGATCGTGCTGGAAAGCGCGATCGACGAGGCGGCGTTCGCCTGCGGCATCGATCCGCTGGAGTTCCGGCTGAAGAACTATGCCGAGGTCGAGCCGACCACCGGCAAGCCGTTCTCCTCGAAGGCGCTGCGCCAATGCTACGCCAGGGCGGCCGAGCGCTTCGGCTGGGCCGGGCGCCCGTTGCAGCCGAAGCAGATGCGCGACGAGAACGGTTTCCTGGTCGGCTGGGGCATCGGCACCGCGACGTTCCCGGCGATCATGTTCCAGGGCAATGCGCGCGCGGTGATCCGCGCCGATGGCAAGGGCGTGATGGAGACCGGCGCACACGACATGGGACAGGGCGCCTGGACCGCGCTTGCGCAGATCTCTGCCGACTCGCTCGGGCTCGAATTCGATCAGCTCACGTTCCGCTCCGGCAGCTCCGATCTGCCCGATGCCGGCATTGCCGGCGGGTCGGGGCACACCGCGACCGTCGGCGCCGCGATCCACAACGCGGGCGATGCCGCGATCGCAAAGCTCGCCGAGCTTGCCACCACGGATGAGCGCTCGCCGCTGTTCGGCGCCGGCAATGCCGGCGTGGTGGCGCGGGCCGGGCGGCTGCATCGCCGCGACGACGATGCGCGCAGCGAAAGCTATGCCGAGATCCTGGCGCGCGCCGGCGTCGCCGAGGTCGAGGGCAGCGGCACCGGTGCGGCCGACGCGGCGGCGCAATCGCAATATGCGATGCACGCGCATGGCGCGGTGTTCGCCGAGGTCAAGGTCGATCCGGAGCTCGGCCAGATCCGCGCCACGCGGATGGTCGGCGCGTTCGCCGCCGGCCGCATCATCAATCCGTTGATGGTGCAGAGCCAGCTCTATGGCGGCATGATCTGGGGCCTCTCCTTTGCGCTGCACGAGGAGGCGGTAATGGATAAGAGGTCGGGCCGCATCCTCAATGCGAACCTCGCCGAGTATCATGTGCCTGTGAATGCCGACGTGCCGCCGATGGAGGTCATCACGGTCGACGAGCACGATCCGCACGTCAATCCGCTCGGCATCAAGGGCGTCGGCGAGATCGGCATCACCGGCAGCGCCGGCGCGATCGCCAACGCGGTCTTCCACGCCACCGGCATCCGCGTGCGGAATTTCCCGATCAAGATCGAGGAAGTGGCGATGGGGCTGATGTCGTGATGTGACGGCGGCGCAACGACCAGCGTCATCCCGGCTGGTGCGCAACTGCGCATCGAGCCGGGACACGTTGCCTCAAATGCTTGTTGTTATGTTGTGTCGGGGCCACCATCCCGCCCGCAATTGAATGCGGTGGTTATGGGTCCTGGCCTTCGCCAGGACGACACTGCTCGGGCGGCTCAGGCAATCTACTTGCAGCACCATTCTCGGACTACCGCGCTCCGGCTTCGCCCAAATTTCGTTTGAAGAACGCGATCGCCTCGGCGTGGAGGCGCTGGTGGAATGCGACGCGATCGAAGCCCGGCGCGTCAGTGCAGATGCTTGGAACCGTCTCGGTTTCCTTCGGTGTGCAGACCGCAAGGAAGGAGAAATGCTTTGCGTCCTTCACCAGGTGAAACTCGGGTTTGGCTGACAACTGCTCCTTGACGTCGGCAGCGCAGCAGCCGGACAAGCCGTCGCCGCTTTGCGCCGGGTCCGAGCTCCACAACTGAATCGGGATCGTCACGGCCTTCAGACCCTCGCTCCCGAAAAAGAACATCGGATACGGATCGATGATGATGGCGGCCTTGATCCGCGGATCATGGACGATCGGCCCGCTCGGGGTTTGCCCGGCCTCGAGTTCCTTGCAGGCCCGCAAGTCCGACGCCTGGCACTTCGGTACGCCCTTGCGCAGGTCGGGCTCGCCGCCGATGACGGCGAGGCCCGTGTAGCCGCCCCATGAGAAACCATAGAAGCCGATCCGTGCGGCATCGATGCGGCCGGCATCGGGCCAGCCCCCGAGCGCGTAGTCGATCGCGCGCTTGATGTCGGCGGGCCGTTCGACCATCACGGCAAGGCTGTCGGTGCCGCTGGTATCACGCCCGGCATCGGTCGGGTGATTGATCGCAAGCACGATGAAGCCGGCATCCGCCAGCGCGGCGGCGGTGTCGTGATGACCACCGAGCCAGCCGCGACGGCCATGCGAGATCACGATGAGCGGGAGCTTGTCGCCGACGATGGGGCAGTCGTTGACGGCGAAGAACGTTCGGCCGTCGCGGGCATCGATCTCGTGCGGTGTCTGCGCACAGGGATGCCAGACCAGCCCGCGGATCGCGGGCCCGTTCGGGTCGGCGGGCATGTCGAAGCGCCGCAGCCCGGCCGCCTGTGCCGTCGAGAGCCCGAGCAGCAGAGTTGACACGATGAGGAGAGCGCGACGCATGGTTACCGCTTGTCAAGAATCCGCAACGCGGCCGTGGCGGTGGCGACCGTCACGTCGTCCGCATCGATCAGGTCGGCCTCGACGATCATGTCGCGGTCGGTCTGCGCGACGACCTTCGCCCTGGCCGTGATCGGGCCGACGCGCGCGGGTTTGAGGAACCGGGTGGTGAGGGTCTTGGTCACCACGGTTTGGCTCTCGGGAAGCACCGCCAGCGCTCCGAGACCTGTGGCGGAATCCAGCATCGCGGCGAGGAAGCCGCCCTGGATCGTGCCATGCCGGTTGGTGAACACGGACTGCGCCGCGAAACGGATCGAGGCGATCTTGCCGTCGAAGCCGAGCCATTCGCGTCCAAGCAGCTGCGCGCCGGGCGGCACATCTGCACTTGTTTTGTTCAGGCTGGCCTCCGTCATTGCGCCGCTTTCGGAAACAAGGGTCGGAAGAACGACCGGTCGTAGCGGGTGAAGCAGCCCGTCTCCTTGGCGAAGGCGATCGCCTTCTGAACGTCCGGATCGGCGGCGGAATCCTTCCTATACTGCTCGTAGGCCGCGAGGCTCGGAAAGCTGAACATCGCCAGCGCGACGTCGCTCGCGCCTTCGGAGGGCAGGAAGTAACCGTGATGGACGCCGCCGAACCGCGGCAGCAGCTCGAGCCACATGGCGGCGTAAGCTTCGAAATCGGCGAGCTTGCCCAGCCTGATCTCATAACGCAGGTAGCAAGTAATCATTCCGCGGTGCTCCAAGCCGTCGTTGACCGAGGCGTCCGACTATAGCTCGACGGTAGGTTCGCGCCACATCACAGTGTTCGCTCGGCCGCATTGCCGGTTGAACACGATCGCGCTGCTGGGAGTGCAACACCCTCAGTGTCGTCCCGGCCTTCGCCGGGACGACGCGCGGAGCGTGCCCACGATTGCCTCACCCTTCGGCGATGGCATCGCTCCACGGATGAAACGGCTCGGTGGCGCCGCTGTTCGTCGTGCCGTCGCGCAGCACGATGCTGGGGCAGGCGAACTTCTTCGGTTGGGTCTGGATGCGGGCCTCCTCATAGTCGAAGCGGCCGCGCAGTGCGTCACGCACGGCTTGCGGCAGGCGGACATCGCCGATCACGATGGCGCCTTCGCTGGCGTCGATGCGCGGCTCGTGGATCGCGGTGTCGAGATCCATGCCGAAATCCATCACGAAGGAGACGAGCTGCGACACCGCGGGCAGGATGCGGCGGCCGCCGGATGCGCCGGCGGCAAGGCGGCGGCCATCGGCCGCTTCCGCCACCACGGGCGTGTAGTTGGTCAGGCAGCGCTTGCCGGGCGCGAGCGAGTTCGGATTGCCTTGCACCGGGTCGAACCACATGATGCCGTTGTTCATGGTCAGCCCGGTGTTCGGCGTTACGAATTTAGAGCCGAAGGTCGACAGCAGCGTCTGCGTCACCGCGGCCATGTTGCCGTCGCGATCGACTGCCGAGAAATGCGTGGTGCAGGATGGCGCGACCGCCTCGGCGCCGAGCGCGCGGCGGCCGTCGACGTCGCCCATGTCCTTCAGCCGCTCGCGATAGGCGGCTTGCAGCGCCTCGGCATAGGCCGCGTAGGCCGCCGCGTCCGGGCCGCCTTGTGCCGGTGCCAACGCCTTCTGCAACAGGCCGAGCGTACGCGCCATGGTGGGACCCGCGGTCAGCTCCGGCGTCGCATACACGGTGCCGCCGCGATAGGGAATCTTCAGCGGCTCGCGCAGGTGGGCGCGGAAGGCGGCGAGATCGCGCACCGACAGCGCGCCGCCGGCGGCCTGGATGTCGTCGGCGATGCTGCGCGCCAGATCGCCCTCGTAGAAATCGCGCGGACCCGCCGCGGCGAGTTGCGCCATCGTCGCCTTGAGCCGGTCCTGCGGCATGCGGACCGCCGCGCGGATGCTCCATTGCGCATTCGGCGGCAGGCCATCCAGCAGATAGGCCGCGGCGCTGGCCGGATAGCGCCGCAGATCGGCGGCGGAGCTGGCGATCATCTCGGTGGTCCACCAATCCACCAGCAGGCCTTCGCCGGCGAGCTTGACGCTCGGCGCCAGCAGATCCTTCCACGGCATCTTGGCGTGGCGGCGATGTGCTTCTTCCATGCCGGCGACGACGCCGGGCACGGCGATCGAGCCGGGGCCGTGCAGGTTGCGATCATCCTTGACCCGCGCCCAGGGGAACAGGTCAGAGGCCGCGCCGCCGGTCAGCGGATAATCCTCGATGCGCAGGCCGTCGGGCGCGCGCATGCCATAGTCGATCACCTCGACGCGGTTCTCCTTGGCGCGGTACAGCACCATCGCGCCGCCGCCGCCGGCGCCGCTCATCCACGGCTCCAGCACGCCAAGCGCGAAGGTGGTTGCAATCACGGCGTCAACGCAATCGCCGCCCGCCGCCAATACCTCCGCGCCGACTTCGGCCGCCCGGCGCGACTGCGCCGCGACGATGCCGCCCTTTGAACTGACGGCAGGCTTACGGATCACTTGCGAGTTAGAGAACTGATCGGACATGGCGTTGCTTTCGCTGTTCTTTGTTGCGGGCGGGTCACGTTGGCGTAGCATGTCAGGCATGGCACTGTCAGTGCAACAACAACCAGTTTCAGGGAGCGGAAAATGAGCAGCGTGAAGCGTGAACGGGACGGCAAGGTCGGCATCCTGACGCTGAATGATCCGGCCAGCCTGAACGCGATGACGCCGGAACTGCTCGGCGACCTGGCGCGCGCCGTTGGCGAGATGGGGCACGATCCCGGCATCCGCGCGCTGGTGCTGACCGGCGAGGGGCGGGGCTTCTGCTCGGGGCAGAACCTCAAGGCGTTCAATTCGCTCGGCGACAACATCTACACCGGCGTGATGACCCATTATTGGCCGGCGATGCAGGCGCTGCGCGAGTGCCGCATGCCGGTCGTGGTCGCGGTCAATGGCGTCGCCGCGGGCGGCGGCTTCAGCCTTGCGATGTCCGGCGACATCATCCTGGCAGCGCGCTCGGCGAGCTTCATCCAGGTGTTCAGCCGGATCGGGCTGGTGCCCGATCTCGGCTCGACCTGGCTGTTGCCGCGCCTGGTCGGCCGCCAGCGTGCGCTCGACCTGATGCTGCTCAACGAGCCGCTGCCGGCCGAGCGGGCGAAGGAGTGGGGCCTGGTGCGCGAGGTCGTCGATGACGCAAAGCTGCTCGACGAGGCGAAGGCACTCGCCGGCCGCCTCGCCGACGGCCCGACCCGCGCGCTGGTCGCGACCCGGCAATTGCTCGAGGAGAGCGAGCACGCCAGCTACGCCGATCAGTTCCGCCGCGAGATCGAGTTGCAGCAGGTGATCCGCGAAAGCGCCGATGCGAAGGAAGGCCGTCAGGCCTTCGTCGAGAAGCGCAAGGCGCAGTTCACGGGGCGCTAGCCAAGCATGCTAGCCGATCGCAATCGCGATCTTGCCGAAATGCGCGCCGCTCGCCATGTGGGCGAACGCGTCCTTGACCTGGTCGAAGGCGAACACCTTGTCGATCACCGGCTTGACGCGGTGCATGCCGATGCCGTCGCACATCGCCTGCAAATCCTCGATCGAGCCGACGGTGACGCCCTGCAGCCGCTGCTGCTGCATCACCATCAGCGGCAGCCTCGAGTCGGACGAGGCCGGGCCGGCGAGCACGCCGATGAAGGCGATGGTGCCGCCGATCCTGGTGGCGCGGATCGACTCGTTCAGCGTGCCGACGCCGCCGACCTCGACGACCAAATCGACGCCGTGCCCGGTCAGCTCGCGCGCCTTCTTGCCCCAGTCGGGCGTGGTCCTGTAGTTCAGCGTGACATCGGCGCCGAGTTCTTTCAGCCGCGCGATCTTGGCGTCGCTGGAGGAAGTCGCGATGACGCGGGCGCCGCACATCCTGGCGAATTGCAGCGCAAACAGCGAGACGCCGCCGGTGCCCTGGGTCAGCACCGTCTGTCCCGGCTTGATGTCGCCGAGCTTGACCACCGCGCTCCATGCCGTGAGGCCGGCGCAGGGCAGCGCGGCAGCTTCGATGTCGCTGAGATGGTCCGGCGTGCGCACCAGTGCGTGTGCCGGAAACACCCGGTACTCGGTCAGCACGCCGTCGACGCTGCCGCCGAGCGCTGCGCGCATCCGCGCCTCGCTCGGCTCGCCGCCGAGCCAGCTTTCGAAGAAGCTGCCGATCACGCGATCGCCGGGCGCGAAACCCTTGACCCCGGCGCCGACCGCCTCGACCACGCCGGCGCCGTCGGAGACCGGCACCAGCGGAAATTTCTGGCGCGAACCGTAGCCGCCCTTGACCGTGAGCAGGTCGCGATAATTCAGCGTCGCCGCCTTCAGCCGCACCAGCACTTCGCCCGGACCGGCCTGCGGAACCGGCTTGTCGACCAGCGCCAGCGCATCGACGCCGCCGGGGCCTTGCAACTCATAGCATTTCACGGGACGTCTCCTGCTCGATCGTCTTGTCATGAGCGGCGCAGTCGGCGCCGCGGTGCCGGCACCGAGCATATGCCAGGGCCGCGGCGCGTGGCCAGTGCGCGCAATGCGCCCGATGGAATGGCGCCCAGACCGGAACAGGTCGGCGCTGTCGAACATAACCGCCAATCAATACCTTTGACGACGTGACCGGGCGGAGGTGAGCATGGCTGCCTTGCTTGAGACGATGCGCAATCCGATCGCTGCGTTCGGACTTGGCGCGGTCCGCGCGCTGCTGGCCGTCGCATTGATCTGTTGCGGCGGCGCGATGGCCGCGGCGGATGACAGCCTCTATCGCGCGCAGACCGTCGTCACCGGCCAGGGCGAGCCGAACCGGATCATCGGCTTCGGCGCGTGCCTCGAAGACGTCCTGATCAAAGTCTCCGGTCAACCGGCACTGGCGGGAGATCGCCGGCTTGCCGGATACAAGTCGAGGGCCGGCGAGTTCGTCAGCAGCTTCGACTACCACGACCAATATGCCGGCAAGCCGCATCATGACGAGCAGGGCACCCGCGACCGGCCCTACGACCTCACGGTCGTCTTCGACGACAAAAAAGTCGACGGCATTCTCGCCAGGCTCGGCCTCAAGCCGTGGCGATCGCAGCGCCCGGTGCTCGGCGTCTTCGTCGAGATGCAGCACGGTCCGAAGGACATTATCGTCACGTCGGACGGGCCGCAGTCCGATTTGCAGCGCGACGCGCTTGCCGCCGCGGCCACCAGGCGCGGCATGCGCTTCGTGCTGCCCGATACGGCCGCGTTGACGGCCGCCAAAGTCAGCGCCGCGGAACTTATGAAAGTATCGCCCGCGAAGCTGGCCTCGATCCTGGCGCCACAGCGCGGCGAGGCGACGCTGGTCGGGCGGCTGGTCTGGGACGACAAGGATCTCGGCTGGGTCACGCAATGGCAGCTGGCCTGGCACAGCCGGGACTACAAATGGCGGTTTCGCGGCGTCACCTTCGATGAAGCGTTTCGCCGCGGCATCGGCGGCGCCGCGCAGGTGCTGTCGGGCAATGGCGATCCGGGGCGATCCAGATCAGCGGCAGTGGAGCGCTAGCCGGCGTAGCCGAGCGTCTGCGACGGATATTCCCCGAACATCGCGCGATAGTATTGCGCGAAGCGCCCGAGTTCGATGAAGCCTTGCTCGATCGCGACCTTGGCGACGGTGGTCTGGTCCGGCGTACTTTCACGCAGAATCGAGCGGATCGTGCAGAGCCGCTTGTAGCGCAGGAATGTCACCGGGCCGAGGCCGAACACCTCGTGGAAGGCGCGGTGCAGGCTGCGTCGCGACAGCCGAAGCTCGCTGCAGATTTCCGAGACATGCACCGGGCGGCTGCCTGCGGCACGCAGGTAGTCCTCGACATGGCGCACCAGCTTCATCGCCGACGGCAGATAGCTCGTGCCGTCGGGCGGCAGCGCGGCGACGGCGGTCCCCCTCACGCAGTCGATGATCGCGCGCTTCCAGAATTCGGCCGAGGTCTCCGACAACGAATCCGGGTAGCGGGCAAGATGCGAGATGATCTGCGGCAGCCTGTCTGCTCCGGCCATACCGATGGTGGGATCGGCGCGAAAGTGGTTCTTCGCCTGCCAGGTCGCGGCATCGGCCAGCCGCGGTTCGCCGCCAAACATGCTGGGGAGATCCGCCATGTCGAAGCGAATCGCCGCATAGGATGACGCCCGGTGGAACACGCCGTCATGCTCGACCGATGGCGGGATCACCAGCACGTCCGCCGGCTGCATGTCGAACGCCCAATGGGTGACGCGGTCGGTGGCGTTGAGCAGCATTCCGATGATCAGCTTGTCATCGGCCGAGGTCCGCTGGGTGCGGACCCCGACATTGAACGCACCGATGCTGAGCGAGAAATCGCCGATCCCGACATGGGACAAGGTGCCGCGCAGCTTGCCGCGCTCAAGCTGCATGACCTCGACATGCGAGCCCTTGACGGCTTCGTGGAGTCCCTCGAAGCCATCGAGCTCGCCGGTGTTGACCGACAGGTGCCCGCCCATATCCACGCTCACAAGTGTAGCGCAGCTGATCGCCTGACACCAAGTGTTGCGAGATCGTGGTGTCGTCTGCAAGGGGGTGGATTTTCGCCTGTCTTTTCAAGAAGGCAGGCAAGCGTCGTCACCGGACCGGGGACGCGATTGGCACAAACTGCACATCACACGGATGCGACGCCGGATGACCGTTTCATCCCGGCGCCAGATGCAATGCCTTCAACCGCGCGGAACGCGGCCGCGCCGATGGTCAGGCCGCCATCAGTTGCTCGAGCGCAACCGCCTGTTCGCGATTCTGGAAAGCGATGGCGGTGTGGGTAAAGCCCGACGAGGCCTGGGTCTGTGCGATGTGGTTGAGGACTTCGTTGCCCTTGACCACGTGAAGGTCCATGCCGGGGCCGGCCGGGAAAATCCCGAGCACGACATCGTAGGCGTCGACGATGGCCTTCAGGGCGCCGCCCTTGTCTTCCGACGCGTCGATGAAGATACGAACATCCGCGGCGATACTACGAAGTTCGTCAAAGTCGATCACTGGAAGTCTCCCATACGCAAACGCAACCTACGCAATGATCCTAGCTACAACTTGCTTACTGAAACATAAATTACGCCCGGTTCCGTCGTGCGCTCACCGCCACGTGATTCGTATTTCGATCGACGGGATCGGTGCTTCTGCGGACTAAGGTTTCGCGGTGCTGCGCTTCGTGATGCGTTTGACCGGCGCATGATCCGGTGCGGCGCCTGCGGATGGATCGCCCATGTGGGGAATGCGCTGCTCGATGTGATCGACGACACGGAAGAACGTGTCGAGCGTGCCGGCATCGAGGCCGGCGGTGAGGTTGCTGTGCCGGCGCAGGATCTCGTCCAGACTGCGGTCGAGCAGCGCCACGCCCTGGGCCGTCAGCCGGATCTCGGTCCGGTTCCGGGCGCTGCCCCGGACCGGCGTCAGCTCGATCAGGCCCTTCTTCCTGAGCGACGTCGTCTCGCGGCTGACGACCGCCTTGTCGAGCTGCGCGTTGGTCCAGATGTCGTAGGCGCTGGCCGGCTCATGCTCCCTCAGGAACGACAGCACCCGCCATTCCGCTAGCGACACGCCGTAGGCCTGCGGGAAGAACGCATTGGCATTCGCCCGCAGCTTCGCCACCAGGCTCGACAGCACGGTCGGCACGTAGCGCGCGAAATCGATCACCCGTTCCGAGCGCGCGTCCTCCTGCGGGGCGCGGCGCGGGTCGGGAGCCTTGGTCTTGCTTGCAACAGTGCGGCTTTTCATTCTTTCACGAGTTGGGAGCGGGCGATCAGCACCAGCGCCGCAGCGGCGACAAGGACCCCCGTCACCACGAGGAATCCGATGGTGAAGCTGCCCGAGGCGTCCTTGGCGCGTCCGATCACGACCGGGATGGTGGCGCCTCCGATGCTGCCGATCATGCCGACCAGGCCAATCGCGCCCGGCGCACTCTCCCGCGACATGTAGGACTGCGGAATGGTCCAGAACACGGCCTGCGTACCATAGACACCGACATTGGCAACCATGAATCCGATGATGATCCAGACCGGCGTCGCCGCGAAGGCGGCGATCGCGAAGCCGGCGGCTGCGATCAGGAAGGTCATGGCGGCATAGTAGAAGCGTTCGCCGACATGGTCGGAGTGCCGCGACAGCATGATCATGCCGATCAGGCCGGCGACCGGCGGAATCGCGGTCACGAAGCCGACCTGCGAATTCGGCAGGCCGAACGTCTTGATGATCTGCGGCAGCCAGGGGAACAGCGAGGCCAGGCCGCAGAACAGGCCGAAATTGCACAGGCCGAACAGCAGCACCATCGGCTTGGTGATGGTGCGCAGCACGCCCTCGGCATGCACCACGCCGGTTGCCTTGGCATCGCGCTCCAGCGCGCCGGTCAGCCAGTTGCGCTGCGCCGTCGACAGCCAGGTCGCCTGCTGCGGGCGGTCGGTCAGGTAGAAGATGCCGACGATCCCCAGGATGATCGGCGGCACGCCTTCGAGGATGAACAGCCATTTCCAGCCGGCGATGCCGAACGTGCCGTTGAGCTCGAGAATGGCGCCGGAGATCAGCGAGGCGAAGATGTAGGAGATCGGCACCGCATAGTTGAACATCGCATTGTAGCGGGCGCGGTAGCTGAACGGAAACCAGAGGCTGAGCAGCAGCATCACGCCGGGAAACAGGCCGGACTCGGCAAAACCCAGGAAGCCGCGGAACGCGTAGAGGCTCCACGGGCCCTGCGTGAAGGCCATCAGCACGGTGGCGATGCCCCACAGGATCGCGATCCGCGTCAGCGTGATGCGTGCGCCGTATTTGCTGAGGATCAGATTGCTCGGGATCTCGAAGATCGAATAGGTGAAGTACATGATCCCGACCGCGATGCCGAACATCTCGGCATTGAGCCCGAGCTCCTTGTTCATTTGCAGCGCGGCAAAGGAGATGTTTCCGCGGTCGAGGATGGCGAGAAAGTACATCGCCATCACGAACCACATCAGGCGCAGCGCGACCTTGCGGATCGTGGTGCGCTCGATCTCCGGATCGGCGGTCGTTATCGCCGCCTTGTCGATCGCGACTTCGGTCATTTCTGTTCCCCCCGTTTCTTGATTATTGATCGTCGCCCTACGCGGGCAGGCAGACCTCGAGCCGGTCGCCTGCGACGCGGACCGGATAGGTCTGGATGTCGATCTCGACCGGACTGGTCAGCGCCTCGCCGGTCCTTATGTCGAAGCGGCCCATATGCAGCGGGCATTCGATCTCGCAGCCGTCCAGGATGCCGTCCGACAACAGCGCCTCCGCGTGGGTGCAGATGTTGCTTGTCGCGTAATACTCCGTGCCGACGCGATAGAGCGCGATGTGGTGGCCGGCGATTTCGATGCCACATGGCTCGCCTTCGGTCAGCGCGCCGACTGCGGCGGCTTCGTGCCAGGTTCCTTGATCCGTCATGGGCCTTCTCAGATGCTGTAGAAATCGAGCACGGTCGGGATGCGGTCATTGACCAGCGTGATGACCTTGCGCGTGATCGTCCAGGTTTCGCCGTCGCGTCTCAGCGTGTGCGCATAGCGGCCATGGCGCAGATGCTCCTTGGCCACGCGCGGGTCGTAGACGTGGACCGAGAACACCGAGTGGCAGGTGATCTGCCCGGGGCCGGTCGCGGACGCTTCCAGGTTCGAGATCTGGTGCACGGTGCGCGGCAGCGGCAGCGCGGTGATCGACTTGCGCGACTCGATGCGCGCGATCCGCTCCTCCAGCCCGCGTCGCGCATCGTGATAGAGCAACGAGACCTGCGTCCTGGGATCGTTGGTGGTGGTGTATTCGTCGAGCCATGCCGGCACCCAGAACACGGCATCTTCGCTGTACATCGCCACCCAATCGGCCCATTCGCCGGTGTCGAGCAGCCGGGCTTCGCGGAAGATGGTCGCGGCCGCGGCCGCTTCGGCATCGGCTTGCCTGATTGCGTCACTTGCCATCATGCCGTCTCCCCTGCGGCGCGTTGCAGCAGCCTGCGCCATTCGCGATAGCCGGGATGGAAGTTCGTCTCGCCGCCGAAATTCGGAGCGCCGAACGACCATTCGGACGGGGCGACGCCGAGCTCGCGCGTATGCGGGCTCTCGCCGTGGCCGACATCAGCGACGCCGCGCAGATAGCCTTGCGTCGGCGCGGCGGTGGTGGCCTCGTAGCCGGTCTGGCAGAATTCATACATCACGTTGTCGTCGGAGCTCGCGAGCCCCGAGGCGTTGAAGAAATCCTCGTAGTTGCGGATGCGCAGCGTGCGGGCCGCGGCGCTCTCGCCGATCGGCGCGAGGCAGTGCGACACCATCTCGGTCTTGTCGGGCGCCAGCGGCCGCCAGGTGCGCACCTGCGCCGACAGGATGTCGATGACTTGCAGGTTCGGAAAGATCGTCAGGTTGCGCTGGCGCAGCATCCATTTGGCGCGGGTGCTGCCGACCCGCTGCCGCACGGCGTCGAGGCGCGCCGGATCCATGCCGAGCGGCCGGCCATAGAGCTGCGTGCGCTTGATCGACCAGTTGACCGCGTGGCCGTAGTCGAAGCTGAAGCTGCCTTGCCCTTCCTGCTCGCCGTCGGGCTCCGCGGTGAATCCGGCGTCCGGTCCGGCGGTGGCGTTGCGTTTTTTCAGGATGTCGACATAGGAGCTGTGGGTGGTCGCGAAATGATAATAGTCGAGGCCGTTCTCGAATTGCAGCTTCCAGTTTCCGTCGAACGTGTAGGTGCTGGCGCCGGGCACGAGCTCGACTTCGCCGCTGTCGCTCTGATCGACGATGAGGTCGAGGAAGGCGCGGGTGTCGCCGAGGAACGCTTCCAGCGGCGGAACGTCGGCCGAGAGGCTCGCAAACAGGAAGCCGCGATAGGAGCCAAGCCGGGCGACCGGGAGAAGATCGTGATTCCGGTTCGCGAACGATGGCGGATACTGCCCGCCGGCTTGCTCCGTCACCGAGATGTTGCGTCCGCTCGAATCGTAGGCCCAGCCGTGATAGCGGCAGACATGAAACTTCTGCCGGCCCTGCTTGAACGGGCAGACGATGGTGCCGCGATGCCGGCAGGTGTTGAGGAATGCGCCGACCTTGCCCTCGGCGCTCCGCATCACCAGGATCGGGTGCCGGCCGATATGGGTGGTGACGAAGTCGTTGGGCCTGGCGACCTGCGACTCCAGGCCGATGAAGTTCCAGGTGACCTCGAAGATATGGCGCAGCTCGGCATCGAATATCTCGGGATCGGTGAAGATCCGGCGATCGACCTCGAAGATGCGCTCGCTCGGTCGGTCGTCAATGAGCCGGGAAATCTCGCGCAGCCTTGCCGCGTGGTTCTGCGAAGCAGCGTCCATCATGTCCTCCCTTCGATCAACCGTCGGCGACGCACGGCGCCGCCCGCGGTGCCCTTGCGGGTTCACGGCTCGCGCCGTTCTTCGGCGGGAGCAGCCGGCTTGATCGCCAATCTTGGAATGACTCTATAGTTGTCATGACAACTATGGTCAAGACGGTAGCGGTTCGGTTGGCCGGGTCCGGCGGGATGCGCGGCGAGGGCTGTTCAGCTCTTGCGCGCCGGGACGGTCAGGATGATGCCCGCGTCGATCAGTGAACTGCTGATCGTCTTCAGCGCGGCGATTGCTTCACGCGTTGCCCTGCTGACCGGTCGGCCGCGCGGCAGCGCCAGCACGCGTTCGGCCCGCATCCACGGCAACAGCGCCGCAGACAGCGCGCCGGCAGCGACTTCCTGGTGAATTCCCGAGAACGGCAGCAAGGCATAGCCGAGGCCCAACGCCACCATGCGCTTCATCGGCGTGCTGTTGTCGACCCGCACCGCGGAGAGCGTCGTCGACGGAAACGGGTTGCGGCTGAGCGGAGCCACGGCCGCCGGCAGGGCGTCGAACTCCTTGCGGGTCAGCCTGCCGCGTTTCAGCAGCGGATCGCGCGGCGGTCCGATCAGGAATACCTGCTCGAACATCAATATCTCATAGTCGAGATGATCGTTGGGGGGCGGCGTCGTCACGATCGCCAGATCGAGCTCGCCGCGCAACAGGCGTTCGGATGCGCTCTCGGTCAGGCCTTCGTTCAGTTCGAGCCGCACGCGCGGAAACCGCTTCACGAAAGTCTGGGCGAGCGGCGGGTAGAGGATGTCGCCGAGGCTCGGCGGCGCGCCGATCCGTACCGTGCCGCTCGGCTCGCGGTTTTCCGTGCGCACCTCGGCCTTGATGTCGTCGATCGTGCCGAGCAGCCAGCGTCCGCGCGCGAGCAGCACCTTGCCGGACTCCGTGACGGAGACGCCGCGTGCGCCGCGTTCGAGCAGGGCGCCGCCCAACTCGGCCTCCAGCTCCTTGACGTGACGGCTGAGCGCGGACTGCGCGACATTCAGCGTGCTGGCCGCGGCGGCAAAGCCGCCACGCTCGGCGACGGCGACGAAATAGCGGATCTGCCGCAGGTCCATGACGGGCACTCCATCTCGGATCGAGATGGATACCATATCAAACATATTCTTGTGAGATATTAAAAAGAGCGCAGTCTCTCCGCAACGATCAAACGGAGGGGAGACGAGGATGGGCATCGCGACCGACGAGGCACGCCAGACATCCGTATTCATCGCCGGCGGCGGGCCGGTGGGGCTGGCGATGTCCTTGCTGCTCGACCGCTTCGGCATCGACTGCGTGGTGGTCGAGAAGAGCCCGACGACGACGGATCACCCGAAGTCGCGCGGCTGCTGGGTCCGCACCATGGAGATCTTCCGGCAGTGGGGCATCGAGCAGGCGATCCGCGAGCGCGGCTTGCAGGACAACTCCGACATGTTCGTGTTCCTCGACAGCATCGCGGGCCATGAATTCGGCCGCACCCGTCCCGAACCGAATGTCGGTCATACCCCGGCCTGGAAGAGCCTGGTCGCGCAGGATGCCGTCGAGGAGGAAATCCTGCGGGTGGTCGAAAAGTCCGAGCACGCCACGGTTCTGTTCAACACGTCCTGTGAATCGTTCGAGGAGACCAACAGCGGCGTCAGCGTCACGACGCGTTGCGAAAAGACCGGCGAGGTGACGCATTGGACGGCCACCTATCTGATCGCCGCCGATGGCGCCGGCAGTCAGACCCGGCGCAGCGCCGGCATCGACATGGTCGGGCCGTCGACGCTGGCGGTGATGTCCAACGAATACTGGCGCGCCGACCTGTCGCGGCTGCCGATCGCGCGCGAGGCCGCCGGCTTCATCATCGTCCCGGACAGGCCGGATCTGCCGCGCGCCGGCATCCTGAACACCAATGGCAGGGACCGCTGGCTGACCGTGACGCAGATCGGCCTGACCAAGGACGATCGCGAGCGGCCGTGGACCGACCAGGAGTTCATCGAGATCGCGCGCGGTCATGTCGGGATTCCCGATCTCGACGTCACGCTCTTGAACCGCTCGATCTGGCGCGTCAGCATGCAGGTCGCCGAGACCTTTCGAAAGGGCCGGGTATTTCTGGTCGGCGACTGCGCGCACCGGTTTCCGCCGACCGGCGGCTTCGGCCTGAACTCCGGGGTTCAGGACGCGCATAATCTCGCCTGGAAGCTCGCCTTCGTGCTGAAGGGCATGGCGGATGAAAAGCTGCTCGACAGCTACTCCAGCGAACGTCGCCCGATCGCGCAGTCGAATGCCAATTTCAGCTACGGCAACCGGCTGCGCTTCGGGCTGACCGACGATGCCGTCCGCTCGCGCAATCCGGACCGGATCAAGTTCTGGATCAACGATATGGACAATCATCTGCACAGCATCGGCCAGAACCTCGGACACAATTACGAGGAGGGCGCGGTGATTCCCGATGGCACCGTCGCGAAGGCGTTGAACTCCCGCTACTACATGCCGACCGATCGTCCCGGCGCGCGCTTCCCGCATATGTGGCTCGAGCCTTCGCGCAAGACATCGACGCTCGACTGGTTCGACAAGGAGTTCACGGTCGTCACCGGGCCGCTCGGCAGCGAGTGGCTGGAGGCGGGAAGGCAGGTGTCGGAAAAGACCCGCTTGCCGCTGTCGCTGAAGCAACTGCCGTCAGTCGACCCTGCGGATGGATTCCAGCTTGGTATGCGCGGCGCCGTGCTGGTGCGCCCGGATGGGCATGTGGCATGGCGGATGCCGTGGCTGCCGTCGGATCCGGCCAAGGAACTGGCCGGCGCGCTCTCGACGCTGCTGCACTGATAGGGGGTGCCGATGCAATCGTTGGAAGCCAACGGCGTCGTCACGACGTATGAGCAGACGGGACGTGGCGAACCGATCGTGCTGCTGCATGGCGGCGAGGCCGATCATTCGATGTTCGACAGCCTTGCCCGCGAGCTGTCGGTGCACTTCAGCGTGATCGCCTACGACCAGCGCGATTCCGGCGCCACCAGAAATCCGCCGTCGTCCTATTCGCTGGCCGATCTGGCCGACGATGCCGCGGCCTTGATCACAGGGCTTGGCTACGATCGCGTCCACGTCTTCGGCACGTCACTGGGGGGATTGATCGCGCAAGTGCTGGCGGCACGGCATCCCGGTCGGATCGATCGCCTGGTCCTGGGCAGCACCTGGAAGGTCAACAGGAGCCCGCTCGACGTCAACGCGGATGTCTTCCGTACGCTTGCTTCGTACCGCGGCGACACCGCCGCCAACGCGCCGAAAATCGCGGAATACTTCTTCCCGCCGGATTACCTGCGCGCCCGGCCCGAACTGATCGAGATCTTCCGCGGTTCGACCCGGGACGACGGCCAGAAGGCGCGACGCGGCGCTCTGCTGGGGCAGCCGGTCGCCGCCGATCTGGCGGGCTTCGATCGCCCGACGCTGTTGCTGGTCGGCGGCGAAGACCGATTGATCCCGAATGCGGAGACGTTCGCACTCGCCCGCGATCTTGTCCACGTCGAAACCAGGACGATCGCAAACGTGGGCCACGTCGCCTCCATCCAGGCGCCCGAACGGGTGGCGGAAGCGGTGACGGCATTCCTGAATTCAAAAAAGAAGGCGGCTTGATAACGACAAGGGGGAGACCATGACTGAGCAGGCGAGCGCGGTGCCGTTCGACGAAGCACCGGTGACGACACGCTATTGGCTATCGATCATCATCTTCGCCATCACCGGCGTGGTCGATTTCTTCGATTTCTTTGTGGTCGGATTCCTGGTTTCGGTGCTGGCGCCGACATGGCACCTGACATTCGGGCAGACCTCGATCATGCTGATGAGCGCCGGTATCGGGGCGATGCTGGGTGCGTTCGCGGCGGGATTCCTCGCGGACCGCTTCGGGCGTAAGCCGCTGGCGATATCGGGCGTCCTGCTTTGCGGCCTGACCTCGGGCGCGATCGCGTTCATTCCGGAAGACGGCTGGGTTGCGTTTGCGATCCTGCGCTTCTTCGTGGGCTTCGGCCTTGCCGCGGGCGCCGCGGCGGCGGTTCCTGCGATCGTCGAATTCGCCCCGACCCGTCATCGTACACTGGTCACGAGCCTCGTGGTGGTCCCGGTTGCCTTCGGTGTGCTGTCGGCGTCGGTCACCGCGAGCTTCCTGCTGCCGCTGGTCGGCTGGCGCGGATTGGCGGCGGTCGGCTTCCTGCCGATCATCCTCGCAATTCTGACCATGATCATCATGCCGGAATCGCCGCGCTGGCTGATCAGCAAGGGCCGTGTGCGCGAGGCGCAGGCGAGCATTCGAAAGCTCTATCGGGTCGGCGGCGACGAGTTCGTGCTGCCGGCGCTGCCGCCGGCCAATCCGGCGACATTCGCCGATCTTTTTGCCGAGCAGCGGCGCTTCTGGCTGACGGTTCTGGTCTGGTTCGGCGCCAGCACGGCGAACTACGGCGTCTTCCTGTGGGGACCGACGATCGTGGCGCTGCTGCTCGGCGTCGCACCGCAGGAGGCGGCCAAGATGTTCATCTATGTCAGCCTCGCCGGCGTGCTCGGCCGGACCGGCTTTGCTTTCCTCGCGCATCGGATCGGCCGCAAGCCGTGCGGTCAGTTGATGGGCTATGGCACCGCGGTCTCGCTGGCGCTCGCCGCGTACTTTCACAGCGACTTTGCCGGTTCGGTGCCGCTGTTTCTGGTGTTCCTGATCGTCGGCGCCGTGTTCTTCGACGGCGGGTTCTCCAACATCGGGCCCTATCCCGCGGAGATCTTCCCGGTCCAGCTTTCGGGACGCGCAGTCGGGCTTGCGCAGCTCGCGAACGGGGTCGGCAAGATCGTCGGCCCTTTGTGCCTCGCGCTGATCGCGGGTGCGGACAATCTGGTGCATCCGAGCGCGACCGCCGCGGCGGTGATGCCGGCGTTCTGCTTTCTCGCCGGCGCGGGCCTGTTGATCGGGCTCGCCTTCACGTTCCTCGGCGTCGAGCCGCACGGACGACCGGTGGCGCTGTTCGGCGAGAACGCGGGCACCGCACCGAAGCCGCTGGCCGCGAAAACGGCAACCTGAAAGACGGAAGGTCAATCCATGGACAATGCGCACGACACGATCGCAACCGCGGCGCCGTTCGACACTGCGAAGCTCGACCGGCTGATGGACGAGGCGGGGCTCGACGTGCTGATCGCGACCTCGCGGCACAACGTACAGTACCTGCTGGGCGGCTATCGCTTCTTCTTCTTCGATGTCATGGAGGCGATCGGCACGAGCCGCTATCTGCCGGTGTTCGTCTATCAGAAGGGACATCCGGAAAACGCGATCTACATCGGCAACCGCATGGAGAAGTTCGAGCACGATCTCGGACGGATATGGGCGCCGCTGGTCAGGACGGGCAGCTGGGGAACGATCGATGCGATGGACCTCGCGATCGATCATGTGCGGAAACTCGGGGCTGCGGCAAAGCGCGTCGGTATCGAGGCGAGCTTCCTGCCGGCCGATGCCAGGGATCATCTGCGTGCCGGGATCGACGGTGTCGAACTGCGCGAAGCCCATTTCACCTTCGAGCGGCTTCGCGCCGTCAAATCTCCCGCCGAACTCGATCTCATCAGGGAAGCCTCCGAACGGGTGGTCGACGCGATGCTGGCGACGTTCAGGAGCTGCGCGCCAGGCATGACCAAGCACGACGTCGTCACTCGTCTGCGGCATGAGGAGCATGCGCGTGATCTGGTGTTCGAATACTGCCTGATTGCCGGCGGCAGCAGCCATAACCGCGCGCCGTCGAACCAACGCCTTGCAGAGGGCGATGTGATCTCGATCGATTCCGGCGGAAACTACCGGGGCTATATCGGCGACCTCAGCCGCATGGGCGTGCTGGGCGAGCCCGACAGCGAGCTGCGCGAGTTGTTGCACGAAGTCGAGGACATCCAGCAGGCGGCGCGGCGCGTGATCCGGCCCGGCGCGATGGGTGGTGACATCATCGCGGCGGGCGAGGCCGCCGTCGCAACTTCACCGCACCGCGCCGTGCTTGACTATACCGCGCACGGGATTGGGCTGGTCAGCCACGAAGCCCCGCGCCTGACCGCGACCGGCCCGGTGCCCTATGCGCCATATGACGCCGACCGGCCGCTCGAGCCGGGGATGGTGATTTCAATCGAAACCGCGCTGCTGCATCCGGCGCGCGGCTACATCAAGCTCGAGGACACGCTGATCGTCTCCGAAACAGGCTGGGAAGCACCCGGCGATCATGGCCGGGATTGGAATTCACCGAAACTCATGGCGTGAACCGGTCCACGCCGGGGCGGCCTGTCGGATGGCCTCCGATGGGCTGCGGCGTTGGAGGCGCATGATTTCGGAATACTGGAAATTTACCCCTGATTTGCCCGACGTGTCAAGTTGCCGTCGGCAGCCGGCTGCTTTGCATGGGGTTGTTTTCGATATTTTGGCCGCGCCCCCCGCGACAGCCCGGATGACTTCACTCGCGCCTCCGGTCATGCGATGCTTCGACCTGGATGCAGCGGCAGTTCCGTGTCGTCTGCTCGCCGGGGCGGCGCCGACGATGGGCAGGTGCAACCGATAAGGATTGCCCCCCATCGACAGAAGCGACCCAATGACCGCAAACGCACTCCGCGACTACGCCCAGAGCATCCTGACCGCCCGCGTCTACGACGTCGCAGTCGAGACGCCGCTCGATCCGATGCCGCGGCTGACCGAGCGCTTGTCACGGACGGTGTTGCTGAAGCGGGAGGACTTGCAGCCGATCTTCTCGTTCAAGATCCGCGGTGCCTACAACAAGATCGTCAGGTTGCCGGATGCGCAGCGCAGGCTGGGCGTGATCTGCGCATCGGCCGGCAACCATGCGCAGGGCGTGGCGCTGTCGGCGCGCAAGCTCGGTATCCCCGCGACGATCGTGATGCCGCGGACGACGCCGGCGATCAAGGTCGAAGCCGTGCGGCGCTTGGGTGGCGATGTCGTCCTGCATGGTGATGCATTCGACGACGCGCAGGCCAAGGCCCGGGAGATCGAGGTCGCGCGCGGCCTGACCTTCGTGCATCCGTTCGACGACCCCGATGTGATCGCCGGCCAGGGCACCGTCGGCATGGAGATCCTGCGGCAACATCCCGATCCGATCGAAGCGATCTTCGTGCCGATCGGCGGCGGCGGGCTGGCGGCCGGCGTGGCCGCGTTCGTGAAATTCCTCAATCCCTCGATCAAGGTCGTCGGCGTCGAGCCGGCAGACGCCGCATCGATGGCGGCGGCGCTCGCCAAGGGCAACGTCGTCGCGCTGGACCAAGTCGGACTGTTCGCCGATGGCGTCGCGGTTCGCAAGGTGGGCTCGGAGACGTTCCGGCTCTGCCGCGACCTGCTCGACGAGGTGATCACGGTGGACACCGACGCGATGTGCGCGGCGATCAAGGACGTCTTCGACGACATGCGATCGGTCGCCGAGCCGTCCGGGGCATTGGCGCTCGCCGGGCTGAAGGCCTATGCCGAGCGCGGCGCGCTGAGCGAGGGCAGCCTGATCGCCGTCAACAGCGGGGCCAATCTGAATTTCGACCGGCTCCGCACCATCGCCGATCGTGCCGAGGTCGGCGAGCATCGCGAGGCGCTGCTGGCGGTGACTGTGCCGGAGAAGCCCGGCAGCTATCGGCACTTCATCCGCATCCTCGGCTCGCGGGCCATCACGGAATTCAACTACCGCTTTGCCGAGACCACCGCGCCGGCGCAGCTCTTCGTCGGCATCGCGCTGAGCCGAGGCGAGGCCGAGAAGCGGGAGGTGATGGAACTGCTGCGCCGCGAGGGCTATCCGATCCTCGATCTCAGCGAGAACGAGATGGCCAAGGACCATGTGCGCTACATGGTGGGCGGCCGCGCGCCGCTGCTCAAGGACGAGGTGATCTACCGCTTCGAGTTTCCGGAGCGCCCGGGTGCGCTGCTGAAATTCCTGGAGAGCCTGGCGCCGGACTGGAACATCTCGCTGTTCCACTACCGAAATCATGGTGCCGACTACGGACGCATCCTGGCGGGAATCGAAGTCAGGCCGCAGGATCGCGCCCGGTTCGTCCAGGCGCTGGATGCGCTCGGCTATCCCTACTGGAATGAGAGCGAGAACCCGGCCTATCGCCTGTTCCTCTCTGCGGAGCGGGGATGATGCGCCCGGCTGCATCTCGGATCATGCCCGGGCGAGATGATAGACCGGCATGGCCTTGCTGACGCCCTTGAGCTCCGCCTCGCTGCTCGTCACCGGGTATGGCGCGATGATCTCGGCCACTTCAGGCGCGCGGTAGACGTCCTCGGTGATGCAGATCTCGTCGCCATCGGCGAGGTTCTGCACCCGCGCGGCGATGTTCACCGTCTGGCCGAAGTAATCGAGCCGCTCGTTGAGCGTGACCGCGATCGAGGCGCCGCGATGCACGCCGATCTTGAGGATGAAATCGCGCTGCGAACGGTCGCGATTGAGTTCGTCGACCGCCTCGCGCATCTCCAGCGCCGCCTGCACGGCATCGGCCGCAGTCGAGAACGCCGCCATCACGGCGTCGCCAATCGTCTTGGTGACGGCGCCATTGTGCCGGACCGTGACGTCGAGGAGGTGCTGGAAGTGCCGCTGTACCTGGATGTAGGCGTTGAGGTCGCCGATTCGCTCGTAGAGCGCGGTCGAGCCCTTGAGATCGGTGAACACCAGCGTCACGTCGAGAACCGCGATGCCTTCGGTCGCGCCGATCACCTCCGAACGGAAGAAATCGCGGAAAGTTTGGGTCATCAGCAGCCGCTTGCCGGACAGGTATGCCGGGAAGCGAAGCCTCGGTCGCTCAGATGCCGCTGCCGGAAGTTGCAAGATGCCGAAGACGACCGGCAGCTTGCCAGCGTTGTGAACCTCGAAGGTGACCTTGCCCGGTGCGATGCTTGCGGCAGTGGCTGTGCAACTACCGTGGTCGAGCGTGACCCGCACGCCGGCAGGCGTTGTGCCCACTCCCTCCGTCACCGGAAAAAGGAATTGGGCGTCGCTGTCGAAATCCTGGCCGAACAGCGCGCCTTCGGTGGCGTCGACCTCGAGGCTTGCGGTCGAACCCGGTTCGATGCGGGTAAGCACCCGCACCAGGCCTTTTGCGGTCTCGTTCCACGGCACCCCGTCCGGCATGAGGCCGCCCGACGTCAGCTTGTAGTGGAAGACGTAATCCCAGGCCGAAAGCGCCTCCGGCTTGTGGAAGCGGATGCCGCGCACCGCCGGCGAAACCGTGAACGTCACGGTGATGTAATCGTCGAGCGCGGCGTCGTAATCGCTTTGACAGAGATGGCAGTGGAAATGCGTGTGCAGCTTGCGCAGGCTCCGGAAGCTCTCGACGACGTCGGAGCACATCGGACACACCAGGAGCCAATCCATGTCGAACAGCCCGGCGACACAGGCATGGAGGAAAAGATCGATCCCCTCAGCTTCGGCGATCGACTTCTCATCGGCGAATTGGATCGGATTGATACGGTACAGCGCCTCGTCCGGGCCGGAGCGCAGCAGCGTCTCCAGCCGCGAGACGACGCGCGGGCTCCAGGACTTGGCTGCCTCGAGCACGACCAGGCGCTCTTCGAGCTTCTTCTCGTCGATCATCGTGTGAGACTCGCGACATCCCCGGCGTTCCGCCAGACCTGAATACACAATTCATGGCGTCGGGGCGAGCCCGTCAGGCTGGTATCCCAGCCGGGCGCGAGTCGCGGCTGGCATTCACCATGCGAAGGCCGGGATAACGAAATCCGGGACGCCGTCGGATCGGTCGCACAGACGCAGCAATCGGCACTTTGGCAAATGGCGATAATTCTCGCTTTGGACCTGAAGCGTCGATAGTCCCATCGGCCTTGCGCCGGCCACGTCATGATGCGGGCTATCGCCCATCACGAGCCGCGCGCCGGGCTGCAATTCGGCGGATGCGATCGCGTGTGCGAAGATCAGCAGATGCGGCTTGCCGATATACTCGACCGCGCCGCCGAGATCCTCGTAGAGCCTCGCGATGGCTCCTGCTGCCGGCACGATCTCGCCATGGCGGATCGTCGCGATATCCGGATTGATGCAGATCGCGGGCACGTGCGCTCTGGCGGGACTTGCCAGCACATCTTGATAGGCCCGCAGCGAGACCCGCGGTATGTCGGATCCGGCAAACACCAGAAAGGCGGCGTCTTGCGGTTGGTCGACCAGTTCGAAGTCATCCGACGAAAAGGCATAGCGGTCGTCGGGATCGCCGATCACGCAAACGGCTGCGCCCGTCGCGAAGGGTGGCCCCAATACCCCGCTCTTGACGCATTGCAGGGCCACGTCGCCCGAGCTGACGATGCCGCTCAGGCAAGAGCCGGCAAAACCCAGCGCGTGGAGGTCTGCCCGGTTTGCTGCCGCGCATTTTCCGGAGTTCGTCAGGATGATGATCTTTCGGCCGCAGGCCGCGATCTTCGCCAATCCGTCGATCGTGCGGGGGTAGGCGGCGACGCCGTCGTGCAGCACGCCATACTGCTCGATCAGGAAGAGGTCGAACTGATCTGCGATCTCGCGTAACCCGGCGATGCGTTTCATGACCATGCTCCGACCGCGAGCGGTGCCGTGGCCGCAGCTTCTTCCGTCCGGATTCCGATCGGAGCCAAGCTGATCACATGATGCCTCTCGGCGGTGCCGCTATGCCTGTAAATTTCCGACTGGTGGATCCTGCACGCCGTAACTGCCGAAGGCGGCGGCAGTCTCGCCGATCTGGGCTTCGTTCAACAGCACCGGCCCACCGATTGCCAGCGTCAGATAATATTGCCGGGCGATCGTCTCGAGCTCGACGGCGAGCCACATCGCCTTGTCGAGCGACGCACCCGTGGCGATCATTCCGTGATTGGCGAGCAGGCAGGCGGTGCGGCCTTCGAGCGCGGCGAGCGCATGCTCGGACAGCTCCGCGGTGCCGAACCTCGCATAATCGGCGAGACGGACGTTCATGCCGCCGAACGCTGCCATCATGTAGTGGCACGCCGGAATCTCCTTGCGCGCGATCGCCAGTACGGTGGCGTAGGTCGAATGGGTGTGCACGATCCCGCCGACGTCCGGCCGGGCCTTCATGATGTCGAGATGGAAGCGCCATTCGGTGGAGGGCTTGAGCGGCCCCTTCCACGATCCGTATTCGCCGTCGATCGGCATCGCGGCGATCATGTCGGGGGTAAGGGAATCGTATGGCGTCGCGGACGGCGAGATCAGCATGGTGTTGCCATGGCGTGCCGAAATGTTGCCGGACGTTCCCTGGTTCAGCCCGGTTGCATTCATCCAGCGGCACTTCGCGATGATCGCCTCGCGCAGCTGAAGTTCGGTGTCGGTCATGATCGGCTCCTGGAAGCGAGCGCTGGCGCGCTCAGTATTTCTGTCGGGTCGGCGTGATGCAGATCTCCTGCACCAGCGCGTTTTGCGGCAGGTTGTAGGCGTCGAGGATCAGCTTCGCGACGTGCTCCGCCCCGATGCCGCCGCCGATCGCTGCCTTGTTCGCCTTGTAGTTCGCGAGCGTGTTCGGGTCCCTCACGCCGCCCAGCACCTCGGTCTCGATGATGCCGGGCGAAACGACGAGAACGCGGACGTCGTAGCCGGACAGATATTCACGAAGACTCTCGGAGACCCCGTGCACGAAGAATTTGGTGCCGCAATAGACCGTGTGGTCGGGATAGACCTTTCGCCCCGCGATCGAGCTCATCATCACGAGCGTGCCGTGGCGGCGCGCCATCATGCCCGACATCACGGCATGCACGCTGTTCATGACGCCGTTGACGTTGATCGCGATCATCTCATCCCAGTCGGCCGGATCCTGCTTGCCGATGTCCCCGAGCCTGGCAATGCCAGCATTGGCGAACATCATGTCGACCGGGCCGAACGCTGCCTCGGCGTCCCGCACGGCGGCGGTCAGCGCGGCGCGATCGCGCACATCTACCTTGCGGCAGATCGAATTGGGCAGGCGCATGGCATCCAGCCGTTCGATCCGGCGCGCCATCAGCAGGACGGGATGGCCGGCCGCAGAAAAGGCGCGGGCGGTGGCTTCTCCGATGCCGGAACTGGCACCGGTCACGGCGACGAGCGGCTTTGCAGTCATGTCAGGGCCCTCCGATCAATTTTCGCCTTGCGCAAATGCCTCCAGCGTTCCGGCATCCGCGGCAATGTCGAGGAAGGAAAAGCGGTTACGCATCTCCCGACAATGCACGATGGCTTCGCGATAGAAGTCCACCGGCACGCCGAGCTCGGTTGCCGTCGTGGCACCGCCGGCGGCTGACAACAGCCGCTTCATTTCGTGAACCGGAATCGTAAAGGCGGAGAGCTCGCGCCGGAGCTCGGGCCATGCATCCTCCAGCTTGCGGTTGAACGCGATGGCGCCATCCTGGTCGAACGCCTTCTGCTTCAACTCGGCCTCGCATTGCAGGGCGACTTCCGCGCCGAAACGGCGCTTCATGTCGGCCAAATCGATGTGGGTCGCATGAACTGACAGAGGACGATCGGCGGCGAGCATCTGCTGCTGTAGCCGCGCCATGCTCAACGCCGCGATGCCCACCTGCTGGCCATGCAGGGAACCGGGATGACGTTCACCCGCGAAGCAATCGATGTAGTGGGAGATCTGGTGCTCGCCCATCGAGCCATGATGCGACACGCCGGTAAAGGAGATGCCGAGGCCGCACAGGGTCAGCACGCGATAGAGATATCCCATCGCCTCGATGTCGCCCTTGGGCAGATTGCCGGCGCGCTGGTTGAGCTCGACCTCGTCGGCGGCCTGGATCGTGTAAGGCTCCTGGAAATAGGCGGTGCCCAGCAGCCGGTGCGACATCCACCAGTCGGTCTGCGCAACCGAGCGGGCGAGGCAATCCGCGAAGCCGGAGGCGGCGAGGTAGGGCGGCGCGGCGGCGGACACCTTGAGGTCGACGAAGAATCCCGCAGGCGTGTGCGAGGGCAGCGACACCTTCAAGCCGCTGTCGAGGGTGAGCGATGCCGTGGAGGATGTGTAGCCGTTCATCGAGGCGGCGGTGGCGAACACGCAATAGCGCCGGTCGTCCAGCCCCGTCACGTATTTGCAGAGGTCGTTGACCGTGCCGGAGCCGACCGCGACGACCGCGTCATACCCGCGCAACTTTTCCGTCAGGCTGCGGACCTCGGCCATGTCAGCGTGGGGATGATCGAGCACGACGGTCTCGACCGGACCGAGTTCGCCCAGCGCCTTGGCAACGCGCGCGCCCATCGCCCCATACGTCGCCTCGTCGGCGACCAAAGCAAGGCGATGTCCGAGTCTCAAGGCGGCGACCAGTTCGGCCTCCCGTCCCTCGAGGCTGTCTTCGATCACGATGGAATCGTAAGGCACCCTTACCGCTGCACCGGTGAGCGGATTGATCCAGCGGCCTGCCACCAGATCGTCGATCAGCGCGGTCCAGTTGTGCTGTGACATCGGCAAAATCCCGGGCAAGTCCTGCGCCGCAGCATCGCCGTCGCGGCCCGATCGTGACATTTGACAAATCGTGATGGCAATTAATCGGGCTGATTGACAATTGTCAATACGATGTGCATTTTGTGAACGACGACGTTGATGCCGGATCGCTAATGACCAAGACGCTGCAACGCCAGGTGACGCCGCCGCGTATCAAGCGCAGGGCGTTGTCGATCCCCGCAGAGTTCGACAGCGATCCTGTCGTATGGGCGGCGTGGCTCTATTACGAAGAGGGCATGACGCAGGAGGAGGTCGCCGATCAACTCGGCGTCTCGCGCGCCTCGGTCGTGAACTTCCTTCAGGAGGCCCGCGACCGCAACATCGTCACGATCGCGGTGTCGTCACGGCATTTGCAAACCATCGGCCTCGCGCGCGAACTGGCCGACGCATATGGGCTCACCAGCTGTCTCGTCGTGCCCGATGACGGCGGCCGCCTGCCGGTGCATGAACGGATCGGCATGGCCGGCGCGAAACTTCTGATCGAGCGGCTGCAGCCCGACGATGTGCTGGGCGTATCGTGGGGCCGCACGGTGCAGGCGCTGTCGACGTCGTTGCCCGAAATGAAGCTTCCGGGCGTCACCGTCGCCCAGATCACCGGCTGCTCGATCGGCACCACGGAATTCTCGCCGGAATTGTGCACCTCCAACATCGCCAACCGGCTTGGTGCGCGCTGCGTCAATCTGCATGCGCCGGGTATCGTTTCGACCGCCCAGATCAAGCGCCTGTTCATGCAGGAGCCGGCGCTGGTCGAAACCTTCAAGATCATTCGATCGAGCAACAAGGTGCTGTTCGGCGTCGGCAGCGTCGACGACGCCGGCACCGCGATGCGCAGCGGCTACATGTCGCCCGAGAATATTGGACCGTATCTGGCGCGTGGCGCCGTTGGCGTGGTCAGTGGACGTTTTATCGGCAGGGAAGGCGAGCCGATCCTCGGCGCGCTCGACAACCAGATGATCGGCCTGACGCTCGACGAGATCGCGAAGGTGCCGGAGCGCATCTGCATTGCCGGCGGCAGCGACAAGGTCGATGCGGTCTACGCCGCGCTCAACAGCAACTACGCAACAATTCTGGTCACCGACGTGGCAACGGCGCGAGCGCTGGTGCCACGCGCGGCCCGGCCTCACCGATCCGGAGTATCACGCCGGCCCTGAAACAAGACAGCGAACTGGGCCGAAAGAGCCCGGCGCCGAGAGAAAAGCGATGCGCGAGGAAACGTCAATGGTGTCGCACCATGCGCGGAGTCTGGCTGTCGACGTGCCGGTATCGGGCACGACGCGGCACAGCGTCTGGCCACGGTTTCTGACCTCGGAACATCCGTTCCCGTGGCTGGCGCCGATCACCGCGCTGCTGCTGGCGTTCGGTGTCTATCCGCTGCTCTATGCGTTGTGGCTCTCGTTCTTCAAGCGCAACCCGGTCACCCGGATGAACGTGTTCAACCCGACCTGGAATTGGGGGAAGCTGTTCGCCGACGATCGGGTGTGGGGTGCGATCGGCCACACCTATATGTACACGATCACCGCGCTGCTGATCGAACTCTGCCTCGGCCTAGCCATCGCGCTGCTGCTCGACAGCGACCGGAAGGGCTACGGATTGCTCCGCGCGCTGATGACGCTGCCCCTGGTGGTGCCGCCCGCGGTCACCGGCATGATGTTCCTGCTGATGCTGGACGGCTCGTTCGGCGTGCTCAGCATGGGGCTGGTCTCGCTCGGGCTGTGGCCACCGCAATATCCGATCCTCGCTTCCAGCAACTCGGCGCTGGCCGGCGTTCTGCTCGCCGACATCTGGCAGTGGACGCCGTTCATGGTGCTGATCATGCTCGCGGGGCTGCGCGCCCTGCCGAAGGAGCCGTTCGAGGCCGCCGCGATCGACGGAGCAACCCCAAGGCAAGCCTTTTTCCGCCTGACGCTGCCGATGCTCTCCAGGATCATCGCGCTCGCGGTTCTGATCCGCGGCGTCGACCTGTTCCGCATCTATGACTACGTCAAGGTGATGACCGACAGCGGACCGGGCACCGCCACGGAGACGCTGACCTCCTACGCCGGCACCATCTACTTCAAGAATGCCGACTTCCCCTACGCCTCGACGATCTCGCTGTTCACGCTGCTCCTGGTGATCGTCACCTCGACCATCTTCATCAAGCTGTTCAAGGTGCGGTTCTGATGCAGGAAACCTTCTGGCAGAAGCGATTGCGCGACGTGGCCGCTGTGCTCGTGGTCGGCATATTCATGTTCCCGCTGTTCTGGTGGGCGCTCACCTCGTTCAAGCCCACGTCGGCGATCTTCGACAAGGACGAGATCGTCTGGTTCAACTTCAAGCCGACGCTGGTGAACTATGCCGTAACCATGCTCGGCAAGTCGCGGGCGGAGCTCGCGATCGAGTCTGGCAATACCTTCGGCGTCGGCGGCGCAAGCTCCTATGACAGCCGTCAGACCATCATCGACTCGCTGCTGATTGCGGTCGGCGCGACCGCGTTGACCCTGCTGCTGGCGGTGCTGGCGGCCTATGCGCTGTCGCGGATGCGATTCCGCTGGCGGCAGGCCTATCTGAACTGGATCCTGTCGCAGCGCTTCATGCCGCCGATCGCGATCATCGTGCCGGTCGTCTTCATGTTCCACTACATGTCGCTGCTCGACACCCGGCTCGGGTTGATCATGGTCGACACGCTGATCAACCTGCCGATCGCCGTCCTGCTGATGAAATCGTTCTACGACGACGTCCCTGTCGATGTCGACGAGGCCGCCATGATCGATGGCGCCACGCGGTTGCAGATCTTCTGGCGCGTCGTGCTGCCGATGGTGAAGGGCGGTGTCGCCGCCACCGCCGTGCTTTGCTTCATCTTCTCGTGGACCGAATTCCTGCTGTCGCTGTTCCTGACCAATTCGATCCGCACATTGCCGGTCAAGATCACGACCTTCGTCACCTCGACGGGCTCGGAATGGGGCTTCATCGCGGCGCTCGGCACCACCGCCGTGATCCCGAGCTTCATCTTCATCTTGCTCGTTCAGAAGCAGCTTGTCCGCGGCCTGACCCTCGGGTCACTCAAGGAGTAGGCGCGCAGACCGAGACCAGAAAGTCAACAAACGTTGGGAGGAGGTATCAATGAGTTTCAAGAAATTCGACCAGCAGACATTCATCGTCGATAGTGCGAACGCATATACCAACCGGCAGATCTCCAAGCGCGAATTCCTGCGCAGGATGGGATTGGCGGGCGTCGGCTTTTCAGCCTTCGGTCTCGGCATGCTCGGCAATCCGCGCGGCCTGCGCCGGGGCAGCAGTTTGATCGGCACCGAGGCCTATGCCGACGGCCTGCCGGACAACCAGGCCAAATGGCTGAAGGATGTCGGCAGCAAGTTCAAGGGCGCCAAGATCCGCTACTCGACCGAATCGACGCCGCCGTCGGTGGTGCTCAACCAGATCAAGAAGGAGTTCACCGATCCGACCGGCATCGAGGTCGAGGTCGAGATCGTGCCGCTCGAGCAGGTGCTCGCCAAGGCGACGCAGGACGTGCAGGGCCAGCTCGGCTCCTACGATCTCTATTATCTCGATCAATCCTGGATTTCGATGTTCCAGCCGGATTGCATCGATCCGGTCGCCTACTACAAGGACAAGCCCGAGCTTGCGATGCCCGATTTCGATTGGGACGATTTCTCCAAGCCGCTGGTCAAGAATGTCGCCCAGGTCGACGGGCAGTGGATGGGCATCCCCTTCGACATTCCGATCTTCACCCTGATGTACCGCAAGGACATCCTGGAGAAGCACAAGATCGCGGTGCCGACCACCTACGAAGACTTCCTGGTGGCCGCGAGGCAGATCAGCGAGGCCGAGAAGAGCAACGGAATCTTCGGCACCGGCTTGCAGGCGAAGTCGGGCCACTATTCGCTGGAATGCGACTGGAGCCAGGCCGTGTGGGGCCATGGCGGCTCGATCTTCAACAAGAACAAGAAATTCTCGGGCAATGATGAGCAGGGCGTTGCCGGATTGAAGTGGTACCAGGAGCTCCTGAAGGTGTCGCCGCCGAACTCCACGGCATCGACCTGGGATGGCCAGTTCGAGATGATGCATTCCGGCCAGGTGGCGCTGGTGCAGAGCTGGGACGAATTCTTCCCGGGTCTCGATGCGGACGACTCCAAGGTCAAGGGTCTGTGGGAGCCGGCCAAGCCGCTGACGGCGAAGAAGCTGCGCGCGCCGGCCGATGCCGGCTTCAACGAGCAACCGAATCTCGGCCATCAGGGCGGCTCGTGCATCTCGCTGTCGAAATACTCCAAGAACAAGGAAGCGGCGTGGATCTTCATGCAGTGGGGTTGCTGCAAGGAGATCATGACACGCTGCACGCTGCTTGGCGGCTTTGCGCCGATGCGGAACTCGTCGTTCGCCGATCCGCGCGTCAAGGCCAAGGCCAAGGTCGGCCCGGGCACGACGCGGCATCTCGAAACGGTGAAATGGGTGATCGACAACGCCATGGCCACCGAGCCGCACATGGCGCTGTGGGCCGGCCTGTCGACCAACGAGATCCCGACCGAGCTCGGCAAGCTGCTCACCGGCCAGGCCTATGGCGGCGATCCGCAGAAATGCATGGACGCCTTGGCGAAGGACATCGACGCCAAGGTGAAGGACGCCGGCCTGCTCTGAGGCCCGCGGTGCAAAAGTTCGCGAAGGCGGCGCAGCTCGCCTTCGCTTCTTTTGAAGCGAGATGGAATGACCCAGGATCTGGTGATCGGTATCGACAGCTCGACCTCCGCGACCAAGGCGATCGCCTGGGACCGCAGCGGCCGTGCCGTCGCGGAAGGACGCAAGGCCATCGGCCTCGCCAATCCGCATCCGGGATATTTCGAGCAGAACCCGGATGACTGGTGGGACGCGGCGGCGGCCGCGCTGCGCAGCATCACCGATCAGGTCGATGCCAGACGGATCGCCGCCGTGGCGATCTCCAATCAGCGCGAGACCTTCAGCGCGTTCACCGAAGACGGGGCCGCGATCAGGCCCGGCATGACCTGGCTCGACGAGCGCGCGCGCGCCCAGGTCGTTCGGTTCGGCCAATCATTTGGGGCCGAGCGCGTTCATGCGATTTCCGGCAAGCCGCTCGATG
Organism: Bradyrhizobium sp. UBA2491; assembly: GCF_002341725.1. Lineage (NCBI taxonomy): Bacteria > Pseudomonadati > Pseudomonadota > Alphaproteobacteria > Hyphomicrobiales > Nitrobacteraceae > Bradyrhizobium > Bradyrhizobium sp. UBA2491. The sequence goes on from NZ_DDOP01000018.1 coordinate 60,755, forward strand.
TTCTGCCATGCCTCTATCGCATCATCTGGATGGCGGAACAGGAGCCCGAGATCTTCGCGCGCGCGGCGCGGTTCGCCGAAGTCCACGGCTATCTGACGCATTGCCTGACCGGCCAATGGCGGACATCGACGGCATCGGCCGATCCGACCGGCTTGCTCGACATGACGAGCGGTCTCTGGTCAGAAGCTATCCTCGATGCCGCGGGTATCGCGATCGGGAAATTGCCGGCGCTGGCCCGGCCCGGAGCCCGGATGGGAGAGGTCACGCACGCGGCGGCCGCCTTCACCGGCCTGTCGGCGGGTACAGCCGTCATCGCCGGCGGTGGTGACGGTCAGTGTGCCAGCACCGGCGCCGGCGTGACGTCTCCGGGAAGCGCCTACATCAATCTGGGTACCGCGGTGGTCTCAGGAAGCTACGGCCGCAACTACGCTTACGACCGCGCGTTTCGTACCGAGAAGGCGGTGTGCGACGATGGCTACATCTACGAGCAGTGCATCCGCACCGGAACGTTTCTGATCGACTGGATGGCGCGGGAGATGCTCGGTGCCGATCCGGCGGCGCAGCGAAACATTTTCAAGGCGCTGGAGGCTGAGGCGGCGGCGTGCCCGATCGGAGCCGGCGGCGTCGTGGTGCTGCCGTATTGGCTCGGTTGCATGACGCCCTATTGGGATCCCTATGCACGTGGCGTGATCGCCGGATTGTCGGGCTCGACCCGGCGCGGCGCGATCTATCGTGCCTTGCTGGAAGGGATCGCGCTCGAGGTCGCCGGCCAGATCGAACGGATCGTGGCGGTGACCGGAGGCGAGATCAGCCAGCTCGCGGCTATCGGTGGCGGTTCGGACAGCGACCTCTGGCTACAAATCCTGGCCGATGCGTCGGGGCGTCCGGTGTGCCGTTCGCCGGCGCGGGAAGCGTCGTCGCTTGGCGCTGCGATCGCGGCCGCCAAGGGAGCGGGCTGGTACGGCACGATCGCCGAAGCCGCCGCGGCGATGACCAAACCGCCGGCAAGGATATTCCAGCCCGAACCGAGGAATGTTGCGCGTTATGCCGAGTTTCGCGCCATCCATGCCGACCTCTGGCCAAAACTCCTCGACTGGAACGCCCGTCTGGCGGCGTTTGCGGAAGACGTGCCGTCATGAAGCCGATTGCAAGTTTTCCTGACGAAGCCGCCCGCCGTGCCGTCTGCGTGCTGACCGACATCGACGATACGCTGACCACCGATGGTCAGCTTCCTGCGGCCTCCTATGCCGCGCTGGAGCGGTTGCGCGGTGCTGGCCTCGCGGTGGTCCCGGTGACCGGCCGGCCTGCGGGCTGGTGCGACATGATTGCGCGGTTCTGGCCGGTCGACGGCGTGATCGGCGAGAACGGCGCGTTCTACTTCCGGCACGATCCGGTGGCGCGGAAAATGGTTCGCAAGTTCATCGCGACCGAGGCGGAGCGCGCCGCCAATCGCCGCAGATTGCTGGCGCTCGGCGAGCGGATCCTGTCCGAGGTCCCGGGTGCGGCGATCTCCGCCGATCAGCTCTACCGCGAGGCCGACCTTGCGATCGACGTCTGCGAGGACGTGCCGCCGCTGCCGCGCGCTGCCGTCGACAAGATCGTCTATCTGTTCGAGAACGCCGGCGGCATCGCCAAGGTCTCCTCGATCCATGTCAACGGATGGTTCGGCCGCTATGACAAGCTGGCGATGACCCGGATATTTCTGCGCGAAAGGCTCGGCCTCGATCTCGACGAGGCGAGGGATCGTATCGTGTTCTGCGGCGACAGCCCGAACGATGCGCCGATGTTCGGCTTCTTTCCCTACGCCTGCGGTGTTGCGAATGTGCGGGATTTCGAGGGCGCGATGGCCGCGGCTCCGGCCTTTGTCGCCAGCAAGCGGGGTGCCGAAGGCTTCGTCGAGATTGCCGAGCGGATATTGTCGGCGAGGGCAGCCGCATAGCGGGAAGGTCAAGGCATGGCATCGGTCACAATCAGCAATGTGCGCAAGTCCTACGGCGGCTTCGAGGTTCTCCACGGCGTCGATCTCTCCATCGCCAATGGCGAATTCGTCGTGCTGCTGGGCCCCTCGGGTTGCGGCAAGTCGACCCTGCTGCGGATGGTCGCCGGCCTCGAGGCGATCACCGCGGGCGAGATCAGCATCGGCAACGTCGTGGTCAACGACCTGCATCCGAAGGATCGCAACATCGCGATGGTGTTCCAGAACTACGCGCTCTACGCGCACCTGACCGTGTTCGACAACATGGCGTTCTCGATGCAGCTCAAGAAGCGCCCGAAGGAGGAGATCCGGCGCAAGGTGGAGTGGGCGGCATCGATCCTCAATCTCACGCCCTATCTGGATCGCCAGCCGAGGCAGCTGTCAGGCGGCCAGCGTCAGCGCGTCGCGATGGGGCGCGCGATCGTGCGCGACCCTTCCGTGTTCCTGTTCGACGAGCCGTTGTCGAACCTCGACGCCAAGCTGCGCGTGCAGATGCGCACCGAGATCAAGGAGCTGCATCACAAGCTTGCGACCACCACGATCTATGTCACGCACGACCAGATCGAGGCCATGACGATGGCCGATACGATCGTGGTCCTGCGCGACGGCATGATCGAGCAGATCGGCAAGCCGCTCGAGATCTACGACCGCCCGGCGAATCTGTTTGTCGCCGAGTTCATCGGATCGCCTGCGATGAACTTCCTGTCCGGCGAGGTTGCCGTGGAGGCGGGACGGCCGGTCGTGCGTGCCAACGGCGTCACGCTGCCGCTGCCTCCCGGCGCGAACGTCACCGCGGGGCAGGTCGTCAAGTACGGGATTCGGCCCGAGCATCTGCGGCCCGGCACCGGCAGCGAGGGCATCCCCGCCAAGGTTTCCGTGGTCGAGCCGACCGGACCCGAGATTCACATCTATGCCGATCTCGGCGGGCAAGAGGTCTGCGCCATCACGCAGGATCGCCTTGAGCTGTCGCCGGACGACGTGATCAGGCTGGTGCCGGCGCTCGACAGGATCCGCCTCTTCGATCCCGCGACAGGCAAGGTCATCAACGGCTCCGACGAGTCCAAGCCACGGACCCTGATGCGAGCCTAGCTCGCCGGGTCGCCTCGCAGAAACGCGAAGAAGAAGATGGAGGAGACCATGGTGGATTACGTCATTGTGGGCGCCGGCTCTGCCGGATGCGTCCTGGCAAACCGCCTGTCGGAGGTTCCCGAGAATCAGGTCGTGCTGCTCGAGGCAGGCGGCAAAGATAGCAATCCCTTCATCCACATGCCGGCGGGATACCTCGCGCTGATGAAATCCGGCAGCGTCGATTGGCACTACCACACCGATCCGCAGCCGCATCTCGACAATCGGGTGCTGTTCTGGCCGCGCGGCAAGGTGCTGGGCGGATCAAGCTCGATCAACGGCATGGTCTACATCCGCGGCCATGCCTCCGACTATGACATGTGGGCGCAGCTCGGCAATCGCGGCTGGTCCTATGCCGACTGCCTGCCGTATTTCATCCGCTCCGAAGGCCGCCAGTTGGGCGCCGACGATTATCATGGCGCCGACGGCCCGCTGCGCACCAGCCGGCTGCCGGAATTGACCCATCCCCTGACCAGGGCCTGGTTCGAGGCAGGCAAGCAGGCCGGCTATCCCGCGACCGATGATTTCAACGGTGCCGAACAGGAAGGCTTTGGTCCGGTCGATTCGACGATCGCAGATAACAAGCGCGCCAGCGTTGCGCGCTGCTATCTGCATCCGGTGATGAACCGTCCCAATCTCACGGTGATCACCAAGGCGCTGGCCTCGCGCATCCTGGTCGAAGGCGGGCGCGCCGTCGGCGTCGAATACATCAAGGGCGGCCAGGTCCACACGCTGCGGGCCGAACGCGAGGTGATCCTGGCCGGCGGCGCGATCAACTCACCGCAATTGTTGCAGCTGTCGGGCATCGGCGACGGCGATCAGCTGCATTCGCTCGGCATCAAGGTCGTGCACGAGCTCAAGGGCGTCGGGCAGAATCTGCAAGATCACCTCGCCTGCGGCGTGAAGCAGCGTTGCACCCAGCCGATCTCGTTCCTCAAGCATACCAAGCCGCTCGGCGCCACCGCGGCCTTCATCCAGTATGTGCTGACCAGGACCGGTCCTGCGACATCGCACGGGCTGGAGGCAATGGCGTTCCTCAAATCGCAGACCGATCTAGTGGCGCCGGATCTGCAATTCTTCTTCGTGCTGCTGATCTATGGCGACCACGGCCGCAAGATCGTCAACGAGCACGGCTTCATGGCCTATTTCAACATCGCGCGGCCCGAGAGCCGCGGCTCGATCATGATCACCTCGGCCGATCCTCTCAAGCATCCCGCGATCCGCCCGAACTATCTTCAGGCGCCGGAGGACGTGCGCAACATGCGCGACGGCATCAGGGTCGGCCGCGAGATCATCGCGCAGAAGGCGTTCGATCCCTATCGCGGCGAGGAATACGCGCCGGGTTCGCGCGCAACGTCGGATGCCGCTATCGACAGCTACGTCCGGCAAAGCTGCGAAACCATCTATCATCCAGTCGGCACCTGCAAGATGGGCTCCGATCCGCTCGCCGTCGTCGACGACCAGCTTCGCGTGCACGGCCTCGAGGGCCTGCGGGTGATCGACGCCTCGATCATGCCGCGGCTGGTGTCGGGCAACACCAACGCGCCGACGGTGATGATCGCAGAGAAGGGCGCCGACTTCATCCTCGGCCGCCAGCCGCTCGCGGCGGCGGCGAACGCCACTATCGCCGGTCCCCGGCAGGCGAGCCTGTAGCCGCACTCAGCGGCTGGCGGTGAGTTGCTGGCGGTAGCGTTCGGCGTCCCAATTGAGGAGGGCGTTCTCGTTCTGCTCGGTCAGATAATGGATCGGAGCGTTCGGCGGCAGGCGGCAGGTCACCAGCGCGAGGCAGCTCAGCATCGCTTCGGCGCCGGCGCTGGCATCCTTGCGGATCACGCTGCCGATCCCGGGGATCAGGACAGCGACCGGCGGCGGCGCATCGGTCTTCTTCAAGTCCGCTGCGCGGAGACTGTCGCCGTGCCCGAGGGTCGGCATCGCCCGCCCCAGGAACACGACATGATCGGGATAGAGCGAGCCGCCGGTGGCGACCGCGAGATTGTGCCGATCGGTGGCGATGCCATGGCAGCGCGGATCGGATGGCACCCGATAGTCGGTGCCGGCGCAGATGCTGCGCAGCGCGTCGCTGTCGGCTGCCAATGCCTCACGCGGTATCAGCGCGAGGCGCTGCTCGACGTCGGCCACCATGGCTTCCGCGGCTTCGCAGGTCGTGGCGCCGACGACGAGGCCGTGATTGCCGAGGATCAGGACATCGACGGGTTCGCGTGCGATCGCCGCGCTCACCGCCTGGGCCAGCGGCAATCCCGGATGACAATAATCGAGATAGCGCCAGTTGAGGCCGGCGAGCCGGCGTGTGAGCTCGGCAGGCGCGTCGGTGCGCACCGCCCAGGCGATCGTGTTGACGGAGTGGACGTGCAGCACCACCGGGTGCGGCATCAAGGCATGCAGCGAGGTCTCGATCGAGGCACGCAATGTCGTCGTGGCGCCCGGCGCGAGCGGCACGCGTTCGTCGCCTTGGTCCAGCGCGGCGAGGGCAGCGGACAGCGCGACCGGGACGAAGATGTCCTTGTCGGTGGCATCGGACAGCCATGTGCCGGAGGCCTTCACCCACAGCGTATCGCCATCCTTTGCCGATGAATTGCCGCCGGCGCCTTGCACCAGCAGCATGTTCCTGCCGACACGCGCCGACATCTCGCGGAGGTCATTGATCTGAGCGGGCTGTTGCATGGTGTGGATCTCACCAGATGAACTGCGTCATGGTCCAGTGCGGCGCGCGTGAATCGTGGTCGGATGATCGTCCGGTATCGTCGCGGTGCACGCCGGCGCGCAGGAACAACGTCAGCATTCCGGCTGCGCGTCCGCCGGCGACGTCGTGGTCGAGGGAATCGCCGACCATCAGCACGCGCGCCGGCGCCGGATGGCCGAGCTGATCGAGTGCAGCGGCGAAGATCGGCGCGTGCGGTTTGCCGACAAAGCTGACGCGGCCACCGAGGCTCGCATAGAAGCGCGCCAGCGCGCCGGGCGCGGGGATCAATCCATGCGCGCCGAACATGGTCAGATCGGGATTGGCGCACAGCATCGGCAGCCCGCGGGTGGCTGCACGGGCCAGGCACTCCCGCCACTGTTCCGGTTCGGCCGCGGCATCGTCGAGGCCCGCGAGCAGGATGAAGTCGGCGTTCTCGACGTCGTCCGCGACGGCAAGATCGAGCCCGTCGATGATGGTGCGGTCACCGCCGCGCGTGATCAGGAAGCAGGTGCGGCCCAACTCGTTGAACGGCGGGTGCGCCCGCGTCTTCAGTCCGATCCAGGTGGCTTCGCCCGACGTGAGGATGCCGTCGTAAGCGTCCGCTTGCAGGCCAAGGGCGGCGAGACGTTTCGCATTGCCATCCGCGCGCTTGCCGGAGTTCGACAGAACCATCACGCGCTTGCCGGCCTGGCGCAGCCGCACCACGCAGTCGAGCGCGGCCGGGAAGATCGCCTGTCCCTCGTGCAGCGTGCCCCACTGGTCGAGCAGCACATGATCGAACCGATCGATGATGCTGTGAAGGCCGTCGATGTCGATCGGACCTTGCTTCATGCCGGACCGCCCCGCAGCGCCAGCAGTGCTGCGCCATAGCTCGCCTCGGTCTGTTCGGCGACCGTCACGGGTACGCCGAGCGCATGGTGCCTGATCTCGGTCCATGCCTCGTTCCTTGCGCCGCCGCCGATGCTGATGACGCGGCGCAGCGCCGGCGCGCCGAGGCGGCCTAGCTGCTGATAGGCCAGCGCCTCGACCGACGCGATGCCCTCCAGCAGCGCCTGAAAGAAGCGATGGTCCTCCGCCGGTCGCGGTGTAACCCGCGGCGGCATCGCCGGATCGGCGATCGGAAAGCGCTCGCCGGGCTTGGCCAACGGATAATAGTCGAGACCGGTCGGTGCCTCCGGTTGCAATCGCGGCGTCAGGCGCTCCATCTCGGCGGCGCTGAAATGGGCCAGCAGTGCGCCGCCGCCGGTGTTGGAGGCGCCGCCGGCAAGCCAGCGCTCGCCGAGCCGGTGCGAATAGACGCCCTGGCTCGCGGCAAAGATCGGCTGTGTCGCCAGCAGCTTCACCACCAGCGTGGTGCCGAGCGAGGTGACGGCGTCACCCGGCGTGTCGGCGCGGATGGCGATGAAGGCTGCGACGCCATCGGTGGTGCCGGCCGCGATCCGAGCCGACGGTGGCAGGCCGAGCGTGGCCGCAATTTTCGGATCGATCTCCGCAAACGTTGCTCCCGGCACCAGCACCTTCGGCAGCAGGTCGCGCGGCACCGCGAGGCGATCGAGCCAGGCCGGCCATGTGCGCGTCACCGGATCGTAGCCGAGCTTGAGCGTGTTGTTCTCGTCGCTGACGCCGTGTTGTCCGGCCAGCCGGCCGGCGATCCAGTCGGCCTGATGCACGGCAAAGCGTGCGCCGCGCGCGCTGTCTTCGTTCAACAGATGCAGCAGCTTGGCCAGCGCGCTGCTCGCGCCATGCGCGCCGCTCTCGGCAGGTGCTATGGCTGCGATGCGGGCAGCTTCCGCCGTGGCGCGCGCATCATTGTACATCAGCCCCGTCGTCAGCGGCCGGCCGTCTTCATCGATCAGCAGCAGCGTGCCCGAGGTTCCGTCGACGGATATGCGCTCGACGTCTGCGAGATCGATCTTGTGGCCGAGCTTGCCGATCGCGGCAATTGTCGCCTGCCACCACAGCTCCGGCTCCTGATCGATCGCGTTGCCGTCCTGTCGCGGCGGCGGCAGCGCAGTCGATTCCATGCCCTGGATATTTCCGCGCGCATCGATCGCGCAGGCGCGCACGCCACCGGTGCCGACGTCAATTCCGAGGAACAAGCCTGCCATCAGACCTCACCACGATCGCTTCGTAACACGGCGCCGGCAGCTTCGTTCGCGAGCAGCGCTGCACTGCAATACGTTTGGGGGATTGACGTCCCGATCTGCGTCTGCAATTTTTTGCAGCATCTGAAGAATTTTGCAAGCAGGCTTTTGCGGCGTGGTGACCTCCTCCGACAGGGTGCCGATGATTGACGGCGAAGCCTCGCTGGCGACCCGCGCGGCGTGGCTGTATTTCGCCGCCGGCCTGACCCAGTCCGAGGTCGCGGAGCGGCTCAACATCCAGAGCACCAAGGCGCACCGGCTGATCGCGCGCGCGAGCCGCGAAGGCATGATCCGCGTCTTCGTCGAGGGGCCGGTGGCCGAATGCGTGGCGCTGGAGAACGTGCTGGCCGAGCGCTTCGGCCTGGGCTTCTGCCGCGTCGCGCCCGATCTCGGCGAAGGCGACTGGCCGCTGAAGGCGCTCGCACTCGAAGGCGCGAGCTTCCTGCGGCAGATTCTCGAGCGCGGCGAGCACAAGATCATCGGCGTCGGTCACGGCCGCACGCTGGCGGCGGTGGTCGAGCAATTGCCGCAGACGCCGGCCCGCGACGTGCAATTCGTCTCGCTGCTCGGCGGCCTGACGCGCAAGTTCGCCGCCAACCCGTTCGACGTGATTCATCGGTTGGCGGAGCGGACGGGAGCCGAGGCCTATCTCTTACCGGTGCCGGTGTTCGCGAATTCGGTCGCCGACCGCGCGGTGCTGATGCAGCAATACGGCATTGCGGAGGTGTATGCACTGGCGCGCGAGGCATCGCTGCTGTTCGTCGGCATCGGGCAGATCCACAGCGACGGCTTCCTGGTCTCGAGCGGAATGATCAAGCCGGACGAGGTCGTCGAGTTGAAGCGGGCGGGCGCATGCGCCGACCTGCTTGGGCGCTTCTTCAGCGCCGACGGCCAGGTGCTCGACCTCGATCTCTCCGCGCGCGCCACCTCGATGGCGCCCGCAGACCTCAGGGCGCATCGCATCGTCGCGATCGGCGGTGGGCTCGCCAAGGTGGCCGCTTTGCGCGCGGTGCTGCGCAGTGGCCTGCTGCACGGCCTCATCATCGATGAAGTGACCGCGCAGGCACTCGTGACCGATAAGCCGGAGACAACATCCGGCAAGACCAAGACCAAAGGTCGTAAGGGAAAGTAAACGCGCACAATGGGAGGTTACAATGTTCGATCGAGAGAAGAACCTATTCGACTCCTACGCCGCCAAGCGCATCAGCCGGCGTGACCTGCTCGATGGCGCTGCCAGGCTCGGCATCGTCGGTGCTGCCGCCAATGCCGGTTTCGCATCCGCAGTGTCACGGGCGATGGCGGCGGATTTCAACTGGAAAGCCTATAGCGGCAAGTCGGTCAAGCTGCTGCTGAACAAGCATCCCTATGTCGATGCGATGATCGGTGACCTCGAAGCGTTCAAGACGCTGACCGGGATGAACGTCACCTACGACATCTTTCCGGAGGACGTCTATTTCGACAAGGTGACGGCGGCGCTGTCGTCCAAGTCGGACCAGTACGATGCCTTCATGACCGGCGCCTACATGACCTGGACCTACGGTCCGGCCGGCTGGATCGAGGATCTCAATGCCTACATCAAGGATCCCGCCAGGACCAATCCGGCGTTTGCCTGGGACGATGTGCTGCCCGGCCTGCGCGCCTCGACGGCCTGGGACGGCGTCGCCGGCTCCGAGCTCGGTTCGGGCAAGGCCAAGCAGTGGTGCATTCCATGGGGCTATGAGCTCAACAACATCACCTACAACCGCAACATCTTCGACAAGGTCGGCGTCAAGCCGCCGAAGAATCTCGACGAGATGCTCGAGGTCGCCGCGAAGGTTACCAAGGACGCCGGTGGTCCCTACGGCATCGGCGTGCGCGGCTCGCGCTCCTGGGCGACCATCCATCCCGGATTCCTGTCGGCCTATTCGAATTTCGGCCAGAAGGACTTCGTGATGGAGGGCGGCAAGCTGAAGGCCGCTATGAACACCAAGGCATCGAAGGATTTCCACGAGAAGTGGGTCAAGATGATCCAGGGCTCGGGCCCGAAGAACTGGTCGACCTATACCTGGTATCAGGTCGGCACCGATCTCGGCGCCGGCGCCTCGGGGATGATCTTCGATGCCGACATCCTTGGTTATTTCATGAATGGCGGCGACAACAAGGAGAAGGGGCATCTCGGCTACGCGCCGTTCGCCGCCAACCCGGCGGCCAAGGCGCCAACGCCGAATGTCTGGATCTGGTCGCTCGCGCTGTCGAGCTTCTCGAAGCAGAAGGATGCGGCGTGGCTGTTCATGCAGTGGGCGGCTTCGACCGAGCACGGCCTGTTCGGCGCCCGCAAGATGGACTTCGTCAACCCGGTGCGCGCTTCGGTGTGGAAGGACAGTGAGTTCCGCGATCGTATCGCCAAATCATATCCGGGCTATCTCGAGCAGCATGACGTCTCCTCGCCGGGCGCCAAGATCTACTTCACGGCGCAGCCGCTGTTTTTCGACCTGACCACCGAATGGGCGGCCTCGCTGCAAAAGATGGTGGCCAAGGAAGTCAGCGTCGACGAAGGCCTCGACAAGCTCGCCGAGAGCATCAACCGCCAGCTCAAGCAGGCGGGCCTCGGGTGAACACCTTGCGTGGTGCCCTGATTCCTCCGCACCACGACAACCCGCCGGTTCGGATCGTACTCCGATCCGAACCGGCGATGTTGCAGCGAACAAGTGAGCTCCCGTTGTCATGAGCATGGCCCAGCTTTCCGAGACCAACACGGTCCCACGCCGCAACCCCCGGCCGCGCGGGCGCCTTCTGCCATATCTGCTGAGCCTGCCGGCACTGCTGGTCTGCATCGCGATCCTGGTGCCGTTCGTGACGGCGGCGGTCTACTCGTTGCAGCGCTACCGGCTGAATCTGCCCTATCTGCGCGGCTTCATCTGGGCCGACAATTACATCGACTTCCTCACCGATCCGGCGTTCTGGAACACGCTGAAGATATCGCTGATCTATACGGCCGTGACCGTGGTGGTGGAGCTGCTGCTTGGCCTCGGCATCGCCCTGCTGTTGCGGCGTCCGACCCGCTTCCACAATGCGGTGTCGATCATGCTGTTGCTGCCGCTGATGACGGCGCCGGCGATCGCGGCGCTGATGTGGAAGCTGATGACCAATCCGAGCTTCGGCATCCTGTCCTATCTGGTCAGCCTGTTCGGCATCCACGATTTCAAATGGGCGTCCGATCCGTCGACCGCGCTGTTTACGGTGGTGTTGGTCGATGTCTGGGTCTACACGCCCTTCATCATGATCCTGCTGCTGGCCGGCTTGCGCTCGCTGCCACGGCAGCCGTTCGAAGCCGCCGCGCTCGATGGCGTGCCGGCGAGCTTCGTGTTCTTCCGCATCACGCTGCCGATGCTGGCGCCCTATATCATCACCGCGTCGCTGTTCCGCCTGCTCGACTCGATCCAGCAGTTCGACATCATCTACGCGATGACGCAGGGCGGGCCCGGCGACCGCTTGATGGTGTTCCAGGTCCAGGCCTATCTCGAATTCTTCCAGTACACCAATGTCGGACGTTCGGCGGCGCTGCTGATGATCCTGTGGCTGATCACCAACATCCTGTCCAACATCTTCATCAAGAACTGGCTGCGGCTGCGGGCGCGCGCCCATAGTCACGCGTGAGCGGCGGGAGGCGACGATGGATCATTCCAGTCTTGCGGGTCGCATCTTCCGGGGTGTCGCGCTGGCGCTCGTGCTGGTGTTCTTCATGTTTCCGATCGTCTGGATCTTCCTGATGTCCTTCCAGACCAACGAGCAGATCCTGCGGATTCCACCGCGCATCCTGTTCGAGCCGACGCTGACCAATTACCAGGCCTTGATCTCGGGACAGTTGCGCACCACGGCCGGCAATCTCGAAATCTCCTTCATGCGCAATTTGATGAACAGCTTCGTGCTGTCGAGCGCGGCGGTGATCCTTGCGCTGCTGCTCGGCGTGCCGGCGGCCTATGCGTTCGCGCGCTTCAAGTTCAGGCTCGGCGAATCCATCGCCTTCACGCTGCTGTCGTTCCGCTTCGCGCCGCCGCTGCTGGTGCTGCTGCCGCTGTCGCTCTACTATCAGCAACTCGGTCTCAGCGACACGTATTTCGGCATCGTCTGGGTCTATCAACTGATCGCGCTGCCTTTGATCCTGTGGATCGTGCGTGGCTATTTCGAGGATATCAGCCCGGACATCGAGCATGCCTACCGCCTGGCCGGGCATTCCTGGCGCGAGACCTTTGCCCGCATCGCGGTGCCGCTGGCCGGTCCAGGCATCGCGGCCGCCGGGCTGTTGTCGTTCATCTTCTGCTGGAACAATTTTGTCTTCGCGCTGATCCTGGCTTCTGCCGACAAGCAGCCGGTGACGGTCGGTGCGCTAGCCTTCGTCACGGCCTCGGGAATCCAGTACGGGCAGATCGCGGCGGCGATCGTGCTGTCGGTGACGCCGACCTTGCTGCTCGCGCTCTACGCCCAGCGCTATCTGGTCGAAGGGCTGTCGCTCGGCGCGGTGAAGGGCTGAACCATGGCGCGTCTCGACATCAACGCTCTCGGCAAGTCGTTCGGCCCGATCCGCTGCGCCGACGGGCTGTCGTTCACGGTCGAGCCCGGCGAGATCGTCGCGGTGTTCGGTCCCTCGGGCAGCGGCAAGACCATGTTGCTGCGCATGGTCGCCGGCATGTACGAGCCCGACGAGGGCGACATTCTGGTCGGCGGTCGCTCGATCGTCGGCGCCCCGCCGGAGCGGCGCGGGGTCGGCATGGCCTTCCAGAACTTCGCGCTGTTCCCGCACATGACCGCACGCGACAACATCGCGAGCGGCGTGCGCGCGGGAGCCGGTGGCGGCGACGTCGCGTCGCGGGTCGCCTCAGTCAGCAAACTCCTGAAGATCGAGCATGTCCTCGGCCACATGCCGCGCGAATTGTCGAACGGGCAGAAGCAACGCACCGCATTGGCGCGCGCGCTGATCGGCAATCCCGACGTGCTGCTGCTCGATGACCCGCTTCGCAACGTCGATGCCAAGCTGCGCTACGAGATGCGGCTGGAATTGCCGAGCCTGCTGCGCAGAAGCTCGGCCGCGGTGCTCTATGTCACGCAGGATTATCGGGAGGCGATGGCGATCGCGGACCGGATCGCGGTCCTGGTCGGTGGCCGGCTGGTGCAACTGGCGCGACCTGAAGAGGTCTATGCGAAGCCGGCGTCCGTGGCCGTCGCGCGGCTGTTCGGCGATCCCAGCATCAACCTCGCCGAGGTCGCGCTTCAGGCCGGGCAGGGCGGCCTGAGTGCCGAGGTTGCGGGGACGCGGGTGCGGCTGGACTCGATCGATCCGTCGACCTCACACGGTCCGTACTGGCTCGGGGTTCGTCCCGGCGACCTCGTGATCGGCCGCAATGCCGGAGATGACGCCATTCCCGCCCGCGTCGTCGCCATCACGCCGATGCATGAGCGCGCCGTGCTGTTGCTGCGGTTCGCCGATGGTTCGGAATGGCTCGCGGCACTGCCGCCGGATGCGCCGGTGGCGAGCGCGGATGACGATGTGTTCGTTCGGTTCGCGCCGCAGGGCGCACTGCTGTTCGATCGCGCAACCGGGCTCCGTGTCGGTCAGCCGGACCGGCGGCAGGCGGCATGAGGCAGGCGAGGTGACTATGGGCATGCTCGAAATCCGCAATGTCGACAAGGTCTATCGCAGCCGCGGCAAGCCGCCGGTTCATGCCGTGCGCGCGCTGGATATGGCGGTCGGACGAGGTGAGATCGTTGCACTGCTGGGATCGTCAGGGTGCGGCAAGACCTCGACCTTGCGCATGGTCGCGGGTTTTGAAAGCGTCAGCTCGGGTCAGATCGCATTGGGCGCGCGGCGGATCGATGAGCTGCCGCCGGCGCGGCGCAAGGTGGCGATGGCGTTCGAAGGCTATTCGCTCTATCCGCCGCTCACGGTGCGCGAGAACATCGCCTTCGCGCTGAAGGCGCAGCAACTATCGCACGCCGAGGTCAATCGCCGTGTCGACGAGATCGCGCGGCTCGTGGAGATCGAGGATACGCTCGACAAATATCCGCGCTCGATCTCGGGCGGCCAGCAGCAACGAGTGTCGCTGGCGCGGGCGCTGGTGCGCGACGCCGATCTCTATCTGCTCGATGAGCCGATGGGACAGCTCGAGCCGCAGCTCCGCGCCGTGCTGCGCGGGCGGATCAAGGGCCTGCTGGCCGAGCGCGGCATGACGGCGATCTTCGTCACCCATGACCAGACCGAGGCAAGCGCGCTGGCCGACCGGATCGCAGTTATGGAAGACGGTGTGCTGCAACAGTTCGCGAGCGAGAAGGAGCTGAAGAACCGACCGGCCAACCTGTTCGTGGCGAGCTTCATCGGCGAGCCGCCGATGAACCTGCTGGAGACCGATGTTGCGGCCGCGGACGGCGATTTCCGCCTGTCCGCGGGGCCTGACATCGCGTTCCATGTTCCGAGTGGCACGCTCGATCCGGCCGCACAGCGAGCGCTGGCGCAGAGCAAGCGTGTTCGTGTCGGGATCCGACCGCAGAAGGTCACGGTCGGGAGCGGCGACGTGCAGGTGCGGGTGATGTCCAATCAATGGCTCGGCGACCAGGCGCATGTTGCGGGCGAATGCGCCGGCAATCAGCTGATCGCGGTGACGTCGAGCCGGGTCGCCGCGCGGCCGGGTGACGTCATCCCATTCGCGCTGGACTCACGGCACCTTCATATCTTCGGCGCCGACGGGGCCTGCATTCGCCATGCGGAGGGGGGCTGACATGTCGATGCCGCAGAGCCGCGATGTGATCATCGGCATCGACGCCGGAACGTCACTGATCAAGACGGTGGCGTTCACGCGCGATGGCCGCCAGCTCGCCGACTTCTCGCTGCCCAACAGCTACAGCACCGCGCCCGGCGGCCGGGTCGAGCAGGATATGGCGCGCACCTGGACCGACACCGTGGCCGCGGTGCGTGGTCTTGTGGCCGCGGTGCCGGACGTCGGATCGCGGGTGGCGGCCGTGGCCGTCACGGGGCAGGGCGACGGCACTTGGCTGATCGACGATGATGGCCATCCGGTTGCGCCGGCGCTGCTCTGGCTCGACTCGCGGGCCGGCGACCTGGTCGAGAGCATCCGTGCCAGCGATCGGAATGTACCGCTCTATCAACGCACCGGCTCGGGGCTGAGCGCCTGCCAGCAGGGCCCGCAGCTCGCCTGGATGCAAACCCACGCGCCACAGGCCCTGGCACGCGCACGGACTGCATTCCACTGCAAGGACTGGCTGTATTTCCTGCTCACCGGCCAGCGTGCCACCGATCCGTCGGAAGCGAGCTTCACCTGCGGGAATTTCCGCAGGCGCAGCTTTGATGCGGAGACCGCAAAGCTGATCGGCATTTCCGACTGCATGCCGCTGTTTCCCGATGTGGTCGACGGCGCGGTGACGACGCATCCGTTGAGCGCGGCCGCGGCGCTGGAGACCGGGCTGCCCGAGGGAATTCCGGTGTCGCTCGGCTATGTCGACGTGATCTGCAACGCGCTCGGTGCGGGACTTTACGATCCGGCGCCCGACGTCGGCTGCACCATCATCGGCTCCACCGGCATGCATATGCGGCTGGCGCCAAGCGCGGATGCGGTGGTGCTCAATCCCGAGGCGACCGGCTACACCATGCCGTTCCCAGTTCCCGGCCACTTTGCGCAGATGCAGTCGAACATGGCGGCAACGCTCAATATCGACTGGTTGATCGATCTGGCGCGAGACCTGCTGGCGGTCGAAGGCGTGACGCGATCGCGGGCCGATCTGATCCGCGGGCTCGACGCGCGCGTGCTCGCGGCGCGGCCGGGCGATTTGCTGTTCCATCCCTTCATCTCCGATGCCGGAGAGCGCGGTCCGTTCGTGTCGCACGAAGCCAGTGCGCAATTCCTGGGGCTGCGCACGCGCCATGGCTATTGGGATCTGATGCGGGCGGTGATGGAAGGGCTCGCCTTTGCCGCACGCGATTGCTACGCCGCGATGGGCTCGCTGCCGCGTGACCTCCGGATCACCGGTGGTGCGTCGCGAAGCCGGGCGCTCGGCGCCATCCTCGGCGCCGCACTCGAATGCAATGTGCGGGTTTGCAGCCGGAGTGAAGCCGGGGCGGCGGGCGCTGCGATGATCGCCGCGGTGGCGACCGGGATCTATCCCGACATGACGGCCTGCGCGGAGGATTGGGTGAGGCCGTGCCTGAACGCGCCGCAGGCGCACGATCCGGAGCTCGCCACGCGCTATTCGCGCCTGTTCCCGGCCTATCTCAATGCCCGCCTCGCGGCGCGGCCGGTCTGGAAGCAACTCGCAGCGTTACGTGCAGGAGGTGGCCATGTCTGATGCCATCAGGTCTGATGCCATCGCGTCTGACACCATTGCCATCATCGGCGATCGTTTCATGCTGCCGTCGGTGTTTGCCGAGCGGATCGTGGCGGCGTGCGGCAAGGATGTCGATATTCGTATGCTCGAGCAGCCGTGGCCGGACCAGCCGATGGAGCACGGCTACGCCGGCTCCAAGCTCGACGGGTTGAAGGAGTTCATGGGCGATCCGGATCAGATCGCCGGCTTCATCGGCGACGCGCCGATGCTGGTGACGCATCTGGCGCCGATCTCGCGGTCGATGCTGGAACGGCTGCCGAACCTCAAATTCATCGCGGTGTCGCGCGGCGGTCCGGTCAATATCGACATGCAGGCCGCGCGCGACCACAAGGTGCTGGTCGTCAACACACCGGGCCGCAACGCCAGCGCGGTGGCCGAATTCACCATCGGCGCCATTCTTGCCGAGACGCGGCTGATCCGCAGCGGCCATGAATCGCTGCGCGCCGGCGAATGGCGCGGCGATCTCTACCGCGCCGATCGCACTGGGCGCGAGCTCGGCGAGATGACGGTCGGGATCGTCGGCTATGGCGCGATCGGCAGCCGCGTGGTGAAGCTGCTCAAGGCGTTCGGCTGCAAGATCCTGGTGGCCGATCCCTATGTCCAGATCAGCGCCCAGGACCGCAATGACGGCGTCGAGCATGTCGGCCTCGCCGATCTGCTCGCGCGCGCCGACGTGATCAGCCTGCATGCCCGGGTCACCGCCGAGACCACCCGGTTCATCGATCGCGCGGCGCTGGTGCGGATGAAGCCGGATGCCTTTTTCATCAACACCGCACGCGGCCCGCTGGTCGACTATGACGCGCTCACCGAGGCCTTGTCGGCGGGGCGGCTCGGCGGCGCGATGCTCGACACTTTCGCGGTCGAGCCGGTGCCGCCCGACTGGCCGCTGCTGCAACTGCCCAATGTCACGCTGACGCCGCATATCGCCGGTGCCTCCGTGCGTACGGTGACCTTCGCCGCCGACCAGGCGGCGGAGGAGGTTCGCCGCTTTCTGGCCGGCGAGCCGCCGCTCAATCCCTGCTGAAGACGAAAGGTGCCTTGATATGACCCGTGAGGAACGACAATTGCGCGAGGCGATCATCGCCAAGTGCCGCTGGATGAACGCGTCGGGTCTCAACCAGGGAACGTCGGGCAACATCTCCGCGCGCTACAAGGACAGGATGCTGATCACGCCGTCGGCCACGCCTTACGATGCGATGAAGCCGGACATGATCGCCTCGATGCCGCTGGAGGGCGAGTATGGCTCATGGGATGGGCCGTTGCAGCCATCGACCGAATGGCGCTTCCATCTCGACATCATGCGCGCCCGGCCCGATGTCGGCGGCATCGTGCACACCCATTCGACCTACGCCACCGTGCTGGCGATCGCGCGCAAGCCGATTCCCGCCTGCCATTACATGATGGCCGCGTTCGGCGGCCACGACATCCGTTGCGCGGGCTATGCGCGCTACGGCACCGCTGAATTGTCGGAGCATGCGCTGGCCGCGCTCGAAGGCCGCAACGGCTGCCTGCTGGCCAATCACGGCATGATCGCCGTCGGCGCCAATCTCGACAAGGCGATGTGGCTTGCGGTCGAGCTCGAAACCATCGCGCGTCAGTACTATCTCTCGCTCGCGCTCGAGACCCCGCACATTCTGAGCGAGGAGCAGATCGCCGAGACCGCGCAGGGCTTCTCCAGCTACGGCTTGCAGGCGCCGAAGCCCAAGGCGGCAAAGGCCGCGAAGAAGGCCGCGAAGAGCCGGTCGACACGAAAGGCCGCGGCACACAGGCGGGTCGAGAAGAAGCGCAGCAGGACGCGATGATTGCGGCTGCACCGGGCGCCGACCACGGGCTCGTCGACATCGCCATCATCGGCGGCGGCATCAACGGCGCCGGGATTGCGCGCGATGCGGCCGGTCGCGGTCTCAAGGTGCTGCTGTGTGAGAAGGGCGACTTCGCCGAGGGCACCTCGTCGCGTTCCGGCAAGCTCGTGCACGGCGGATTGCGCTATCTCGAATATTACGAGTTTCGCCTGGTCCGGGAGGCGCTGATCGAGCGCGAGGTGCTGCTGGCATCTGCGCCGCATATCATCTGGCCGATGCGCTTCGTGCTGCCGCATTCACCCGAACAGCGGCCGGCCTGGCTGATCCGGAGCGGGCTGTTTCTCTATGACCATCTTGGCGGCCGCAAGCAGTTGCCGGCGAGCCGCGGCCTCGATCTGTCACGTGCGCCCGAAGGCAAGCCGCTCCGCGAAGAATATCGCCGCGGCTTCGAGTATTCGGATTGCTGGGTCGACGATGCTCGGCTCGTGATCCTCAACCTGATCGATGCGGCGCGCAACGGCGCCATCATCTTGCCGCGGACCAGCGCGGTGAGCGCGAGGCGGGAGCAGGGCGCCTGGCGTCTGGAGATGCAAGGCGTGGGCCCGCAGGTGGTGCGCGCGCGTGCGCTGGTCAATGCGGCCGGCCCCTGGGTGAGTGATGTCGTGCAGGGCGTCGTGGGATTGAACTCGTCGCACAACGTGCGGCTGGTCAAGGGCAGCCACATCGTGGTGCCGAAATTCTGGAGCGGGCCGCAGGCCTATCTGCTCCAGAACGAGGATCGCCGCGTGATCTTCGTCAATCCCTATGAGGACAGTCTGGCGTTGATCGGCACCACCGACATTCCCTATGACGGCCGGGCGGAGGACGTCGTGATCGATACCGACGAGACCGCCTATCTGCTCGGCATCCTGCGGCGCTACTTTCGCGCGTCTCCGGGGCAGCACGACATCGTGCATGCCTTTTCCGGTGTGCGGCCGCTCTACGACGACAATTCGGACAATCCATCGGCGGTCACGCGCGACTATGTGTTCGAGGTCCACGGCACGCCGGAAGAGCCGCCGCTGCTTACGATCTACGGCGGCAAGATCACGACCTACCGCCGGCTCGCCGAGCACGCGCTTGGTCGCTTGGCGCCCTGGTTTCACAAGATGTCGGCAGCCTGGACGGCGGGGAAGCGCTTGCCCGGCGGTGACATCGGCGGCACGTTCGAGGGCTTCGCGACAGAGCTCGCGCGAGCCTATCCCGATCTGCCCGGCACGCTGACGCATCATTATGCGCGGCTCTACGGCACCCGCGCGCGCGACCTGCTTGGATCGGCCCGCAGCGTCATCGACCTTGGCCGTCACTTCGGCGGAGATTTCTATGAATGCGAGGCGGACTTTCTCCGGGCGACGGAGTGGGCGGAGAAGCCCGCGGATTTTCTCGAGCGGCGCACCAAGCACGGCTTGCATTTGACGCGCGCGCAACGTGACGCCTTCGAAGCCCATCTGTGAGCAGGAGCCAACCTTGATGGGATGCCGTTAGGTGGCAAGCGCGAGCGGGAATCCTCTCATCCGCTTACCGAGTGAAGCTGACCATCCAGTTCGTTGAGCGATCGTCGCACGGTCTCGACCAGGTCCAAGGCCACCGGCGAGGGGCTCCGTTGCGCTGGAAAAACCGCTGCAAACTGGAAGTCGATCCGCGGCAGGAAGCGACGCACCACGACGCCGCGGGTCGCGAACTCCTGTGCGGTGAAAGGATCGCAGAGCGCGACCCCAAGCCCGGACGACACCATGCCGCACATGATCTCCGACAACGCGGTCTCGACCCGCAACACGCGGTGGACGTCGTCGCGTTGGAAGATCTGGTCGATCAGATGCCGGCTGGCCGATCCGGCCGAGAGTGAGATGAACGTCTCTCCCTCGAAGTCGCGCGACTGCAAAACCTCCTTCGCCGCCAGGTGATGGCCGGTCGGGAGAACCGCGACGCGTGGCAAGGCTGGCAGGCGCATGCTTGGCAAGGCGGAATGGGCGATCGGAAGCTCGGCGAAGCCGATGTCGCACTGGTTGTTCAACACCCAATCGATGACGATCGGCGAGATCACGCCGAAGAAGGCAAGGTTGAGGTTGGGGCGTTGCTTGAGGAAATGTCCTGCAAGCCGCGGCAGGTAACCATTCGAGATCGCGGGCAATGCGGCAATCCGCAGCGTGCCGATGCGACGGCCGCGGATCTCCTCGGCTGCCGCGGTGATGCGTTCGAGGCCGACGAATGAACGTTCGACCTCGGTATAGAGCGCAATGGCTGCGGCGGTCGGCACCAGCCCGGTGCCGCGCCGCTCGAACAATTCCATCTTCAACAGCGCCTGGAAGTCGCGCAGCAGCCGGCTCACCGCGGGCTGCGTCACCGCCATCAGCTTCGCCGCTTCAGTGACGCCACCGGTCAGCATCGTCGCCCTGAAGGCTTCCACCTGTCGCGGGTTGATCCGCGGCATCTCGTATCCTTTTCATAACATTTAGGCATACAGAGGTTGCCATTATTCATTGGACGATGGAAGCGTTGGTTGCGATCTTTTTCATCAGCGCTGGAGACAGCCCGTTTTTTCGGCAGATTGGAGGGGTTCAAAGCCCTTCTTGCTAATAGCGACACCCGCTGAGCAGGGGCCGGAGCCCTGATCGAGCGGAATTGGCGCCGATCGAATGCGGATGGCTCCCGCCGGCACGTCACCCCATCCCGGTATTGGAGATCGGTCCCATGAAGAATTTCAGCCTCCTGACTGCGGTCGGCATCGCGGTACTGGCCGCGCTCCCGTCGGTCGCCATGGCCCAGCAGAAAACGCTCTACGTGGCCGGCTATGGCGGCTCGTTCGAGAAGACTATCCGCGAACAGGTCATCCCGGGCTTTGAGAAGGAGAACGGCGTCAAGGTCGAATACGTCGCCGGCAACTCGACCGATACGTTGGCAAAGCTCCAGGCGCAGAAGGGTAATCAGCAGATCGACGTGATCATCGTCGACGACGGCCCGATGTATCAGGCGATCCAGCTCGGCTTCTGCGGCAAGCTCGACGGACTTCCGGCCGATATCTACGACACCGCCCGCTTCAAGGATGATCGCGCCGTGGCGATCGGCATCGTTGCGACCGGCCTGATGTACAACACCAAGGCATTTGCGGAGAAGGGCTGGGCGCCGCCGACCTCCTGGAACGACCTGAAGGATCCGAAATACCAGAAGCAGCTCGTCATCCCGCCGATCAACAACACCTACGGCCTGGAGGCGTTGCTGATGCTCGCGAAGATGAACGGCGGCAGCGAAGCCAATGTCGATGCCGGCTTCAAGATCTTCAAGAACGACATCAATCCGAACGTGCTCGCCTACGAGCCGTCGCCGGGCAAGATGACCGAGCTGTTCCAGTCCGGCCAGGCCGTCATCGCCGTATGGGGCTCCGGACGCGTGCAGAGCTTTGCCAATACCGGCTTCCCCGTCGACTTCGTCTATCCGAAGGAAGGCGCGGCGACGCTATTGACCACCGCCTGTCCGATCGCCAAGCCCAACGCCTCGCCGCTTGCCTCGAGCTTCGTCAAGGGGCTGCTAGATCCGAAGATCCAGCTCGTGATGCTGAAGGACTATGGTTACGGACCGGTGCTGAAATCGCTCGTGATAGCGCCGGAACTCGGCAAGATGGCTCCGCTCGGCGAGCGTGCGGCGAAGCTTTACAATCCGGACTGGACGGTAATCAACGACAAGCGCGAGGAGTGGACCAAGCGCTGGAATCGCGAGGTCGAGCGTTGATCTGATCGCCGCACCGGAGTCAGTCCATGGCCTATCTCGAGCTCGATCGTGTCGCCAAGCAGTTCGGCGCGCAGACTGTCGTCGACGACTTCAGTCTCGCAGTCGGCAAGGGGGAGTTCATCTCCTTCCTCGGCCCCTCCGGCTGCGGCAAGACCACGACGCTACAGATGATCGCAGGCTTCCTCGACCCGACGCGCGGCGCGATCCGCCTCGAGGGCAACGACCTGACCGCCGTGCATCCGGCCAGGCGCGGGCTCGGCATCGTGTTCCAGAGCTATGCGCTGTTTCCGCACATGACCGCGGCGGAGAATGTCGGCTTCGGTCTGGAGATGCGGAATGTGGCGCGAGCGGAGCGCGCCGAACGGGTCCGTGCGGCGCTCGCGATGGTCGGCCTCGCGGGTTACGAGGAACGCCATCCGCGCCGCATGTCCGGCGGCCAGCAGCAGCGTGTGGCGCTGGCGCGTGCGCTGGTGATCCGGCCGAGCGTGCTGCTGCTCGACGAGCCGCTGTCGAACCTCGACGCCAAGCTGCGCGAGGAGATGCAGATCGAGCTGCGCCAGATCCAGCGCACGCTCGGCACCACGACGATCCTGGTCACCCATGACCAGAACGAGGCGATGTCGCTGTCCGACCGTATCGTGGTGATGAGCCAGGGCCGCATCGAACAGATCGGCACGCCGCAGCAGACCTATGAGCGGCCAGCCTCGGCGTTCGTTTCGCAATTCCTCGGCAAGACCAACGACTTTGCCGCGACGATCGACCGCACCAGCACGCCCGCGCGATTGCTCGCGGGGTCGTGGAGCGCGCCGGCGCCTGCCGGGCTCAGCGGTCCCGTGACGATCAGCGTTCGTCCCGAACGGATCGGCTTCGGCGATACCGGCCTCTGTGCAAAAATCGTCACGCGCATCTTCCAGGGCAATCACTGGCTGTTCCAGTGCGAGAGCGAATGCGGCCCGGCGATCGTGATCCGCCAGAACGACGGCCAGACCCAGCCGGCCGAGGGCGACGCGGTCCGCCTCGCCTGGCGTCCGGAGGACATGAGTG
Source organism: Bradyrhizobium sp. UBA2491 (assembly GCF_002341725.1). Classification (NCBI taxonomy): domain Bacteria; kingdom Pseudomonadati; phylum Pseudomonadota; class Alphaproteobacteria; order Hyphomicrobiales; family Nitrobacteraceae; genus Bradyrhizobium; species Bradyrhizobium sp. UBA2491. The sequence continues at coordinate 83,681 of NZ_DDOP01000018.1, forward strand.
CGCGCGCCGGAGCTGCCGCATGAGGACGGCAACGGAGCAACCCAGCATCCGCGCACCCTGGGCGCTGACGGCGCCGGCCCTGATGCTGTTCGTCGGCGTGCTGCTGATTCCGCTGGCGATGACCGTGCTGCTGTCGTTCCACGATTGGGGCCAATACAAGGGCATCGAGCCGGTCTTCATCGTGAAGAACTGGCACGAGATCGTGAGCGATCCGTATTACGCCGAGATGTTCTGGCGCACCTTTCGCATCGCGATCCTGACCACCGTGCTCACGGCCGTGCTCGGTGCGCCCGAGGCCTACATCCTCAATCGCATGAGCGGGCGCTGGAAGAGCTTCTTTCTGCTCGTCATTCTCGGCCCGCTGTTGATCTCGGTGGTGGCGCGCACGCTCGGCTGGGCGCTGCTGTTCGGCGGCAATAACGGGGTGGTCAACAAGCTATTGATGTCGCTCGGACTGATCGGCACGCCAATTCCCTTCATGTTCACCGAAACCGGCATGGTCGTCGCGCTCGCGCACGTGATGATGCCGTTCATGGTGCTCTCGGTGTGGGCCGCCTTGCAGCGGCTCGATCCGCAGATCGAGAACGCCGCGATGTCGCTCGGCGCCGGTTCGCTGACCATCGTCCGCCGTATCATCATGCCGCAGATCATGCCCGGCGTGCTGTCGGGCGCCATCATCGTGTTCTCGCTCTCGGCAAGCGCCTTCGCGACGCCGGCGATCATCGGCGGACGCCGGCTCAAGGTCGCGGCGACGCTCGCCTATGACGAGTTTCTGAACACGCTGAACTGGCCGCTGGGAGCCGCCGTCGCCACGCTGCTGCTGGTCGCGCTGGTGCTGATCGTCGTCGGCAGCAACGCGCTGATCGAGCGGCGCTATGCGGAGGTGTTCCGATGAGACAGAACGGCCCGCTGGCGCTGATCTTCCACACCATCTTCGTGATCGTGATGGTGGCGCCGATCCTCGTCGTCTGTCTCGTCGCCTTCACGCCGGAGGGCTTCCTGTCGCTGCCGACGGGCGGCTTCTCGCTGCGCTGGTTCCGCGCCATCGCGAACTATCCGGAATTCATCCACGCCTTCTGGGTCAGCCTCGGCCTCGGCGCACTGTCGTCGTTCGTGGCGCTGTTGTTCGCGGTGCCGGCGGCACTCGCGATCGCGCGCTATCGTTTCCGCGGCCGCGATGCGCTCGCCGCGCTGTTCCTGTCGCCGCTGATGATCCCGCATGTCGTGCTCGGCATCGCCTTCCTTCGTTTCTTCACCTCGGTCGGAATGGGCGGCAGCTTTGCGGCGCTGATCATCGCACATGTCGTCATCGTGTTTCCGTTCGCGCTACGGCTGACGCTGGCGGCCGCCACCGGCATGGACCTCTCGGTCGAAATGGCGGCGGTCTCGCTCGGCGCCGGCGGGTGGACGCTGTTCCGCCGCGTTACGCTGCCGCTGATCCTGCCTGGCGTGATCAGCGGCTGGGCGCTTGCTTTCATCCAGTCCTTTGACGACCTGACCATGACCGTCTTTCTTGCCGCGCCGGGCACCGAAACGCTGCCGGTGCGCATGTTCCTCTACATCCAGGACAACATCGATCCGCTGGTGACGTCGGTGTCGGCCTGCGTGATCGGAATCACCATGACCGCCCTCATTCTGCTCGACCGCTTCTACGGGCTCGACCGCGTGCTCGCCGGCAAGAGCGACACGGGACGATAGGAGAACTCATGTCCGGAGATTATGACGTCGCCGTCGTCGGCGGCGGACTGCTCGGCTCCGCCATCGCCTGGGGACTGGGCCGGCTCGGCAAGTCGGTCGCGGTGCTCGACGAGGGCGATATCGCCAAACGCGCCTCGCGCGCCAACTTCGCGCTGGTCTGGGTGCAGAGCAAGGGGTTGGGCATGCCAGCCTATACGGTCTGGACGGTTCGCGCGTCCGAGGCGTGGGGCAGGCTCGCCGCGGAGCTCAAGCAGCAGACCGGGCTCGACGTTTGCTTGCAGCAGAACGGCGGCTTTCACCTGACGCTCGGCGAGGACGAGTTCGGGCAGCGCGCCGATCTCGTCAAGCGGATGCACAACCAGATCGGCGCTGCCGACTACGGGATGCAGATGCTGCCGGCGTCCGAGGTCAAGAAGGCGCTGCCGCTGATCGGGCCGGACGTCTCGGGCGGCAGCTATTGTCCACACGACGGCCATGTCAATTCGCTGCGCACGTTCCGCGCGTTCCACACCGGCTTCAAGGCCTTCGACGTCGATTATTTTCCAGAGCGACCGGTCTCGGCGATCTCCAAGCGTGGCGGTGAATTCCAGCTGACGACGCCGCAAGGCGAGCTGCGTGCCGCCAAGGTCGTGCTTGCCGCTGGCAACGCCAACCAGGCGCTTGCGCCGATGGTCGGTCTCCACGCGCCGATGGGCCCGACCCGCGGTCAGATCGTGGTGACCGAGCGCACCATGCCGTTCCTGCCGCACCCGCTGACCACGATCCGCCAGACCGACGAGGGCACCGTGATGATCGGGGACAGCAGGGAAGAGGAGCTCGACGATCGCACGCTCAAGCATTCGGTCAGCGCGGTGATGGCCGATCGGGCGCAGCGCATGTTCCCGCATCTGGCGCGGCTCAACGTGGTCAGGAGCTGGGCCGGGATCCGCGTCATGCCGCAGGACGGGTTTCCGATCTACGACCAGTCGGAGAGCCATCCCGGCGCCTTCGTGGCCTGCTGCCATTCCGGCGTCACGCTGGCTTCCAATCACGCCTTCGACGTGGCGCGCATGGTCGCCCAGGGCGCGCTGGAGCCCGAACTGGTCGGCGCCTTCTCGGCCGGCCGCTTCGGCGGCAACGGCGCGGCCAACCGCAGCGGCTATTAGAGATATCGAGAAAGAGCATTCCATGTTCAAACGTTCCGACCAGGACAAGCGACCGTTGGTGCAGATTTTCGTCGACGGCGTGGCCGTCGCGGCACGCCAGGGCGACACCGTCTCCGCGGCACTGCTGGCCTCCGGACGCGACGTGCGCCGCTCGACCGCGGTCAACGGCACGCCGCGTCTACCCTACTGCATGATGGGGGTGTGCTTCGATTGCCTTGTCACCATCGATGGCGTCGGCAACCGCCAGGGCTGCCTCGTGCCGGTTACCGCGGACATGCAGATCGAAATTCAGAAGGGCAAGCGGGAGATCGGAAAATGACCACAGGCCCCAAGCGCGAAACCTACGACGTCGTGGTGATCGGAGCCGGTCCCGCCGGGCTCGCCGCGGCTGCGACGTCGGCCAGAGCCGGCCTGTCGACGCTGCTGCTCGACGAGAACATCGGCCCAGGCGGCCAAGTGTATCGCGCCATCGCCTCGACGCCCGTGACGGAGCGCGGTCAGCTCGGCGCCGACTACTGGGCGGGCGCCGATCTCGTGCAGGCCCTGCGCGCGAGCAACGCCGAGGTCATTCAGCGCGCGACGGTCTGGAGCCTCGATCGCAACCTCGACATCGGTATCTCGGTCGGCGGCGCCTCGGCCTTCGTCAAGGCGTCGCGCGTGATCCTCGCGACCGGTGCGCTGGAACGGCCGTTTCCAGTTCCCGGCTGGACGCTGCCCGGTGTGATGACCGCCGGCGCCGCGCAGACCATGCTGAAATCGTCGGCGTTGGTGCCGGACGGCCCCACTGTGATCGCGGGGCAGGGTCCGCTGCTGTGGCTGCTCGCGGCGCAGATCCTGCGCCTCGGCGGGCGTCTCGACTGCATTCTCGACACCACCGCGCGCGGAAATTATCTCGCCGCGATCCCGCACGCCTTCGCCTTTCTGACCTCGCCCTATTTCGCCAAGGGTCTCGCGATGATGCGCGAGGTGCGGGCGAAGGTTCGGGTGGTGTCCGGCGTCACCGAACTCGCCGCGTCCGGCGATGGCCGGCTCGCGAGCGTGAGCTATGTCGCGGGTGGCAAGCGTGGGTCGATTGCCGCGGATCTGCTGCTCCTACACCAGGGTGTCGTGCCGAACGTCAATCTCGCGATGGCGGCTGGCGCCGAGCATCGCTGGGACGAGCTGCAATTGTGCTGGGCGCCGGTGCTCGATGCCAATAGCGCGTCGTCGGTCGCCGGCATCGCGATCGCCGGCGATGGTGCCGGCATCGGCGGTGCCGGAGCGGCCGAGGTTCGCGGCCGGATTGCGGCGCGCGCTGCCGTGGAGTCGTTGGCGCCGGCGGCCGCCGCCGGATTGCCGCCGATGGCGGCGTTGCGCGCCGATCTCGCCAAGGCCGAGCGCGGCCGGGCCTTCCTCGACACGCTGTTTCGCCCAGCGCCGCAGTTCCGGATTCCGTCGGGCGATACCATCGTCTGCCGCTGCGAGGAGGTGACCGCGAAGGACATCCTCGACGCGGTCGCGATCGGCGCAACTGGTCCCAATCAGCTCAAGGCTTATCGCCGCACCGGCATGGGACCGTGCCAGGGCCGGCTCTGCGGCCTCACCGTCACCGAGTTGATGGCGCAGGCGCGCGACAAGAGTCCGCAAGAGATCGGCTATTACCGGCTGCGCGCGCCGGTCAAGCCGATCACGCTCGCCGAGCTCGCCTCCGTCGCCAAGACGGACACCGACGTCAAGGCGGTGGTGCGCGGATGACCACAGGCGTGGATGCGATCGTCGTCGGCGGCGGCATCCACGGATGCTCGACCGCGCTGCATCTATGTCTCGCCGGCATGAAGCCGGTGCTGATCGAGAAGGACTATGCAGGGCGGCATGCCTCGGGCGTCAACGCCGGTGGTGTGCGTCAGCTCGCGCGGCACATTCCCGAGATTCCGCTTTCGATCCGCTCGATGGGAATCTGGGAGAGGATCACCGAGCTTGTCGATGACGATTGCAGTTTCGAGAGCCACGGCCAGGTCCTCGTCGCGGAGAACGAGGACGAGCTCGCGACCTACCGCGCGCGCGTTGCGGAGCTGAATGCGCTCGGCTTCATCCATGAGGAACTGATCGGCGCGGCCGAGCTGCGGCGGCTGGTACCGGCGGTCGCCGACAGCTGTCCCGGCGGCGTGGTCTCGCGCCGTGACGGCGCCGCCAACCCGGCGCAGACGACGACGGCATTTCGCCGCAAGGCCGAGCGGCTCGGCGCCATCGTACGCGAAGGCGTGGCCGCCACCAACATCCGGCAGAGCGACGGCCTCTGGCACGTCGATGCCGGCGCCGACAGCTACGTCGCTCCCGTGCTGGTCAATGCGGCCGGCGCCTGGGCGGGGCGGATCGCCGCTGATCTTGGCGAGCCGGTGCCGGTCGAGACCGTCGCGCCGATGCTGATGATCACCTCGCGTGTGCCGCATTTCATCGATCCCGTCGTGATCCTGCGCGGCCGCAAGCTGTCCTTCAAACAGTTTTCAAACGGCACCGTGTTGATCGGCGGTGGACATCTGGCGACAGTCGACCAGGATCGCAACGAGACGGTGCTGGACTGGAAGGGCCTCGCGATCAGCGCGCGCACGGTGTTCGAGCTGTTTCCGGTGATGCGCGATGCGTCGATCGTGCGGGCCTGGGCCGGCATTGAGGCGAAGATGAAGGACGACCTCCCGGTGTTCGGGCCGAGCGCCCGTCACAAGGGGCTCTATCACCAGTTCGGCTTTTCGCTGCACGGCTTCCAGCTCGGCCCCGGCGCCGGCGCCGTGATGGCCGAGCTGATCACGAACGGCGGCACCCAGACCCGGATCGGCGATCTCGGTATCGACCGCTTCCATCCTGCAACGCTCTAACGAGAGGACATCATGAGCATCACCCGCAGCATCCGTACACCCATCATGCATCGTGCCGTCGAAGCGAACGGCTTCGTCTTTCTGGGAGGGACCATCGCCGACGACACCAGCGTCTCGATGGGCGAGCAGACCCGCAACATTCTCGGCAAGATCGCAGGCTACCTGAAGGAGGCCGGCACCGACACGACGCGCGTCGTCAGCGCCTCGATCTTCGTCACTGACCTGGCTAAGAAGAAGGAGATGGATCAGGCCTGGACCGAATTCTTTGGCGACAACCTGCCGGCACGCGCCACCGTCGGCGTAGCCGATCTCGGCGGCGGGGCGTTGATCGAGGTGGTCGTGACCGCGCTGAAAAGCTGAGGCATCTGACCAGGGCATCCAAAGGGTAGCAAACGGCGCCTGGCCGCCGTTCTGTCTCGGGCGACACGCGGCTGCGTGTTGGGCCGGGAGGCGGGGGGCGGCATTGCCGAAACCCCACGCACCCTGTAAACGGAGCCGGCACCGTTGCCGGCCGCCCCCCGCGGCCCGCGAGGCGGCGGGGCCTGTAGCTCAATGGTTAGAGCCGGCCGCTCATAACGGTCTGGTTGCAGGTTCGAGTCCTGCCGGGCCCACCAGCGCATCAATGAATTGCTCAATCCACCGAGACGCCGGCGAACTCGACGACTTTGCGCCATTTCTCGGTCTCGTCGGCTACCAGTTTGCCGAATTCGGCCGGGGTCATCGGCTTCGGGATGCCGCCCACCTCGGCGAGGCGCGCCACCAGCTTGGGGTCCTTCAGGGCCTCGCCGACCGCCTTGTTGAGGATGTCGACGATTTCCGGCGGCGTGCCTTTCGGCGCGGAGATGCCGTAGAAGCCGACCGACTCGAAGCCCGGCACGGTCTCGGCGATCGCCGGCACGTCGGGCACGCCCGGCCAGCGCTTTGGCGAGGTCACGCCGAGCGCGCGGACGCTGCCGCCGCGCGACTGCTCCAGCGCCGACGGCAGATTGTCGAAGATCAGCTGCACCTTGTTGGAGATGATGTCCGGGAAGGCGATCGCCGATCCCCGATACGGCACGTGCTGCATGTCGCATTTGGTCATCGCCTTGAACAACTCGGCCGACATGTGCACCGAGGTGCCGTTGCCGGACGAGGCATAGGCGATCTTGCCCGGATTGGCCTTGCAGTAGTCGATGAACTCCTGAACCGTCTTTACCGGCATCGCGTTCGAGACCACCAGCATGTTGGTGAGCTGCATGATGCTGGCGACCGGGGTGGTGTCGCGCAGGAAGTCGTAGGGCAGCTTCTTGTAGAGCGAGGTCGAGATTGCGTTGTTGGGCGCGACGAACAGCAGCGTGTAACCATCCGCCGGCGAGTTGATCGCGGCGGCGGCCGCGATGTTGCCGCCGGAACCGGCGCGGTTCTCGACCACGAATTGCTGGCCGAGGTGATCCGACAGCCACTGGCTCATGATGCGGGCGACGATGTCGACCGGGCCGCCGGCGGCAAACCCGATCAGCCAGCGCACCGGACGGTTTGGATAGTCGGCTGCGGATGAGGGGCTGAACGAAGCAAGACAGCAGGCCAAACCAAGCAACGCGGCACGTGCGAACCGGATCATCATGTCTCCCGTCATTTTCTTGTGACCGTTGCCGTCATGGTTTCACAAAACGCCGCCTTTGCCTACGACATCGCCCGTGCGACGATAGTCGGGCTCATGTGCAATGCTCGAGGCTCGTGATGAAGTTCGCTGTTATGATCTGCGCCGGCGTGCTGCTGCTGGCGGGCGGCGCGGCGGCGCAAGAGGGGGGCAAGACCATTTCCAAAACCACGATCAGTTTCGCCACGGCGACGCCGGGCGGCGGCTTTCCGCTCTATGGCAACGCCCTCGCCGAGGTGATCAACGCGGCCGACCCGACGCTGTCGATCGAGCCGCGCAACACCAAGGGCTCCAACGAGAACATTCCGCTGCTCGAGGTCGATAGCGTCGACATCGCGACCGTTGCCGGCGAGCCGGCCTATGAAGCCTTCATGGGCATCGGCCGGCCGAAGGCGACGAAACTCAGGATCCTCACCGCGATGTATTCGGCACCCGGCATGTTCGTGGTGCGCGCCGACAGCCCGTACCGGACGATCCAGGATCTGGTCGGGAAACCGGTCGCGTTCGGCGCCAAGGGGTCCGGCATCCCGATCCTGTCGCGCTACATTCTCGACGGCATCGGGTTGAAGCAGGACGAGGATTTCAAATCGATCTATCTCGACCGCGCCGGCGATGGCCCTGCGATGCTGGAAGATGGCCGCGTCGCCGCGCTGTGGGGCGCCGGGATTGGCTGGCCGAGCTTCACCAAGCTGGCCGAGAGCCCGACCGGCGCGCGGTTCATCGCGCCGACCGCGGACGAGATCGCGCGCGTCCGCGCCAAGCACAGCTTCCTCAAGCCGCTGACGATCCCCGCCGGCAGCTACCCGAAGCAGAGTGAGGCGATCGCTTCGATCGGCTCCTGGAGCTACATCCTGGTGCGCGAGAGCCTTCCCGACGACGTTGCCTATCGGCTGGCGAAGACGCTGCACGGCGTCGAGGCTGATTTCTGCAAGAAGCTCGCCCAGGCTTGCGAGACCACGGCGGCGAACACCATCGCCGCCGCGCCCGATCTCAATTTGATCCACCCCGGCGTGATGAGATATTTCCGCGAGATCGGGGTGACGCGCTAGCGCGGCGAAGAGTGAGTGGCGAATAGTCGCATCTATTCGCTGCTCCCTATTCGCCATTCGCTGATCTTATTTCTTCACCATCGGGCAGGCCGGGTCTGGCGGGCCGAACGCATCCTCGCCCGAGATCTTCGCCAGGATCTTGTAGTAGTCCCACGGATATTTCGACTCGGCGGGCGTTTTGACCTGCACCAGCCAGAGGTCGTGCACCATCAGATTGTCCTCGCGCAGTTTGCCGTTGCGGGCGAAGAAATCCTCCACCGGCTTCTCGCGCATCTTGGCCGCGACCTTGAGCGGATCGTCGGTGCCGGTCTCCTTGATCGCGTTGAGATAGGCGGTCACCGAGGAGTAGACGCCGGCCTGCCACATCGTCGGCATCCGGTTCATCTTGGCGAAATAGCGCTTCGACCATTCCCGGGTCTTGTCGTCCATGTCCCAGTAGAACGAGGTGGTCAGTAGCAGGCCCTGCGCGGCCGACAGCCCGATCGAATGGACGTCGGTGATCAGCGCCAGCAGCGCGGCCATCTGCTGGCCGCCGGCGAAGACACCGAACTCCGCGGCGGTCTTGATCTCGTTGGTGTTGTTCGGCGGGCCGCCGGCAATGCCGATGATCTTGGCCTTCGAGGCCTGCGCCTGCAAGATGAAGGACGACAGATCGGGCGTCGCAAATGGCGGCCGCACCGCGCCGAGCACCTTGCCGCCGTTCTTGGTCACGACGGCGGAGGCATCCTTCTCCAGCGAGTGGCCGAACGCATAGTCGTCGGTGATGAAGAACCAGCTGTCGCCGCCGCGCTTCACGACCTCCTGCGCGGTGCCGACCGCGAGCGCGCGGGTGTCGAACACCCACTGCATCGCATAGGGCGAGCAGAACTTGCCGTGGAAGTCGGTCGCGCCGGTCGAGTGCGTGATGAACAGCTTCTTCTTCTCGTTGGCGATGTTCTGCACCGCGAGACCGACCGCCGACACCGGCACGTCGACGATGAGGTCGACCTGATCGACGTCATACCAGCGCCGCGCGATGGTCGCGCCGATGTCCGGCTTGAGCTGGTGATCGCCGACGATCACCGTAACAGGCTTGCCGAGCACCTTGCCGCCGAAATCGTCGACCGCCATCTGGGCTGCGGTCACCGAGCCCTGTCCGGTCGGGGTCGAGGCCGGTCCGTTCATGTCGGTCAGCACGCCGATCTTGACGATGTCGTCGGATACCTGCGCCGATGCGGTCGAGGAGGCCAGCAGCGCGGCTGCGAGCGTCCCGAACATGGCTAGTCTGGTGGCGATCATTCTGTCTCCCTCCTGAACTGGCGCATTGGCCATTATGGTTGTGCCGGGCTTCTGCAACCCGGTCATATTGGTTTCTTTTGCAACTAATTTGGGGTCCGCGTCAACGCGCCATCGGTCTAATGACGGGGATCTGGACCGGCCCAAGCCGGTTTCTTTCGCCACCGATTCAGTCCATAGCGGGCCATGGTCACCGCCCAGCGCCTCCCGGCTTCGCTTACCCCGCTCGATGCGGCGCTGGCGGCCGTGCTGCGCGACGTCGCGGCGGTCGCGCCGATCGAGTTGCCGCCCGCGGACGCATTGCACTGCATCGCAGCCGAAATACCAGCCGCACGCGCCTATCCGCCGCACGATATCGCGGTCAACGACGGTTGGGCGATGCGCGCCAATGATCTGGTCGGCGCGTCCTCCTATGCGCCGTTGGCGCTGACCGAGCTCCCGGCCTGGGTCGCTGCCGGCGCGGCGATGCCCGATGGCACCGATTGCGTGGTCGATGCCGATGCGGTCGACAGCTCCGGTCCATTGCCGCAGGTGCTCGCCGAAGCCATCCCGGGGCAGGGCGTCCGGCGGGCCGGCAGCGACATCGCCGCGGGGCGTACGGTGACGCCGGCAGGCGAGCCGCTGCTGCCGCGTGGTCTGCTGCTCGCGCGGGCGGCCGGACTTGAGCTGCTGCGTGTAAGACGCCCGCGTCTGCGCATCGTCAATATCGGCAATGGCGAGCTGACCGCGCAACTGATCGCCGATACCGCGCGACTTGCAGGCGCTGAGTTCGTCTGCACGACGGTGACGCCGGATGTGGTAGCGATCGCCAACGCGCTCGATCCGGAAGGCTGCGATCTCATCGTCACGATCGGGGGCACCGGCGTTGGTCACACGGATGTGGCGGTCAATGCGCTGGCGAAGCGTGGCACGCTGATCGCGCGCGGCATCGCACTGCAACCCGGGCGCACCGCTGCGGTCGGGCGGATCGATCCGATCCCGGTGGTCGCATTGCCCGGCGCGCCGGATCAGGCCTTCGCGGCCTGGTGGGCGATTGCGCTTCCGGTGCTCGACCAGCTCTCGGGCCGGCGCCCGCGCAAATCGCTGACGCTGCCGCTGGAACGCAAGGTCGCTTCGGGCGTCGGTGTCGCAGAGGTCGTGCTGCTGACGCGCCGGCAAGGCCGCTGGCATGTGCTGGCGATCGGCGACTTGTCGCTCGATGCCATCGCGCGCGCCGAAGCCCTGCTGATCGTGCCTGGCGCAGCGGAGGGTTTTGCCGCGGGCACGGCCGTCGATGCCTATATGTTGCGGGAGTGAGTTCCCGGGATGACCAGTACTTTCACGCCGAACCCCAAGCCGTCCATCGAGCAGGACCAGTTCCTGACCATCCTGTCGCGCGAGGAGGCGCTCGCGCGCTTCGAGGCGGCGCTGTTCCCGCGCCAATTGCCGTCCGAGACGCGACCGCTCGCCGCCGCGCTCGGCCGCGCGCTGGCGCAGGACGTGGTGGCGCCGATCGACGTGCCGCCGTTCGATCGCTCAAATGTCGACGGTTTTGCCGTGCGCTCGGCCGATCTTGCGCGCGCCAGCGAGGGGGCGCCGGTGCAACTGGCGCTGACCGACGAGACCATTTCCTGCGGCATCGCGCCGACCCGTCCGGTGCTCCCGGGCACCGCGACCGCGATTGCAACCGGCGGCCCGGTGCCGCGCGGCGCCGACGCCGTCGTGATGGTCGAGCACACCCAACCCGTCGGCCAGACCGGCGGCAACGACGCCATCGAGGTCCGCCGCGCGGCGTCGCCCGGGCAGTTCGTGTCGTATGCCGGCTCCGACATCGCGCGCGGCGAGGCACTGCTGCGCACGGGAACGATCATCGGCTCGCGCGAGATCGGCATGCTCGCGGCCTGCGGCATCGCTGACGTTCAAGTAACGCGCCGCCCGCGCGTCGCGATCCTGTCGACCGGCGACGAACTGGTGCAGCCGGGTGACAGGCTGCGGCCGGCCGCGATCTACGATACCAACGGCGCGATCGTCACGGCAGCGATCGCCGAGAACGGCGGCGATGCGTCGTTCCTCGGTGCGATCGCCGACAATGAGGCGATGCTGGACGCCGCGATGCGCAAGGCGCTGGCGGACAGCGACATGCTGGTGCTGTCGGGCGGCACCTCCAAGGGCGCCGGCGACGTCTCGCACCGGATCATTGGCCGGCTCGGCAAGCCCGGGATCATCGCACATGGCGTGGCGCTGAAGCCGGGCAAGCCGCTGTGCCTTGCGGTCTGCGACGGCAAGCCGGTGGTCATCCTGCCGGGGTTTCCGACCTCGGCGATGTTCACCTTCCACGACATGATCGTGCCGGTGCTGCGGCGGATGGCCGGCCTGCCGCCGCGTTCCGATGCCAAGGTGGCGGCGAAGGTGCCGGTGCGCATCGCCTCCGAGCTCGGGCGCACCGAGTTCGTGATGGTGTCGCTGGTCGAAGGCGCCGCCGGCCTGATCGCCTATCCCGGCGGCAAGGGCTCGGGCGCGATCACGGCGTTTGCGCAGGCGGACGGCTTCCTGAAGATCGAGGCACTTGCCGACCAGCTGCCGGCCGGCAGCGAGGCCGAGGTGACGCTGTTCACGCCGCATGTGCGGGTGCCCGATCTCGTCATCGTCGGCAGCCATTGCACCGGGCTCGATCTCGTCACCGCGCCGCTGGCGCATGCCGGGCTCGTGGTGCGTTCGATCGCGGTCGGCAGTCTCGGCGGGCTCGCGGCCGCCAGGCGCGGCGAATGCGATCTCGCTCCGATCCATCTGTTCGACGACAAGACCGAGACCTACAACACGCCGTATCTGGCCGACGGCCTCGAGCTGGTGCCGGGCTGGCGGCGCATGCAGGGCATCGTGTTCCGCAAGGACGATGCACGCTTTGCCGGTCTGAGCGCGGAGCAGGCGGTGCATGCCGCGCTCGCCGATCCCGCCTGCATCATGGTCAACCGCAACCAGGGCGCCGGCACCCGCATCCTGATCGACCGCCTGCTGGCGGGCAGCCGGCCCGACGGCTACTGGAACCAACCGCGCTCGCATAATGCGGTCGCCGCCGCGGTGGCGCAGCATCGCGCCGACTGGGGCATGACCATCGCGCCGGTCGCCCACGCGTCCGGGCTTGGCTTCATTCCACTCGCCGAGGAGCATTATGATTTCGCGGTGGTGACGGCGCGCAGGCGGCGGCCCGCGGTGCAGGCCTTTCTCGATGCGCTGGCGTCGGAGGAGAGCCGTGCGGCGTTGGTGAGGGCGGGATTCAGGCCGGCGTAGCGGTGAGCCGTGCCAGATCCACCGCTGTCGTTCTGGCGAAGGCCAGGACCCATGACCACCGCATTCGGTCATGAACGGGATTTGCAGCCCCAGCCTCGTCCAACAGTGGAGATTTGGGGTAATGGGTCCCGGCCTTCGCCGGGATGACAGCGAGTGTGTGGCGCGATCTATGGATCATGCGTCCGCATCCTCGCGACATCATCTGTCCGAGCTTTGCTCGTTCGTTTCGCCCTCTTCACAGAGGGCGCAGGGAAATTAGCTGCGCTCTACCCATCCTACGTTCCCGCGGACGATCGATTCGCCGCAGGCCGCCCGATCACTCGCGCAGCTTGCGGTCCAGGAAGTCGACATAGGAATTGTCCGGCGCCAGCTTGAGGGCCAGGCGAACCGCTGCATCGGCGGCCGATCTGTCGCCCTCGGCCGTGGCCTGGTGCTCGTCCAGGATCGCATTGGCGACCGTGCGCGCGGTGTCGAGACGGGCCTCGTCGACCGACTTGTCGGCGAGGTAGTTTTCGACCGGCTCGCGGAGTCGCTTCAATTCGTCGACGCTGATCGAGCTCAGCGGATACCAGTTGTAATATTCGAGGCGTGGCCGGTCATCCGTCAGGGTCGGCACGTCTCCGACAAAGGCCGCGAGCTTCGCATCGGCGGCGATGAAGGTGGCCAGGAAATCCTCCGGCGAGCGCAGCCCGTTTGCCGTCAGGTCATCGGCCACCGCGGGTTGCGACATCCGCATCGCGAGCATGCGCGGATCGATTGTCAAGGGTTCGTCGGAGGCGATCGCGACGCCTTCCATTCTGGACGGCAGCCACAGCGAGACATGCTTGAACTGGCCCATCATGGCCTTGAGGATCATCTTCGGAAGAATGCCGCGGTTGAAATCGAGCGGCACCCATTGCGCGAGCACGGCGCCAGGACGCATCCTCTGCTTGGCCAGCGCGTAGAATTCCTCGGTGTAGAGGTTGATAACGCCGGCGTCATGCGGTGGCGGCGGCTCGAGCGTGATGACGTCGAATGTCTCGTTGGTCCCGAGCAGGAAGTGGCGCCCGTCGGCAACGATCTGGTGGACTTTGGGATTCTGATAGAACTGCTTGTTGATCGGCACGAAATGCGGCGCGAATTCGAACACCGTCGGGGACAGATCGACTGCGTCGATCGATTGCAGTTCCTGATGGGTGCTGACTGCACCCACCGTGGTTCCGGTTCCGATGCAGATCACGACAGCGGTTTCAACAGGGCCCGGGTGCAGCAGAATGGGATAGTGCCCCATCGCGGCCATGTAGCGTCGGCCCTCGGGGCGGTTGTTGGCATAGCTTTTCGAGTTCACCACCAATTGCTGATAGGTCCCCGCCGCCCCGTCCTGATACTCGACCACAGCAAATGTCGCCTGCCGGGTTTCCCGCAATTCAAGCACATTGGCGCCTTCGATCGCGGTCAGGACCCGCTCCAGGTAATGCGGGGTGAACAGCAGCAGCGACACGGCGATGACGCCTGCGGCGACCGTCCCTTGTCGCCACAGGCTCCTCTCTCGGAGAAGACCCGGTTGCGATACGGCGGTCGCGACAAAGAGCAGGACGTTCAGGGCAATCAGGACCGTGAGCGCCCACTGGCTGCCCAGATAGGGGATCAGCAGGAATCCCGCCGCCAGCGAGCCCAGCACGCCACCGATCGTGTTCAAGGCGTAGAGCGAGCCGATCCTGCGGCCGAGCGCGCTCATCTGCATCACGGTCAGTTCGCTGGCCAGCGGAAAGCTGATGCCGATCAGCGTGGTCGGCAGCAACAGCGCAATGGCACAGATCAGGAAGAATGAAACGTCGCCGCCCAGCAGTTCCTGCGCCGGGACCGGAAGCAGGCTTGAGACGATCGGATGCAGCGCCACGCCCACGGTGCGCGCCTTGCCGAGGATTCCGACGGTCAGCGTGGCGGCAACCGCGATCAGCAATTGCGTGACGGCAAAGTAGCGCAGCAATTGATCCTTGCGGGGCGCGAGCAGCCTGGCGCAGATCAGGGCGCCGATCACCAGCCCCAGTAGGTAGACCCCGAGCATGCCGGAGAACGCGTAGACGCTCGAGGTGCTGACATTGGTCAGGAAGCGGAACCAGACCACCTCATAGGCGATCGACACGAAGCCGGAGCACGCGAAGACCCAGATCAGGATGGTCGTGCTGCCCTGCTGCGATCCTGGTGCTTGCGCCGGCATATTCGTGGTGGCCGGTGAGGGCGGCAGGGGACTCGTGCCGCGCGCAACGAGCAGCGCCGCGAGGCCGACGCAGACATACAGCGCCGCCGCAACCAGGCTCGATCCCGTGATCCCGACGAGACCCATCAGGACGAAGCCGACGGTCAAAGTGCCAATGGCCGCACCCAGGGTGTTGAAGCCGTAGAGCAGGCCGATGCGGTTGGCGAGGTCGGTTTGCGCGCGGGTCAGGTATCGCACCAGAAAGGGCAGGGTTGCGCCCATCAACATCGTCGGCAGCGACAGGATCGCGAGCGACAGCGCGACCATGAGGGGCAGGCGGAGCGGAGACTCCAGGTCCAGCATGGGCGCCAGCCAGCCCACCCATGTCGGCCAATGCGACAGGAACGCGGTCACCGCCAGCGACACCAGCGCGAGCGCGAGTTCGAGAAATCCGTAGACCTTCAGGGGGCGGTCGACGGTGTCGGCGACCCGGCCGCCGACGACGCTGCCGAGCGAAAGGCCGAAGAAGAAGCTCGCCACCGTGACGCTGACGGAGACGGTCGCGCTTCCCAGCACGAATTGCAACTGCTTGAACCAGAGCACCTGAAGGATCAGCGATGCCGCGCCCGACGCCAGGAAGATTCCGGTGACCAGAACCCGGTTCTTCAGACTGATCGCGTCTCGAACATCATCATGATTGGGCACTGGACGGGTCTCCCGTTGAACGGGAGAACAGGTAAGGCAGATGCTGTTAAGATTGCCTTATGAGATGGCGATACGGACCGCCGATTAACCATTCATTTCATGGGGATATCCGAAATTTCAACGAATGCTTCGGCCCCGTCCTCGAACCGGCATTCGTGTTTTGGCTGCGCGCTTTCGAAGCCACCGGCGATGTCGCCTCGCAAAAACTCCCGGCAGCTGCGGACATGGCGCTTCAGAAGTTTCCGAAGGCAGTCCCAAGGCAGATCAGCCGGACGATATCGGAGGCTGGCATGACTTGGCATCAAGGCTGATATAAGCAGCATTGAACGCTGGACGCCTTCGGAGACGCGGATGAAAGTGATTGGCCTCGCGGGTTGGAGCGGTGCCGGGAAGACCACCCTGCTGTCGCGGGTGATCCCCTATCTGCGCGGCCGCGGCTTGCGCATCTCCGTGATCAAGCACGCTCACCACGAATTCGATGTCGATGTGCCCGGCAAGGATTCCTGGGTGCACCGGCAGTCCGGCGCGACCGAGGTGCTGGTGTCCTCGACGCGGCGCTGGGCTCTGATGCACGAACTGCGCGGCGCCGATGAACCGCGGCTGCCGGAACTGCTCGCCAAGATGGCGAGCGTCGACCTGGTGGTGGTCGAAGGTTTCAAGCGCGAGCCGCTCAACAAGATCGAGGTGCATCGCGCCGCCAATGGCAAGCCGCTGCTGTTTCCCGATGACCCATGCATTGTCGGAATTGCCAGCGACGTTGCCATCGAAACCAGGCTGCCGATTGCGCATCTCGACGACATCGCGGCCGTTGCCGAATTGATGCTGCGTTCCGCGATCGGTGTCGATGATGTGCGCGCCTCGGCTGCGGCCGAAAGCTGAACGGGATGGGCCGGCTGGCGTTGACGATGCACGACGGCTTCGCCATGGTCGTACCATGACAACGACGAAACTCGATCTCACAGGCCTGAAATGCCCGTTGCCTGCGCTGAAGACGCGCAAGGCCTTGAAGACCGTGATCGCCGGAGACCTGCTCGAAGTGCATTGCACCGATCCGCTTTCGGTGATCGATATCCCGGCGCTCATTCAGGAGACCGGCGACAAGGTCGAGATCACCGAGCGAAGCGATGTTCGCATCGTTTTCCTGATCGAGAAGGCGAATGGAACGATAGACAATTCAAATGCTGCATCGCCGCGTACACGCTAGTTGCAGCTGAATTTCTACCTTTTGCCTATCGACACCCGTTCCCGCTTCTGCGCGAATTGATAAGCTCCGCCGGGTTGTGGAGATGAACCTTTGCCCGGATGTGGGCACATGGGCGGACGATGGCCGGCATGTGTCCAGATCAGGGGCTGCGAGGTCGGGCATATCCGGTCGTATCGGGGGTTGGCATTTCTGAACATGCGCGTGGTTGGTCCCGGCGCATCGAAGGAATGTGCGGAGCGGCCGGCAGCCGTTGACCGCAAGGGCTGAGACGGGATCGAAGACGCAGACGCGCCTCACGCAATGGCGGCTGCAGGGGAGGTATTAATGACCACAGTGAGCAGTGCCGGACGTGTATCCGCGGCAGGCGCAGGTTTCCTCGACAAGGAACAGACGATCGCGACCGCCGGCTTCAACCGCTGGCTGGTGCCGCCGGCTGCGCTCTGCATCCACCTCTGCATCGGCATGTCCTACGGGCTGAGCGTGTTCTGGCTACCGCTGTCGCGAGCGATCGGCATCGATAAGCCGGCCGCCTGCCAGAATCCTTCGGTGCTTGGCGACCTCTTTACCACGACCTGCGACTGGCAGGTCACCAACCTGCTGATGATCTTCACCATCGGCATCGTCGTGCTCGGTCTTTCCGCCGCGATGTTCGGCGGCTGGCTGGAGCGCGCCGGTCCGCGCAAGGCGGGCTTCGTCGCGGCGCTGTGCTGGTCCGGTGGCTTTGCGATCTCCGCGCTCGGCGTCTACATCCATCAGCTCTGGATCCTGTGGATCGGCCTCGGCCTGATCGGCGGCGTCGGCCTCGGGCTCGGCTACATCTCGCCGGTGTCGACGCTTGTGAAGTGGTTTCCCGACCGCCGCGGCATGGCGACCGGCATGGCCATCATGGGCTTCGGCGGTGGCGCGATGATCGGCTCGCCGCTGGCAAACCTGCTCATCAACTATTTCAAGACGCCGACCTCGGTCGGCGTCTGGCAGACCTTCCTCGCCATGGCGGCAATCTACTTCGTCTTCATGATGATCGGCGCATTCGGCTATCGCGTGCCGCCGGCCGGCTGGCGCCCCGAGGGTTGGACGCCGCCCGCCACCACCAACCGCATGATCAGCTCGGCCAATGTGCATCTCGACAATGCACACAAGACGCCGCAGTTCTGGTTGATCTGGATGGTGCTCTGCATGAACGTGTCGGCCGGCATCGGCGTGCTGGCGATGGCCTCTCCGATGCTTCAGGAGATCTTCGGCGGCGCGCTGATCGGCAAGGCCGGCGTCGGCTTCGCGGCACTTGATGCCGGGCAGAAGGTGGCGATCGCGACGATCGCTGCCGGCTTCGTCGGCCTGTTGTCGCTGTTCAACATCGGCGGCCGCTTCTTCTGGGCGTCGCTGTCGGACAAGATCGGCCGCAAGAACACCTACTACACGTTCTTCATCCTCGGCATCGTGCTCTACGCGCTGGCGCCGAGCTTCGCCCATATGGGCTCGCGCACGCTGTTCGTCGGCGCCTTCTGCATCATCCTGACGATGTATGGCGGCGGCTTCGCGACCATCCCGGCCTATCTCGCCGATATCTTCGGCACGCAGTTCGTCGGCGCGATCCACGGCCGCCTGTTGACGGCGTGGTCAACGGCCGGCGTCGTCGGTCCGCTGCTGGTCGGCTATATCAGGGACGCCCAGCTTCAGGCCGGGATCGAGCGTGCGCTGGTCTACGACCGCACCATGTATATCCTGGCTGGCCTTTTGATCATCGGCTTGATCTGCAATTTCAGAATCCGGCCGGTGGATTCGAAGTGGCACATGAGTGAGGCCGAGGTCGCCAGGTTGCAGGCCGAAACGGCGAGCGCGGCAGCGTCCGGGCCAAGCGGATCGTTCGGGATCGGCAAGGGCGGCCTCGACACCAAGGCGCTGTTGTTCTGGGCCTTCGTCGCGGTCCCGCTGGCGTGGGGCGTTTACAAGACGCTGGAAAGCGCGGTCAAGATTTTCTGACCGGAAGCCGGATGCGCGGGACGTTTGCGTCCCGCGCTCCGCCATGTTGAATTCAATCGATAGTCATTGAACCGATAGTCAAGGGAATTTCCGTCATGCTTCGTCCGGCAATCTGTCTTGCTGCCGCATTGCTCCTCGCTGGCTCACTGCAAGCCGCCTCGGCCCAGGGCACCGCTCCATCCGAAGCCAAGCCGTCGCGCATGAAGCTCACCATGCAGAAGCTGAAGGACATGAAGGCGAAGTGGGTCGCCAACAAGCCCAAGCTGAAGGCCTGCCGCGCCGAGGTGAAGTCGAAGGGCCTGACCGGCGACGACCGCTGGTTCTACATCGAAGATTGCATGGAGAAGAGCTGAAGCCCGCTCGGCCGTGTAGGATGGGTAGAGCGAAGCGAAACCCATCATTCGCGACATGTGGCACAGGCGATGGGTTTCGCTTAGCTCTACCCATCCTGCGAATCTAATCCAGGGGGCGTGGCAGAGATTGCTGCACGCCCCCTGCTGTTGATAAAGCAGTCACTCCGCCGCCGCCGGAGTCGTCTTGGCGGGCTCCAGCGCGGCGGCGATCGCGTCGTCGACGCGCTCGAGCCAGATGAATTCCAGCTTGGCGCGGGCGCCGGCGGGGATGTCGTCGTAATCGCGCTTGTTGCGGGTCGGCAGCATCACGCGGGTCAGGCCCGCGGCCGCGGCGGCGACCACTTTCTCCTTGATGCCGCCGACCGGCAGCACGAGGCCGCGCAGCGAGATCTCGCCGGTCATCGCGGTGTCGCTGCGCACGGTGCGATCGGTCAAAAGCGAGGTGAGGGCGGTGAACATCGCGACACCCGCGCTCGGGCCGTCCTTCGGCGTGGCGCCGGCGGGAACGTGGATGTGGATGTCGTTCTTCTCGAACATGCCGGGGTCGATGCCGAGCTGGGAGGCCCGGCTCTTCACCAGGGTCATCGCGGCCTGCACGCTCTCGCGCATCACGTCGCCGAGTTGTCCGGTGATCATCAGCGCGCCGCGGCCCGGCGTGCGCGAGGCCTCGATGAACAGGATGTCGCCGCCGACCGGGGTCCAGGCGAGGCCGGTGGCGACGCCGGGGACGCTGGTGCGCATCGCGATCTCGTTCTCGAAGCGCGGCTGGCCGAGCAGCGAGATGATATCCTTCGGCGCGATCGTGACGTGACTCGTGCTGCCTTCGGCGATCTGCACCGCGACGTTGCGCAGCACCTTGCCGATCTCGCGCTCCAGATTGCGGACGCCGGCCTCGCGGGTGTAGCTCTTGATGATCAGCCGCAGCGCGTCCGGATCGAGTTCGACCTGTTCGGCCTTCAGGCCGTTGGCCTCGAGCTGGCGGCGCACCAGATAGCGCTTGGCGATCTCGAGCTTCTCGTCCTCGGTGTAACCGGCGAGGCTGATCAGCTCCATGCGGTCGAGCAGCGGCCCGGGGACGCCGTCGAGCATATTGGCGGTGGCGATGAACACGACGCGCGACAGGTCGAACGGCACGCCGAGGTAATTGTCGCGGAAGGTGCCGTTCTGCTCGGGGTCGAGCACCTCGAGCATCGCGGCCGACGGGTCGCCCTGGACGCCGCGGCCCATCTTGTCGATCTCGTCCAGCATCATCACGCAATTGCGTGCGCCGGCCTTCTTGATCGCCTGGATGATGTTGCCGGGCAGCGCGCCGATATAGGTGCGGCGGTGGCCGCGAATCTCGGCCTCGTCATGCACGCCACCGAGCGAGACACGAACGAACGGCCGCGACATCGCGCGCGCGATCGACTGGCCGAGCGAGGTCTTGCCGACGCCGGGCGGCCCGAGGAAGCACAGGATCGGCGCCTTGCCGCCCGGCGCGAGCTTGCGCACCGCGAGGTACTCGATGATGCGGCTCTTGATCTTTTCGAGGCCGTAGTGGTCCTGGTCGAGGATCTTGCGGGCTTCCGCAATGTCGATCGGCTTCTCCTCGGGCAGGCTCCACGGCAGGTCGATCAGCCAGTCGAGATAGCTGCGCACCATGCCGGATTCGGCGGCGGCCTCCGGCATCCGCTCGTAGCGGCGTAATTCCTTCTGCGCCTGGCTCTCGGCCTCCGGCGGCATCTTGGCCTCGACGATCGCCTTGGTCAGCTCGGCAACTTCCGCCGCCTTGCCGTCGCCTTCGCCCAGCTGGCGCTGGATGGTCGCCATCTGCTCGCGCAGGATCGCCTCGCGCTGCCGTTCGTCGAACGCGGCCTTGGTCTTCTGGCCGATCTCCTGGCTCAGGCGGAGCACCTCGATGCGCTCGGCGAGATGCCGCGAGACCTTCTCCATGCGCGGCACGAGATCGATGGTCTCGAGGATGTCCTGCTTCTCAGGCGACTTGATGTCCATGTAGGAGGTCGCAAGGTCGGCGAGGGTGGCCGGCGAGGTCGTGCCCTGTAACGCGGCGATCAATTCGGGCGGCGTCTGCGGCAGCAATTGCGCGGCCTCCAGCGCCTGGCGCTGCAGATTGAGGAAGCGGGCCTCGATCTCGGGCGAGGTGGTGGTCGGCTCCGGGATCTGCAGCACGCGCGCGGCGAGGAACGGGGTGCCGGGCAGATAGTCGAGCACGCGCATGCGCTGCACGCCCTGGCAGACCAGGTGATGGGTGTCGTCGGCGCCGGTGATGTAGCGCACGATGTTGGCGACGGTGCCGACGCGGTAGAGCCCGTCCGGGCCGGGATCGTCGGCCTCGGGATCGCGCTGCAACAGGATGCCGATCTGGCGCTGCTCGCGGACCGCCTGCTGCGCCGCCGCAATGGATTTGGCGCGGTTGATCGAGATCGGGATGATGACGTCGGGAAACAGCACCGTCGAGCGCACCGCGATGATGATCAGTGCGTCGCTCGGGATCGGCGCCGATGCCGTGGTCGAGCTGGAAATGTCCGAAGCAGCCATGTCGAAATCCCTCAGCTCGATTTTCCGAGCCGCAGGCCGACGCAGCCATGCGCGGCAAAGCGGCTGATGGTGTAGCGGCCGGTCGGCAGCGCGATGCGGCGCTCGAACCGGCCCTGCGGCAGTTCGAGACGCAGGATGCGGGCGTCGCGCAGTTCAGCGGGCAGGATGCGGCGGCCGGAGATCACCAGCGTCCCGCCGTCGAGCGCGGCCTCGACCTCGTCGGGATCGACCCCCGGCAGCGCGACCAGGATCAGGATCTCCTCGTCGGTCTCGATCACATCCATCGGCGGTTCCCAGCTCGGCTCGCTGCTGCCTGCCCGCGGGTGCAAATTGAGGAAGCTCTGGTGCAATCGTTCGGCCCGGGCGAGCGCCTCGATCGCGTCTGTCAGCATCCAGTTGATCTGATCCTTTGGCCGCATCGGCACTCTCCACGTCGCACTGGGAGGCAAGGTTACCGGTCTTGCCCGCGACCGTAAACCGGCACCAGGGAAAGGCGGCTCAAAGGTAAAATCGGCCGAATTGTCCCGATTTGCGGCATTGCGGCGGCGCGCTGGACGCTTATGGCGCGCCTATGTCATGACGCGGCGGGTCCTCTCGAATTCCTACGCCGTCCTCAGCATCTTCCAGCTTGACGCGGTGCGCTCGCGCGCCGCCAACAGGAAGGTGGGACATGACCCTGCTTCATTTGCACGATGTCCGGCCCCATGGCCCGGCCGGTGCCATGCAGACCGCGCTGCGCCGGACGGTCCGGCGGATCGGCCTGGCGTTCAAGACGATCCACCGCGCGATCGCGGCGGCTAAAATCCACCGGCTGCGCAACGAGCTGCTGCTGCATCGCGGCCACGAGCACTGGGCGCAGACCAACCTCCATGTCGGCATGCTGGGCGGCGATGCCGAGAAATATCCGCGGGCACCGGCCGTGCTCGGCGAGAAGTGGGATTATTGAGATGCGCGCGGCTTCGTCGATCAGGGCCCTGCTGCGCGGCGCCGCAGAGCGGATGTTCAAATTCCTCGCCTGGATCGGCGAGCAGCCGATCAGCGCCTATCGGCCCGAGGCGCATTACATGCGCGGCCCGGGACCGGCGTGGCGCGCCAAGCATTTGCCGGGTCAGGTGACCTCGCTGCGCCGCGTCAGGTGATCGAGCAGGTTCATCGCCAGCGGCAACACTACGGTCGAGGCTCACCGGCGATTTCATGCAGCGCCGCGAAATGGCGTAGCGATGTTGGCTCGCGCCATTGTGCATTGCGATGGCTTACGCCGCGTCGGCCTGTCTCACTGTGCCGCTGCAAGATATTCGTCGGCAAGTGCGGCCATCGCCCGTGCCACTTCGGCCTTCGCCGCCGTCCCCAATTGCACGATCGGCAGCCGCGTCGCCGGTTGCATGAAGCCCAACAGCGCCAGCGCGAACTTCAGCGCGGCCGGATGCTCGCGTTCCAGCAGGGTCGCCAGCGGCACCAGCCGCTGATGCAACTCGCGCGCCTGGTACAGCCGGCCCGCGCGGAAGTGCCGGTGCACGGCGACATACAGGTCGGGCGCGACGTTCGTCACCGCGGAGACGCAGCCATCGCCGCCGGCCGCAAGCCAGGCGAGCGATGAATTGTCGTCACCGGTCAGCATTCGGAACGTCGCGGGCAGGCGTGCGCGCAGCCGCGCCAGCCGGGCGACGTCGGCACCGCTGTCGCGCAATCCCGCGAACCGTGGCGAGGTCGCGAGTTCGAGCAGCGTCTCGTCGGCGAGTCCCTTGACAGTCCGCGACGGGACGTCGTGCAGGATCACCGGCAGCGTGGTGGCGGCGGCCACGGCGCGGAAATGCGCCGCCATGCCCTGCGGCATCGGCTTGTTGTAATAGGGCACGACCGACATGATGGCATCTGCGCCCGCCGCCTCGGCGGCCCGCGTGAACGTGACGGCACGATCCGTCGCGTTCGATCCGGCGCCGGCGATGATGCGGACCCGCCTGCGCGCGACGCGGGCTGCGATGGCAACCAACTGCGCGCGCTCGGCGGGCTCCAGCGTCGAGCTTTCGCCCGCGGTCTCGCCGACCACCAGCGCGGTGGCGCCGGCTGCGATCTGGCGCTCGCACAGCCGGCCGAACGCATCGACGTCGATTTCGTCCTGGTGGTTGAAGGGGGTCGGAAGATCGGGGATGAAGCCCGACAGCCATTCGGTCGAATCGGCCGGCGCTGCCCATCTCGATGCTGTCTGCGCGATCATGGGGCGGCTCACGCCACGCGGCTCGCGGGAATATCAGCGGTCTGGCTGCGCATATCGAGCTCGATCTCGCGCGACAGTTCGACGATCATTTCGGGGTGCTGGCCGTTCTCGAACAGCGCGTATTTGACAGCCTGGGCGCGGTTGACGAACAAGCGACCATAGAGGCCGTTCTGTTGCTGGGCGACCCACTGGCCGCGGTGGTTGCGGCCGATGAAGACGATGGTGGACGCAGCGCTGCACGAGGGAGGTTCGACGAGTTTCACGTTAGTCAGTCCTTCTTCTTTTTCTGACGCGTTTCCTTCGGGCGAACCGGTATGCATCCCGGATCAAGTGCGGGGCAGGCTTCGCTCGA